>CBFGXU010000107.1:0-8341 GCA_965652935.1 uncultured Nitrosomonas sp.
CAACTAATCATAAAGACATTGGCACAATGTATTTGTGGTTCAGTTTTACAATGTTCCTGATTGGTGGCTTTTTGGCGATGGGAATCCGCGCTGAGTTATATCAGCCGGGCATTCAGATATTAGAGCCTGAGTTATTTAATCAATTTACAACATTACACGGCCTGATTATGGTGTTTGGCGCCATTATGCCGGCTTTTGTAGGTTTCGCTAACTGGCAAGTGCCTATAATGATTGGTGCCCCTGATATGGCTTTTGCGCGGATGAATAACTGGAGTTTCTGGCTATTGCCAGTAGCAGGAACTTTGCTAGTAAGTTCCTTCTTTGCGCCAGGTGGTGCTGCAGCAGGGGGTTGGACATTCTATCCACCTCTTTCTACTCAAGGTGGTATAGGCGTTGATCTGATGATTTTTGCAGTTCATATTTTGGGTGCTTCATCAATCATGGGTTCAATTAATATCATCACGACCATTTTAAATATGCGTGCACCAGGCATGACATTGATGAAAATGCCGATGTTCGTATGGACATGGTTGATTACTGCTTATTTACTGGTTCTGGTTATGCCAGTGTTGGCCGGGGTAGTCACCATGCTGCTGACAGATCGTCATTTTGGAACCAGCTTCTTTAATGCGGCTGGCGGTGGTGATCCGGTAATGTTTCAGCACATCTTCTGGTTTTTTGGTCATCCAGAAGTTTACATTATGATTCTGCCTGCATTCGGTATTGTGTCTGAGATTATTCCAAGCTTCTCACGCAAACCTCTGTTTGGCTATTCATCAATGGTTTATGCGACAGCATCCATTGCAATTCTTTCCTGTATAGTGTGGGCGCATCATATGTTCACAGCTGGTATGCCAGCAGTCGGTCAACTGTTTTTTATGTATGCAACAATGTTGATTGCTGTACCGACTGGCGTTAAGGTGTTTAACTGGACAGCGACGATGTGGCGTGGTTCGATGTCATTTGAAACACCAATGCTATTCGCAATAGGCTTTATTTTTCTGTTTGTGATCGGTGGATTTAGTGGTGTAATCTGTGCGATTGTTCCAATCGATATACAAGTTCAAGACACTTATTATGTAATTGCTCATTTCCATTATGTATTGGTTTCAGGAGCATTATTTTCACTGTTTGCCGGCGCTTATTACTGGATACCCAAATGGACCGGTCGTATGTACAACGAAACATTGGGCAAATGGCATTTCTGGTTGTCGATGTTCTTCTTTAATTTGACATTCTTCGTGCAGCATTTCCTAGGGCTAGCAGGTATGCCACGTAGAATTCCGGATTATAATTTGCAATTTGCTGACTTCAATATGATATCCAGTATCGGTGCATTTGGATTTGGGTTATCTCAGCTTCTTTTCCTATACATTATGATTAATTGCATTCGTAGCGGAGAGAAAGCACCCGAAAAACCATGGGATGGTGCAACAACGCTGGAATGGACGCATTTGCCAACACCTGCGCCATATCATAGTTTTGAAACACCACCTATTATTAAGTAGAAAAAGTAAGAGAAAGGTATGTCACAAGAGACAGATATAAAGCGCAGAAAATATAGGACGGCAATATTTCTGTTCATTATAGTTGCAGCAATTTATTTAACGGTTATATTAAAAGTATGGTAGTTAGGAACTTAAAAGCGAATGTTTTGATGATGCGAAAGCTGTTGGTTTTCACATTGATAATGTTTGCTTTTGGTTTTGCCCTTGTGCCATTCTATGAGAAGTTTTGTGAAGTAACCGGAATTAATAATCTGCTGCGACCAGACGTACGGGTTAGTGATAACTGGGTGGATGAAGAGCGCTGGGTAACAGTTGAGTTTGATGCCAATACAAGAGGTTTACCTTGGCAATTTAAGCCGCTGCAAACCAGTGCTCGTATTCATCCAGGCGAATCGATCAGTGTGATGTATGAGATTACCAATAATTCAGATCGTGAAATTAGCGGGCAAGCAATACCCAGCTATAGTCCACGTTTTTTGGATAAGCATTTGAAGAAATTTGAATGCTTTTGTTTTACTAAACAGGTGTTAAAGCCTAATGAAACTAGGCAAATGCCAGTTCAATTTGTAATCGAGCCAGGGTTACCTGCAGATATACACACTGTGACTGTTTCATATACTTTTTTTCAATTACCTGATAGTGCGAGTACGGCTAAAAAATAAGGAAGCGAAAGTTTGAATAAAGTTACAGAAAAACAAACTGGCGCAAGTGTTTGGCAAGTGGCCAAAGCAGTAATGTTCGCCTTCATGGGAATTCGTAAAAAGAGTGATCTTGAGCATGATGCTGCAACATTGAAACCAGCTCAAGTAATTATAGGTGGGATTATCGGGGGTATATTATTTGTAATTAGTTTGATGTTGTTGGTTAGATTAATTGTTAATTAAAGATGAATAAATCAAAGTAGGAGGAGGTAAGAATGAGTCAGGAATCCGGACATTATTATGTTCCAGCTCCGTCGTCGTATCCAATAATTGGATCAACTGCAATTTTATTCATGGGATCAGGCGCAGCTTTAACCATGAACAAAATAGAATTGGGCTATGGTTTATTAGCAATAGGCTTTGCTATTTTGATCTATATGTTGTTTGGCTGGTTTGGTACTGTAGCTCGGGAAAGTGAAAGTGGTAAGTATGGTGAGCAAGTCGATCTTTCATTCCGTTGGGGTATGAGTTGGTTTATTTTTACTGAAGTAATGTTTTTCTGCGCATTCTTTGGTGCTTTATTCTATATGCGTAATTTATCCATACCCTGGCTGATGGAAGAAAGTACAGTATTAGGAAATGAATTCTGGTCTACCTATGATGGTAAATGGCCAACTGCAGGACCTGGAGTGCATGAGCAATTTACTCCGATGGGTGCTTGGGGATTGCCAGCATTTAATACATTATTATTGTTAACTTCAGGTGTTACGGTTACGCTGGCTCACTGGGCATTGAAGGAAAACAGACGCAATGCTCTAAAAAATTGGTTGCTGGCGACTATTTTCTTGGGTGCATTGTTTATAGGCTGCCAAGCTTATGAATATGTGCATGCTTATAATGACCTTAATCTGAAATTAACAACCGGGGCATATGGTTCGACATTTTTCATGTTGACAGGTTTTCATGGCTTTCATGTAACCATCGGTACCATCATGCTGATTGTCATCTATTTTCGTAGTGTTGCAGGGCATTTCACCCCTGAGCATCACTTCGGGTTTGAAGGTGTGGCTTGGTACTGGCACTTTGTTGACGTGGTATGGCTAGGACTGTTTATTTTCGTGTATCTGATGTAAGTAAATAGTAGGTTGGGCAACAACATAAATAAAGATTTCGGGTTTTTTGCTTGATTCATTGGAATAGAAGTTTTGGTCACCAAGAGTAAAAGCTCGGAATCTTTTTCGCAAGCTTCTATGAAAAGGTAAAAATTGCTCATTTTGATAGTCGCATAAGTAATCCTATCAAATTATACAAATTGAAGATGATTGTATTGGGATACCGTTTTGAACCTAGGTTATGGGCGATTATCGTAACTACAATTTCAGTATTTGTTTTTATGGAATTGGGTAAATGGCAATTATCCCGTGCAGATGAAAAGAATGCACAGCATGAACAATTAGAGCAATATGCGGCAGAGCCAGCCATCACGCTTCCTGAGGTTTTAATAAAATTAGAAGATTTTCAGTACCGTAATATAGAGGTACGTGGTGAGTATTTGTCCGAGCATACGATATATCTGGACAACAAAACTTATAAAGGTCGAGCAGGATATCATGTAATCACGCCGCTAAAGATTGCGAACAGCTCATTAAGCGTTGCGATTAACAGAGGATGGATTGCGACAGGTTATGATCGAACGATACTGCCACTGATTCCAGAAATTAGTGGGCCTGTTAAAGTAACTGGTGTTGTGGTATCCCCAGAATCAAGAGCTTTGCAACTATCAGATAAGGTGCTGCCAGTTGGCAAGGTTTGGGGCAATTTTGATCTGCAGCGATATCAGGTTGTGACGGATCTAGAATTGCAACCAATAATGGTGTTACAAAAAGACAAGGTAGAAGATGGTCTAATTCGAGTTTGGGATAAACCTGATTCTGGTGCATCCAAAAATATAGGCTATGCGATTCAATGGTTTTCATTGGCAGCCACAGCACTAATTATTTTTTTAGTATTAAATGTTAGACGAAAAAATTCAAAAAGCTAATAGGCGTAAGTTCATACTGTTGCTGGCATTAATGTGCGCACCGGTCATTATTTCTTATACCTTATATTTTTCAGAATACAGACCAGAAAGCACTCATTACGGTGATCTAATTCCTATTGTCAAGGTTAGTGGAAAAGGTACAAATCAAAGTGACAATACGATTCTCCGAATGAAAGATTTACATGGCAAGTGGGTTTTAGTAACTATAGATTCGGGTCACTGTGATAAGGCCTGCCAGGAGAAATTATTTATCATGCGCCAGGTGCGGCTGGTGCAAGGCAAAGAAAAGCATCGTCTTGAACGGCTTTGGCTGATTAATGACAATGTTGTTCCTGATGCTGAATTAGCCAAACAGTATGAAGGTACATTTTTTGTCAATGCAAAAGATAGCGAAATTCTTAGTTTTATTGAAACTGAAGAAACACAAACAAAGCATATCTATCTTATTGACCCGATAGGTAATTTAATGATGCGTTTTCCTGAAAAAGTAAATGGCACAAAAATGGGCAAAGACATAAAACGATTATTACATGTATCGCAGATGGAGCACTAAAAGCGCAGAACACATACATGACAGATTGTCTGCATGAATTAGAAAATAAGAATATTCGATTTGTATGAATAGAGGAGATCAATGACATGGCTAGTAGTTTAGCTTGGTATGAGACAGCATCACGTATCAGTCAGTTTTATCGATTAACAAAACCACGGGTTGTATCGTTGATTGTTTTTACTGCAGTTATCGGAATGTTTTTGGCAGTCCCTGGGGCAGTTCCATTGGATATCCTGGTTTTTGGAACATTAGGCATTGCATTAGTAGCCGGTGCAGCCGCTGCTTTAAATTGCCTGGTAGAGCAGAAAATGGATGCTGTAATGGCGAGGACAAAAGGTCGGCCACTGCCGCAAGGGAAAGTGAGCGTACCCGAAACTACATTTTTTCTCTTGATTGTTGGTGGATTAGGGCTTTTTATTCTCTATTACTGGGTCAACGAACTTACAATGTGGTTAACACTGGGTACTTTTGTGGGCTACGCTATTATTTACACAGTGATTTTGAAGCCGTTAACGCCACAAAATATTGTAATCGGAGGCGCATCGGGCGCTATGCCGCCAGTGCTGGGCTGGGCAGCAGTTACTGGTGAAATTTCCAGTGATGCGTTGCTGCTATTCTTGATTATTTTTGCCTGGACACCACCGCATTTCTGGGCGCTGGCTCTGTATAGGAAAAATGAATACGCCTCGATCGGTATGCCTATGCTTCCGGTAACTCATGGCGATCAATTTACTCGTTTGCATGTTCTGCTATATACAGTTATTTTGTGCATAGTTACCACATTGCCATATATTACGCAAATGAGCGGGTTGATCTATCTGGTGAGCTCAGTTTTGTTAAATGGCGTCTTTATGTATTACGCTATAGAAATTTATCGCAATTATAGTGATCAATTAGCCCGGGAAGCATTTCGTTATTCGATACTTTATTTGGCATTATTATTCGTAGCATTGCTGGTAGATCATTACTTCTTTTTCTAGACTTTCCCTTAACCTTAAGCACAATAAATGCATGCGCTTGCAATATCGTTGATCAGTCTCGATTGACCAGATATTGCAAGCTCTTAAACTCAGTTAGTTGCAGGGAATAATTTTCCGGGATTGAGGATATTATTAGGATCAAATAATCTTTTAATATTCTTCATTAAATCTAATGTTGTTCGATCGATTTCTTTGGTAATAAAAGCACGTTTCTCGCTGCCAACGCCATGTTCACCAGATAATGTCCCTCTGAGCCTGATAACTAAGTCAAATACCTCGTCCAAACAGCGTTCAGCTCGAGCGACTTCGCTCGCATCATCAGGATTAATCAGCAGATTCACATGAATGTTTCCATTCCCTGCGTGCCCGAAATTAACATTGTGTAATTGATAGTGGGTGCTCAATTGTGCCAATTCGTGTAGAAACTGAGGCAGTGTATTCACGGGTACTACAACATCTTCATTAATCTTTTTAGGTGCGATTTCGCGCAATAAAGGAGATAAAGCTTTGCGCGCTTTCCACAGCGCCGCAGTGTTATCCACCCGACTGGCATGAATCAATCCGTCAGTCTGACATGCTTCAAGAATTGCAGACAAAGCAATAGAAATATCGGTACTAGAACCATCGACTTCTATCATCAACATGGCATTTGTATCCGCAGGCAACATAGCTGGATAACGCCCGCGTATCAGGTTTAGCGAACCTGAATCCAGGAATTCGAGAGCGCTTGGCAGTTGTGGCAGCGCCATAATTTTTACAATAGCTGCTGTGCAACTTGACAAATCATCGAAATGAGCAGTAATGCCTGCAACGGCACCGGGCAGGGCGGTAAGTTTGAGGGTCGCTTCGGTAATAATCGCTAATGTGCCTTCCGATCCAATCAGAAGCCGGGTAAGGTCATAGCCGACGACTCCCTTGGTGGTGTAGCAGCCTGTTGTAATGAAATCTCCCGCGCCTGTCACGGCCTTTAAGCCTAAAACATGTTCTCGGGTTGTACCATACTTAACGGCATGAGGGCCGCCAGCACTGGTTGCTATGTTTCCGCCGATGCTCGAAAACATGGCACTGGAAGGATCGGGCGGCCAGAAGAAACCATGCGGCTTGGCAGCGTCCTGTATCGATTGATTCAATACGCCGGGCTCAGCCACAATGACCCGATTTGCCGGATCAACCGATATGATGTTAAGCATTCGTTCCAAGGATAAAGCGATGCCACCTAACTCCGGCAAGCTGCCTCCAGCTGTTCCGGTGCCACGTCCACGAGGAACAAGTGGAACATGATATTGATTGCATAGCAAAACGATGTACTGCACCTCTTCAGCGGTCAGAGGAAACAGCACAGCATCTGGTGGAAAAATTTTACGGCTGTTGTCATAAGCGTAGGTATAACAATCGACCGGATCCGTATAAAAGCGATCAGGTGGGAAGGCACCATGCAAATGAGCTAGCAGATCGGCTGGCAGCATAAAAAGATAATTGGTAAAAATTAGTTCAGATATTCAAACACTTTGACAACCTTTTTGACACCAGCAGTAGAGCTGGCAATTTGAGCAGCGTTTTCAGCTTCTTGTCGTGTAACGACCCCGAGCAAATAAACCACCTCATTTTCCGTCACAATTTTGACGTGATTGATTTGAAATTTGCGTTCAGTGAGAAAGCGCGCCTTTACCTTGGATGTGATCAGCGAATCGTTACTGCGGGAAGCCAGAGAGGTGTTACCTGCAACAGCGATCTCATTGTAAATCTTGCGCACATTATCGACGCCCATGATCAGTCTCTCAATATCCATTTTAACGGCCTCCGTAGGAGCCTCGCCTGTTAGGAGCACTATGCGGTTATAACTGGTGACATTGATATGCACACTATTGCCAAATTGCTGATGAATACGCCGTGCACTCTTTAGTTCAATTCCCTCATCTTCGATGAACGTGCCGCTGGTTCTACGATCTTCTGAGACATAAGCCCCAGATCCCGCTGCCGTGCTAACTGTAAACATGGGAACACAGCCAGTCAGAAAGGGGGAAAGTAAAATAAGCGACAGGCAATATGGGTTGAGATATTTCATTTAATTAACTCCACAGAATTCAAAATTTCATGCCGGATAATACAGTAAAATAAGCAGGTAACGAATAATCTATATCAACTGCCTGGAGTGCGGCAAAACAAAGCGATCTAAGTGGCATCATGAATAATGAAGAATATCCCCGTACATTTACCGAGCAGATAGAAAGTGCAGATAATAATGAAACATCACCTGCTGTACTGGGCATGGTAATGGGAAAAAAACGTTATCTGATACCCATGACTGAAGTCAATGAAGTCATACCAATACCTAAATTAGGGCGTGTTCCGCTGACCAAGCCTTGGTTTCTCGGTTTGATAAACGTGCGAGGAAACCTTTGTTTATTTCGGCGGCTATCCCATGCCAATCAATTTAAAGTCACGCATATTACAGGCTTCACCCGGCGACAAAATGTATGCAGGTTTCATAGTCAACAGTATGCAGGATGAAAAGTTCTTGCACATTGCTCTCGATGAATCTGTAACTGTGTCATCTAAATAAAATTTCTAAAATTAATTGAACTGATTGAGAAAGCTATGCTGAATCCCCAAGCTCT
>CBFGXU010000108.1:0-8224 GCA_965652935.1 uncultured Nitrosomonas sp.
TTAACACGCCCAAAGCGGGCTTCGTCCTGAAACATCAGATGCAGTCGCCCTCCTGCTTGCCGCTCCTCGTCAATTTTTTGTGAGGTGCTAGAAAAGCTGCTTCTTCTTCTCGCCACACCGTCCACCACGGGTAGATTTCACTGTCTTACACATGCCTTCATTGCGGATGAAACGCATTCGAAGTTGACCTGACCAGCCCACTGAAGTGCCTAACGCTGTAGCTGTCTGCTATCCAAACCCAAAGGCAGCACTACAGCCTGCACCTGTCGTAATTCTTCTATTGTTCTGGAATTAACCAGTAATTCTTTGCTTGTTCCAACACTTCTAATATAGATTTTTTATTTTTCAATTAATTATTAAGTCCCGATACCAAATTACTTAATTTCACTGTTATCTTTCCACTTCCAACGCAACCACACCCGTAATTGTCTGAATTCCTCTGCATCAATACTATCTGGCAATATCACTACACTACGCATAAGAAGTTTTCCTACCGGCTTCAGATTCAGCACTGTCAAATAAGGTGCAACGAAAGTACTACTCAGTATGTCGCAAGCAATCCGTTTGCCGGCTCGTGTTGTTAGTGTACATTGCATTTCATCGGATAGGACAAAAGCTAGTACAGCAGTGTTTGCGGTGAGTAAAGCATCTTGCCTCAAATAATAAATCAGACTCATCATCAGTATAGCAACGATAGCCACCTTGATACCCAAAGACAATGTCAGCGGCCACAATAAACCAGCTGCGGCAAAATGAGTCAGAATAAGGAGTATAGCGAGCAAATGCGAAGGTTGGCGATGAATGAACAAATAACTCATATACAATGACTTAACGATCAGGTATTGCTCCAGTGAACAAAAATTTTGCTCCGATCTCTTGCCACAAAATAAAATGATAAGCAAAGTTAGTTTTTTGAAACTGGCTCTTGATTCTTCCTGAACGGGATATCGTATAATTATACTCATCATTATCTATCTCTTTTTGTATGAATCCAGTCTGGCAAGCTTATTTAGGCAATCATCACGCCATCATTGAAAATAATTGTGTGATTCACTTTGGTGATATCACAGCAGAACGTAAAGACACACAAACCAGCACCATTCTGACTGATCTTTCCCACTACGGCTTGATTCGGTTCTCTGGAGAAGATGCCCAAACTTTCTTACAAAGCCAACTCAGTTGTGATATTAGGGAAATTAATCAGCGAAAGGCACAATATGGCAGCTATTGCACACCTAAAGGCCGGATTCTGGCAACTTTTTTACTATGGCAGCAAGGTGATGATTTCTTTATGCAATTGCCTGCCAGTTTATGCCCTCTCATTCAAAAGCGCTTATCGCTTTACATATTGCGCACGAAAGTACAATTAACCACTGTAAGTGATGATCTCGTTCGAATCGGCCTTGCCGGCCCGAATGCGGCTGCGTTAGCAGAAGAAATTACAGGTTTAGCATGCAATTCGGATCAACCGCTACACGTTACTCATCATGAAAAAGTCACCATCCTTTACCTGGCTCCCTATCGCATGGAATTGTTCGTGTCAGTCGAGAATGCGTTAATCATCTGGGAGCACCTCAGCCAGTATGTGAGGGCTGTTGGTTCCAACTGCTGGGATTGGTTGAATATCCAAGCTGGGATTCCAGTTATTTTGCCTGAGACTCAAGAAGCCTTTTTACCACAAATGATCAACTTGGATGCGATTGGCGGCGTCAGCTTTAAAAAAGGCTGCTATCCCGGACAAGAAATTGTAGCTCGCACTCAGTATCTGGGAAAACTTAAGCGCCGCATGTTCTTAGCCCACATCGCTACAACGCAGACCATAAAAGCTGGTGATACCCTATACAGTGCTGATATGAACCATCAATCCAGCGGTAACATCGTTAACGTTGCAGCTTCACCCAACGGCGGCTTTGATGTTTTGGCTGTCATCCAGCAAAGTAGTGTTGATACGGGTAAAATTCATTGGCAATCACTACAAGGACCCGTATTGGAAATCAAGTTACTGCCTTACTTACTATCCGCATAAAACACAAACAAAGCAGAATATTGAGTTCCAATTTTTTATTGCTTTTCCGCAACCTGTTCTTCCTGTTTCGGTTTGGTAGAAAAATGCAGACTCTCAGGCGCATTGGTGCCCCCTGTTACCACAAATGTCATTGCTTCTTCGGTCGTCCAATCTGTTAGTATCACATCTTCTATAGGCATAATTTCAATGTAGCCGGATGTGGGGTTGGGGGAAGTGGGGACATAGACAGCGGCTAATTGCTTTCCGCTATCCTTATCATGCATAATTTTCGTGATGAACCCGACAGCTTTCATTTGCGAAGAAGGAAAATTGATCAGAACCACCCGCTGTCCCGTGACAGGCGGTTGACTTATTGTGTGCAAAAAACGCTTGGTCGCCCCATAAATTGTTTGTACTAAAGGAAGCTTGGCCAATATATTTTCATAAATACTGATCACTTTCATACCGATGACAAAAGATGCCAACAAGCCGATCCCATACAAACTGACTATAGTCAATAATGCCGCAACCGCATGCTGAAAATTGGAATCCAGCAACCAGCTAGCCGTAGTATCAGAAAAAGGCCGTACTGCACGAGCCATTCCTTTTAATAAAGGGTCTCCTATACGGGCTAATAAATTTAATAAAAAATCGAATACCAGCCAAGTAACCCACAATGGCGCCACCGTGAGAAAACCGATGAGTATATAGCGACCTACATGAGCAGAGCGTCCTGCACGTTGCTCCTTATTACTTTCTAACGTCATGCTCTAAAATTATCTCCAACCGAAGAACAGTAAATTGATTTTATTTTTTGCAAGATAGCATTTAAAAACTACAATTATCTAAAATTATTCAATATCAAATCGACTATGATAATATTATTTCATTAAGGTCGTCTCAAAATGAGAAATAGTAAGTATTGTTTGTAGCTAGTAGCAAGCAAGCTTTGTTCTTGGTAAAATCATCCAATTTTCTTTAATTTCTAGCATAAACTGACTAATAATGGTTGTGCTATCAAGGATGAAATAGCGTAATGGCTTTTTTTAATTCAAGAAAGCTTTAGTTAGCATATGTTTTATTTAAAAAGAAACCAGTAACTTATTGAAAAGCAGATAATTATTGCCCAAGCAAAATTAATATATATCCCCCGATAGCATCTCTTCAAGGTGCGCTTTTATAAGAATGAAAAGGAACTGTTATGTCACATAGTTCAACACAAATTAATAAGTATTTAAATAGCTTACAGAAGCATCTTACTGATGAGCATCCAGATAACCCAACGCTAGCCAATGCAGTAAAAAGTTTTAGAAAAATGGATTACGTCGGTCACAGCATGGGATTAATCGGTAAAGATGAATCTTATGCAACCTGTGTGACTTGGTGGCCTATGATCGCTGTGCTGGGCACATTTTCTGCTGGTAAATCGACTTACATTAACTCTTATTTGAATATTCCACTACAACGGACAGGTACTCAGGCAGTCGATGATAAATTTACAGTGATCTGCTACAGCCGAAACAATGAGCCAAAAACACTTCCTGGCATAGCACTTGACGCTGACCCGCGTTTTCCGTTTTTTCAAATCAGTCGCAGCATTGAAGAAATCTCTGAAGCTGGGCAGGAACGTATTGATGCTTATCTGCAATTGAAAACCTGTCCTTCTGAAAATATTCGCGGAAAAATCCTGATTGATTCCCCAGGTTTTGATGCTGACAATCAGCGCACCTCTACATTACGTTTAACTCAGCATATCATTAACTTATCCGATCTGGTTCTTGTATTTTTTGATGCACGCCATCCCGAACCTAAAGCCATGCAAGATACTTTAGCTTATTTGGTATCGGCCAGTGTTAATCGTGCAGATGCCAATAAATTTCTCTATATTCTTAATCAGATTGATGTAACAGCACAAGAAGATAATCCCGAAGAAGTCGTTTCAGCTTGGCAACGCTCCCTGGCTGAAGTAGGTTTAGTCACTGGACGATTCTATCGAATTTATAACCCCAGTGCAGCTGTTCCTATTGCCAACCCGAATGTCAGAGAACGTTTCGAGAAAAAGCGAAAAGAAGATATGGCTGATATTGATGCACGGATACGACAGATAGAAGTAGAACGTTCATATCGCATTGTCGGAAAGCTTGAACAAACTGCTAAAGGTATTAAAAATCAGATTGTCCACAAACTTTCCGATATGCTAAAAAAATGGAAAAATAGAGTAATTCTGTTTGATGGTTTAGCTTTTGGTGCTCTGGCTATATTAGCAGGGGTGGCATTAACCATGAATGAATCTTGGGGACTCTTTAAAACATTCCAGGATGAACTTATGCGTGGGGAAACTTCTGCACTAGTAATAGCAGCATTCTTGCTGATAGGCATCATCTATACTCATTTTTCTATCCGCCGTGCTGTCGCTAACCAGTTGTTGAAAAAGTTGGCCGATGAGATTGGAAATGATCACGAAACATACAAGCAGTACATGCAGGCATTTAATAAGAGTACCGCCGCCTATCGCCCAATGTTCCTACAAGGACCGGCTGGTTGGAATGAAGTAACACAGCAGACCATCGATGAAATCATTAACGAGGCGAATGATTACATTCAAGCATTAAATGACCAGTTTACCAATCCATCAGGACATGGGGGTGAGAACTCACAAGTGTAATATTTTCATCAAAGTTCTCAACTTGGATAACAAACAGAATTACTGGTACTCTTCAGTCTATTAACGCTCAAGTTTATTCTCGTTTACCTGTATTTCTGACACAACGCTCTAGGAATCTGCAAAATACTTGAACCTGCATTAACCATCGATATTATCATAAGGTGATCCTTATTCTCTTCTCAAGTGCCTGAATGATCTTATCACCTTTCTGCCTAATTTGGACAAGAACAATATTAAAGAGTAAAATTCCGGCTCTCTTTATACTGGGAATTTAATTGGAGAAATAACTTATGTCAGTCACAATCGACCAAAAAGCGCAGGTAGTGCGCGAGTATCAGAGAGCCGACGGGGATACCGGTTCCCCAGAAGTTCAGATCGCACTATTAACTATACGAATCAATGACCTGATTGGACATTTCAAAACCCATGTCAAGGACCACCATTCGCGTAGAGGTTTGTTACGCATGGTAGGTCGTCGTCGTAAGTTACTTGATTATCTTAAACGTCGCAATATTAATAGCTACCAGACACTGATCGAACGCCTTGGTTTACGCAAATAAATGCCTTTTAAGCCCGGCCAGCAGCAAATTAAGTAGTTAATTTTCCAGTCAAATTATCATACGACCAAGTGGATGGTTGATGATAATTTAAAATTTGGAAAAATTCATCAGAAAAGGATTGTTAATTGAAACCTATCAAAAAGAGTATTACCTACGGACGTCATCAACTCACATTAGAAACAGGAGAAATAGCAAGACAAGCTCATGGCGCCGTAGTGGTTACAATGGACGATACAGTAGTACTTGTTACCGTAGTAGGTGCAAAAAATATAAAAACTGGGCAAGATTTCTTTCCCCTTACAGTGGACTATCAGGAAAAATCTTATGCAGCAGGTAGAATACCTGGCAGCTTCTTCAAACGTGAAGGGCGCCCATCAGAAAAAGAAACACTTACTTCCAGATTAATTGATCGCCCAATTCGCCCACTCTTTCCTGAAGGTTTCTATAATGAAGTGCAAATCGTCGCCACTGTTATGTCGGCTGACAATGAAGTAGATGCAGACATTCCTTCTATAATCGGCACTTCAGCAGCCCTCATACTTTCCGGTATTCCGTTTGAGGGTCCCCTTGGTGCTGCCCGTATTGGATACATTAATAATCAGTATGTACTGAATCCAACCATTTCAGAACTCCAAGATACCCAGTTAAATTTAGTGGTGGCTGGTACACAGCAAGCAGTTCTTATGGTCGAATCTGAAGCAATGGAGCTATCTGAAGAAATAATGCTGGGTGCTGTAATGTATGGGCACGAACAGATGCAGGTAGTCATTAATGCCATCAACGAATTCGCTGATGAAGCGGGGGTAACTACCTGGGATTGGACACCACCTGAAAAAGATGCTGCACTTGAAGAAAAGATCGCTAGCATGGCAGAAGCTGATTTGCGACAGGCTTTTAAGATAAAACTGAAGCAAGCACGCAATGAAGCTATCGAAGAAATCAGTCAACGCCTATCTACTGAGATCGGTGTTGATATCGAAGGTGGTCCCGATTTGCAATCTTTTAAAGAAGCTTTTTTTGCATTGGAATCTCGAATCGTACGTAACCAAATTTTAGATGGCGAACCTCGAATTGACGGGCGTGGCACACGTACCGTTAGAGCCATAACCATTAGAAATGGAGTGCTGCCTCGCACACATGGTTCAGCATTATTCACCCGCGGAGAAACCCAAGCATTAGCGGTAGCAACACTAGGTACAGCGCGTGATGAGCAAAAAGTTGATTCACTGCAAGGTGATTACAATGATCGTTTTATGTTGCATTACAATATGCCGCCTTATGCTACAGGAGAAATCGGCCGTGTGGGTACACCAAAGCGCCGCGAGATTGGTCATGGGCGCCTTGCAAAACGCGCCCTGGCCGCAGTTCTACCTTCTCCTGAAGAATTTGGCTATTCGCTGCGTGTCGTATCTGAAATTACTGAATCAAATGGCTCCAGTTCAATGGCATCTGTTTGTGCGGGGTGCCTTGCACTAATGGATGCAGGTGTTCCATTAAAAGCGCATGTAGCAGGCATTGCCATGGGTTTGATTAAAGATGGTAATCGCTTTGCTGTACTAACTGATATTCTCGGTGATGAAGATCATCTGGGTGATATGGACTTTAAAGTAGCAGGCACTGAGAAAGGTATTACTGCATTACAGATGGACATTAAAATTCAAGGAATTACCAAAGAAATCATGCATGCAGCGTTAATACAAGCTCATGAAGGGCGACTACACATTTTGCAAATCATGAAGCAAGCTTTACCCTCAACCCGTGAAGATATTTCAGTTCATGCACCACGAATTATTAAGCTCAAAATCAATCCGGAAAAGATCCGTGATGTCATCGGCAAAGGCGGTGCTGTCATACGGACGCTGACGGAAGAAACCGGTACTACGATTGATATTACAGATGACGGTCAGGTAACGATTGCTTGTGTCAATGCTGAAGGCGGAGAATTAGCCAAGAAACGGATTGAAGATATTACTGCTGAGGTTGAAGTTGGAAAAGTTTATGATGGGGTTGTCCTGAAATTGCTGGATTTTGGCGCCATTGTCAGCGTGCTACCTGGTAAAGATGGTCTTTTACATATTTCACAAATAGCCAACGAGCGCGTCAATAATGTGTCCGATCACTTGAGTGAAGGCCAGCAAGTCCGCGTTAAGGTTTTGGAGGCAGACGACAAAGGAAGACTTCGATTAAGCATGAAAGCGGTGTCCGCTGAAAGTGATGCAGACTCTGCTACAGAAGAAGCTTAATTTGTACTGCACCAAAATAAGAAGTTCTTACACTTATATACGGACAGGGCCTTATTTATAGCAGAAAAGGGAAATATTTATATTATTTATATATAACCACCATCATCACCTATTTTACTTAGCTATTTGCTTTTCTCGTATTTCATCCAATGTCTTGCAATCAATACATAATGTTGCGGTCGGTCGAGCTTCGAGTCGTTTTAGTCCAATCTCTACCCCACAGCTCTCACAATAGCCATAATCTCCGGTTTCTATCTTACCAATTATTTCATCGATCTTTTTGATAAGCTTACGTTCACGATCCCGGTTCCGTAACTCAAGAGTCATATCAGATTCTTGACTAGCCCGATCGTTAGGATCAGCAAAGACCGTAGCCTCATCCTGCATAGTATGCACCGCGCGATCAATCTCCCGACCTAATTCGATTTTCATATCCTCCAGTATCTTGCGAAAATGCAGGAGTTGCTCAGGATTCATATAATCTTCACCCGCTTTTGGTTCATAGGGAGTCACTTGCTTACTTTGTTGCTTTTGTGGCATTTTTTAAGGCTCCTTCAATTCCGGTGGCATACAAAAATATATACTATTATCAGAAAATCCATAACACAACAAGTTATTTTTACGGCTTATGAGATATTACCTTAATATAAAACTTATGACATTACTTATTATTTTAACAAATAATACTCATCAACGTGATGCATAGGGATGTGCAAAATATATTGCCGCATTCAATTTCTTCGCAAGGATG
>CBFGXU010000109.1:0-7939 GCA_965652935.1 uncultured Nitrosomonas sp.
ACAAAGAATGCTCATCAATTCGGAAACAAAAAGGCCAGAAATATTATATCTGGCCTCGTTTATTCAGATCCTCATGATCTTATAACTTTATTTATGATTTGGGTCCAGTACGAATGTTGGGATTAGCTCCAGAAGGATTATGCGGATTTGTTCCAGATGGAATCTGCAAATTTTCTTCTGAAGTTTTTTCTTTAGCAGCCTTATCTTTATCGATAACAAGATCAGACCGGAAATTTGGTCCAATACTTTCCCTATCAATAAATTTATGATTTGGATGAAAAGATTGATCAAAAGCAGATGCACTACCTACAAAAAAAGCTGAACAAATAACAAACGCTATCGTTAATTTTTTTCCCTGGGTCATAATGATCTCCTTTTACTATCAATTAAATAGTTTTAAGAATATAAGCATTCCGGAATCAGTCTAGCACAGCATGAAAATCAAGTAAAAAATACTTATTGGAAATACGACTGACCAGTTGATTGAAAAGTCAGATGTATTACTTGCAGGCAACTCTTTGAAGCTGCTTAAGCAGAGCACAGCAAAAGCAGCTTGTTGGATCTTACTCTAAGTAAGTGTCGGGGTGGATTGAATCGTTGTTGAAATCTTCTGAGAGTCTGCGAGTTTATGGATTACACGATTCCAGGCCGCTCCAAAAACATTTAGCATTGCCTCACCCATTCCATGCTCTACCGAATCATGATCTTCCATCGGAACCAGGTAAGAATGACATTTACAAATACGTTCTAATGCCTCATCGTAGGTATTGGGATCAAGTTTATCCAGAGAATAAGTACTGAGAAGCGAAATTTCTTCTGTAGGAGATAACTCATTCCAAAAATCTTCAAGCTGTATCGCCATATCGTGCTGATTTTGTTTCCAGAGAATATCCACCATCTCACTAAAAGTACGTACTTTGCTATAATTTAATTGAGCATGGTAGATCGGAATTGCTACAAATTCCCGAAACGCCTCTACTTCAAGGGATCCGTCAGACTTAAGATTTGATAATAGAAATTCAGCATCGAAGAATTTGATTTGATCTTGATCCTGGAGGATTTGACCATCAAAATTAAGCGCATCCATTTTGGCTTTTAAAATTTTTCTCAGCGCTGGTTTAGCTATTATAATAACTGCTTCTCCATTGAGTAAGCCGTCTTTAATGTAGCGTGTTACTAAATCAACCTGAGAGTCTTCATTGGGGCAAATTTGTACCGTGTGATTGCCTGATAAGTTTGTTAAATGTCTTGTTTGATTCATAAGAAACCTCTCTTACATCTATAATATTTTTGACGGGCTATAGATGTATGAAATTAATGGAAATTGAACAATACCCTCTGAAATGCATGGGATAATTCTATTGAACTCAATACATTAAACATATCAGGGAAACGCTTGTATTTAACTAAGGGAAACTATTAGATCATGTTTGCGTGGTATTGACTCATACAGTAAAACATCCATTAATCATAGATATATACTTCAATGTAAAGATCTCAACCTAAGGTAATCCCCCCTAAATTAAAGGTGCTATACAGTAGAATTTTCTATCCTAAACGAAGAGGATTTTACTAATGAAGAAGCAGCGACTTACGGAAAGCCAGATCATACAGATATTGAAACAGGCTGAGGGGGGGTCCCTGTGGTTGATTGATGTTGTGAGTATGGGATGAGCAGTGCGAGTTTTTATCAATGGCAGGCTGCATCCGGATTTGGGAAGCTGTTGACATCCTGAGTTGTTTTTTCGTACTTCCTTTTTTTCAATCCAATGGGTGGTATAGAGCATGCGTCGCAGTTGACAGGATAGTTTAATGTTGGCAGCAGTATTGCCACTTGTATGGAGAATTGTAAGTCAACGGATACGTGAATATTGTTTTATCTAATGAGCAATAAATTTTGTTAGGCGTTGCTGAAATTGTTCGAGTGTATGATAGGGATTAGCTAATCCCAGCACTTCATGCCAGTCGGCTATCCAATATGTTTAATCCTGATGACGAACATGTGCTATCAAGCGCCGTATTTTATGGACATACAGCATTGTTATCTTGCAGCATGATTCAGTTGGCACTTTCTCAGGTATTTTTTACGTTTTGCAAACACAAATCCCAGTAAGGTGCCCCTTCAAATCGCTTGATTAAAAAATCGACAAAAGCTCTGACACGTCGGGAAAGATGGCGTGTTTGTGGATAAATGGCGTAAGCGGCTAACTGTGAATAGCGATAATCAGTCAATAGTGGGATCAGTTGACCATTTTCAATTTCTTTATAAACGATGAATGTCGGCATCAGCACAATACCCATCCCCGCGGCAGCGGCATCCCGCAGAAATTCACCATTGCTGGCTTTCAAATAAGGAATTATCCTGGTTTTGATCAATTGTCCATCGGCATCATACAAATTCCACGTATCAAAATTACTGATCAGGCTGTAAACCAAACATCGGTGATTGATTAATTCTTCTGGCACTCGGGGCTTACCCATGCGTTCCAGATAAGCCGGGCTTGCGCACATAATCGCCTGGATAGGAGCAAGACGGCGTGCAATCAGGCTTGAATCCGGCAGGCTGGCAATACGAACAGACAGATCAAAACCTTCTGCGAGCAGATCCACTTGGCGGTCATTGAAGTCCAGGTCGAACTCAATATCTGGATGCGCTTGTAAAAACGCATTGATTGCAGGTCCCAGATGCATCAAACCAAAACTCAGCGGCAGAGCTACCTTTAGGCTACCCTTTAAGGCACCATGAAACTGAGATGTCGCATGCTCGGCTTCGAGGATATCTTCCAGGATACGTACAGACTGATGATAAAAGGTGCGGCCGCTGTCCGTCAGGTTCATTTGCCGGGTAGTGCGATGAAATAGCTCGACACCCAGATGCTCTTCCAATTCTTTTAAACGCCGGCTGATCACTGACTTTGCTACACCGATACGATCTGCAGCGGCGCTGATGCTACCAGCTTCAACGATCCTCACAAAGGCATGCATGTTTTCAAATCGATCCATTGGTTTATTGTTGCTTATACGAGAACAATTATTTCTGTCAATTGATATTTATTCTTATTATAACAACGATGATAATACTCCCAGCAAGTAAAACATAATGATTGATTACAGAACCAGGAGAATGCTATGAGTACAGCCAGTAGCTCTACACGTTTGATTCCTGCAGAAGCGGTGTCCGAGGGAGGCGGTGTTATTGTGCACCGCACGATTGGCTCACCGGCTTTGCGCAATTATGATCCTTTCCTGCTACTCGATCACATGAGCAGTGATAACCCAAATGACTATATTGCCGGTTTTCCGCCTCATCCGCATCGGGGCTTCAATACCTTTACTTACATGATCGATGGTCACATGGCGCATCAGGACAGCATGGGCAATCGCGGTGACCTGGGTCCAGGCTCTGCGCAGTGGATGAAGGCTGCCAGCGGCATCATTCATTCCGAAATGCCGAAGCAGGAAAAGGGTTTGCTGCGCGGCTTTCAACTGTGGATCAATCTGCCAGAAGCCCACAAAATGGATCACCCTGAGTACCAGGAATATCCCGCAGAGGCATTTCCAGTCGTAAAAACTCCGGAATACACGCTCAAAGTATTAATCGGCCACTTTGGAGATGCGCGCGCACCGATTGAGGATCACCTTACCCATGTGACTTATCTGGACGTGCAGATACAACCCGGCAAACATTTTCATCACCGGTTGCCGGTCGAGAACAGCAGTTTTTTGTATGTGTTTGAAGGAACTGGGCAGTTTAATGGGAAAAATGTGCCGCAGCATTTTCTTATTGTCGTGGGTGCTGATGACAGTTCATTCGATTTCATCGCTGGCAAAGCAGGTGCGCGCCTGGTTGTCGTCAGCGGTAAGCCGATTCACGAGCCTATTACTCGATATGGTCCCTTTGTGATGAACACAAGAGAACAGATTGATCAGGCAATGAGAGATTTTCAGTCAAATGATTTTGTGCGTGATCGCGCGTGGATTAAACGCGGTTAATGACGCGCGTAATTAACTTTCAAGGAGATTTAGATGGAAAAAATAAGTCAGTTTGTTGCACGGCTATTCCTGGGGCAAATTTTTTTGCTTTCCGGTTTGTTTAAGATCAGTGGATATGCAAATACGCAGGGTTATATGGAGGCGATGGGTGTGCCGGATATGCTATTGCCGGTAGTGATATTACTTGAAGCCGGTGGTGGATTAGCCATTATCGCGGGTTGGCAAACCAGATGGGTCGCGATCGCATTAGCAGCATTTACGATAGCAGCTGGCGTAATCTTCCACAACAATTTTTCAGATCAGATTCAAATGATCATGTTTATGAAGAATATTGCGATTGCTGGCGGCCTGGTGTTATTGGCTGTGCATGGAGCTGGAAGCTACAGTCTTGATAGCCGTCGTGTCCAATCTTGGTCAATCAGTTAAGTTTTGGGTAATAACTGGCGTTTCTAAAACCCGGTTGCTTGCTTGTGGCCGGGTTTTTTATTTAAGTTTTGGCTTGAATCATGCTACGTAACAGACTACACTTGAATGCGATTTCATCGTATCAGTTGGATTTTGGCGATTGAATTTTCTACTTTAGAATTTCCCGCATGGAAGCGAAATTACACGACAAACGCCCCAAGCATCTGAATCTCTTCAAGATCAGCCAGCCCTTGCCAGCGGTGGTTTCAATTCTGCATCGAATCAGCGGTGTTTTATTGTTTTTCCCTGGTATCCCCTTATTGCTGTGCGGGTTGCAAATGCTGCTGCAATCACAGCAAAGCTTTGAAGTCTTACAGGATTATTTGCGTAATCCAGTGATCAAGTTGATGTTGTTGTTCTCTATTTGGTTTTTTCTGCATCACCTGTGTGCAGGCATCCGTCATCTGTTGCTGGATCTGCATATTGGCATCACGCTGTCACAGGCGCGTACCGGAAGCAAGCTGGTATTGGTAATGGGCATCATTTTTACGGCGCTGGCAGGGTGGATGCTATGGTAAAGCCATCCAGACTTGCGGTAACGGGTGCGCACTATGGTTTGAAAGACTGGCTGATGCAGCGGGTAACAGCCGTTCTGATGGTCATTTATCTGTTGTTGCTGGCAAGTGTTGTGTTCGTGATCGCGCCGCAGGATTATGCGGCATGGAAAAGCGTATTCAATTTCCAGTGGATGCGCATTGCCTCCTTTGTGTTTTTCATATGTCTTTTCTGGCATGCTTGGGTCGGGATTCGCAATGTACTGATGGATTATGTTCATGCCACGGCAATCCGCCTGACCCTGCAAATTGCAGTGATTATCGCCCTGGTGTTTTATCTGGTATGGGCTGCTGAAATATTGTGGAGCTGATGTGGCAATAACCCAACGAAAATTCGATGTGGTCATCGTAGGTGCAGGTGGCGCTGGAATGCGTGCCGCTTTGCAGTTATCCGAGGCGGGATTGAAAGTGGCAGTGTTATCCAAGGTTTTTCCGACGCGTTCGCATACGGTTTCTGCACAGGGGGGAATTGCCGCTGCACTGGGAAATGTGACCGAAGACAACTGGCACTGGCATATGTATGACACGGTAAAAGGTTCCGATTACCTGGGGGATCAGGATGCCATCGAATTCATGTGCCGCCAGGCCAATGAAGTCGTGTATGAGCTGGAACATTTCGGGATGCCATTTGATCGCCTGGAAAATGGCAAAATCTATCAACGCCCGTTTGGCGGACAATCACAACATTTCGGCGGAGCGCAGGCAACGCGCTCTTGTGCGGCGGCTGATCGGACCGGTCATGCGCTACTGCATACGCTGTATCAGCGTAACGTCAGCGCCAACACGCAGTTTTTCATTGAATGGATGGCACTGGATCTAATCCGTGATGAGCAAGGCGATATCTTGGGCGTTACTGCGCTGGAAATGGAAACGGGTGAAGTTTTGATTTTGCAGGCCAGAGCCACATTATTTGCTACTGGCGGTGGTGGACGGATTTTTCAAGCCAGTACCAATGCATTGATCAATACCGGCGATGGACTAGGGATTGCTGCGCGCGCTGGAATTCCATTGGAAGACATGGAGTTCTGGCAATTTCATCCAACCGGTGTTTATGGTGTGGGCGTACTGATCAGTGAAGCCGTGCGTGGGGAGGGTGGTTATTTGCTGAACAAGGATGGCGAACGTTTCATGGAGCGTTACGCACCCCATGCCAAGGATCTGGCCAGCCGTGACGTGGTTTCACGTGCGTTAACGATGGAAATCAAAGAAGGGCGGGGTTGCGGCGAGGAGAAGGATCATTTGCTGCTGAAACTGGATCACCTGGGCGCGGAGATCATCAAAAACCGGCTGCCGGGTATTCGTGAACTGGCGCTCAAATTCGCGCATGTCGATCCCATCAATGAACCGATTCCGGTGGTACCTACAGTACATTACATGATGGGCGGCATTCCAACCAATTACTTTGGCCAAGTGGTAGCGCCTTATAAAACCGGCCCTGAGGAAGTCGTGTCCGGTTTTTATGCGGTGGGAGAGTGCGCTTGTGTCTCCGTACATGGTGCGAATCGCTTGGGTACTAATTCGCTGCTCGATCTGGTAGTGTTTGGGCGTGCTGCTGCCAATCAGATCATCGAGGATTTAAAAAACAGTCCACACCATAAGCTATTGCCAGAGGGTGCTGCGGATAAAACGCTGAGCCGCTTGGCTCGTCTGGAAAACCAGAAGGATGGAGAGAATGTTGCTCAGGTGAATGCGGCGTTGACCAAAACCATGCAAACTTATTGTGGAGTTTTTCGCTTTGAGGATACGCTGAAACAGGGTGTGGAAAAAATTCTTGAGATCGGCGAGCGTATCGGTCGGACAGAGATCAAGGATAAAAGCAAAGTGTTCAATACCGCACGCCTAGAAGCACTGGAGCTGGAGAACATGAAGGAAGTTGCCACGGCCACCATGATCTCTGCGGAAGCCCGGCATGAGAGCCGCGGCGCTCATGCCCGCAATGATTATCCGGAACGGGATGATGTCAAATGGTTAAAACATACCTTATATTTTAGTGAAAACAACCGGTTGGACTATAAGCCGGTGCGCCTGAAACCATTAACCGTCGAGTCTTTTCCACCCAAAGCCAGAACTTATTAGGGAAGCGCTGATTGATTCGGCGAACGTGATGAAGCGCGAGGCGCACGGAATGCAGCAACCGAGACATATCAATCAGATAGACGAGGAAGCGAGTACCGCGCAACGAAGCGATTCGCCCGTGCAGTCAATTAATCAGCGTTTCCTTAGAGCAATTGATTTGGGTTTGAACCTGGCTGCATTCTATTTATTAATTCTTGAACTTAGAATCTGGAAACTATGAAAGTGTATAAACATGTTGCTTTGCTGATTGGGTTCATCTCCTGCGCTTTGTATTCTATGCTGGTTACTGCTGAAACAGGGTATGTATCCGATCAACTGGAAGTGACCTTGCGCAAAGGTCCGAGCCTCAGTCATGCCATTGTGAGGATGTTGAAAAGTGGTACCGCAGTAGAAATTTTGGAAACTGACGCGGAGACTGGGCATACGCGAGTTAAGACAACTGGGGGTATCGAGGGATGGATATTGAGTCGCTATCTAATTGCCGAGCCAACTGCAAGAATGCAATTAGAGAAAATGTTCAAAGAAATGGGCCCTGCTGATAATCCTGATCATTCTGTGCTTGCCCAGTTAAAAACAATAAAAAGTGAATATGAGAACGCCCATCAACGTATCGCAAAACTTGAAAGCGAAAATAATCGATTAGAAGATCAATTGGCTTCGATCATGAAAACATCGGCTAATGTGCTATTAATTGATGAAGAAAATAACAAGCTGCATCAGAAGCTTGCGATGGCCGAAGAACGCCTTAATGCTTTACAGCTGGAAAATATTGAATTAGGGGATCACAGGCAAAAAGACTGGTTTATCACCGGCGCCTTAGTCTTGGCGGGTGGTTTGTTACTGGGTTTGAT
>CBFGXU010000110.1:0-7776 GCA_965652935.1 uncultured Nitrosomonas sp.
CCCTCCAACACTATTTCATCACCCTAATTCCCCTTTTCCATTTTGAGAACAAGGAATTACAAATAACATACTTTAAAAATCGAAGCGAGTTGAAGAACAATAACTTAAGCTGCTTTCAGGTGATTTTCCAGTGCATCCCGCTGTCAAATACACTGTTATGGAATGATTTTTTCCGTAGCTCACCCGAAGATTCTCAACAGGATTGAGTTCCGGTGAATAGGCCGGTAGCATGAGTAAGTGCAGATGATTGGAAACTTAAAGGCATGACTACGATGCCATCGTGCACCATCGAGCGCCAGGATAATCCGGTCATTTGGGTGACGCGACGCTGCTTCAACCTGAGGCAGGATAAGGGTATCCAGCTCACCATCAGCAACAGAGACAGCAGCGTAAGCGCAGACATATTCCTGTCTGATCATTGCCAGGCATAGCGGTAGAAGAACATAGCGGTGAATAGTTTAGGAGCGTCAATATCGACGTGTATGAGTAACACGCCCAAAACAGGCTTAGTCGTAAAAGCATTAGACGCAGTCGCCCTTCTGCTTGAGGCTCCTCGTCAATTTTTTGTGATAACCACGAAGTTTTTTCCACTCATCCTAAAGCCGTGCACGTCTGCGTGGTGATGGCGCTTGTCAGGAGGCAGTTTACGGCAGCGGCAGCCATCGCGGGGTTGACGTTACGTCACACCCCCCATGTGCCCACAGAATGTGCGGGTGGCTGATACAGTGCCGTTCAGATGAGAAAAGATTTAATCTATTTTATTTTTCATTTCCGAGGACTTATCTTTAATGAAGTCCTTCCCTTCCTCAGCCCTATTCTCAATTCTTCTCTTCGCGCATTCAGCATCAGTACCCGTACAAGTTACTTCCTCTACACGGTTAATTGACCTATCAGCATCGCGTTTTATATCTTTTGAAACTGCTTGGCCTTTCTCGGACAGTGTTTCGGTCGCCTGAGTGGTTGAAAAAAACAAACTTATAACCAGCATTAAAAAAAAATTAAATGACTTCATTTTAATATACCTCCTTAGTTTAAGTTTTTTTTCAATTAATTACTTCACCAGAAATTACTTCACTATGACCCGTATTCATAATATCCCTTCTTCTGATACTCATCTGTACGGTATAGAACATTACTTTGCGATCTTGCGAAGAAGAAATAATGAAGAATTTTTTTATAGAGTCGGTTGAAAAAATTCTCCATCTCTATCACCTACCCATCCGCCAGCCGAAATAGTCGGATTGTTGCGAGAAATCCTCCCAAATGAAAACCGGATTCGGACTTGGAAAGGTTGGCAACCAGAAAGTTGCCAAATCCGCAGCCCCACTTACCGTGCGGCTAGCGGTATGATAAACGCCCATCATTACGCCTTCAATAAACTCAATTAATACATTCTCATCCTTTTGGCGCCATAAAATAATATTTTTTGGCAACTCCATCCATCCAGTAGCGATATTGGCCACCCCGCTTAAAATCTTCATGCCGGCTCTGTTGAAATAAATTCTTGAAGTCATTTCTTCCGTAGCTTGGGCTTGAGACGAAAAGAGCAGTAGCAAAGACATTATCAAGATTAGTGGGTTTTTTCTTCTCATTTTTAAAACTCCTTCTTAAGTTTTAAACTCCATTCAAGTATTTCTGTCTATTACATTAAATCGTTGAAATGTTCAAAGCTCGCGGCATTTTCTCAAAGCAGTGTTATAAAAATTGATAATTATCAATTATTAAGCCATAAATTCTGAATTGGATACTTCTTCCCATGGTATCTTAAGCATGAATTTAAAATTCTTGGTAATGATTTTCAATTTACAAAAACCATTGTAATTACCAAACTCAGCTATTATTATGTAGAAAAGTTGCCTTTGCTAAAAATAATAAAGTAGGCAACTTTTTTGAGTAAAACTAAAGAAGGAGGTATATTTTTGTGTTGAGTAATAATTTTTATCATCCCAAGAAAAATCAACTTATAAATATACTTCCGCAAGAAGACTTCGAACGTATTTCTCCCCATTTAGAACTTATTCAACTGTCGCTAGGTGAAGTTCTTTATGAGTCTGGAGAAAATCTGCACTACGTTTACTTTCCGATTGATTGCATCATATCGATGCTGTATGTACTGGAAAATGGTTCATCAGCAGAAATTGCTGTAATCGGTTTTGAAGGCGCAATTGGTCTTTCTCTTTTCATGAGCGGTCAGTCCATGCCCAATCGGGCAGTCGTGCAAAGCAAAGGTTATGCCTATCGAATAAAACAAAAACACTTTATGCATGAATTTGATCGGCATGGTGGTTTACTTTGTACCATGTTGAAATATACGCAAGTGCTTCTTACTCAAATGGCGCAGACAGCCGTCTGCAACCGTCATCATACCATTGATCAGCAACTCTGCCGTTGGCTGCTACTAAGCCTTGATCGACTGCACACCAATGAATTATTCGTAACTCAGGAATTAATTGCCAATATGCTAGGCGTACGCCGCGAGGGAGTCACAGATGCGGCCAGGAAATTACAGCTAGCCGGTTTGATTCAATACAAGCGAGGCCATATCACGGCATTGGATAGGAAGGGATTGGAATCTCGGGTTTGTGAATGCTACCACGTCGTCAAAGCAGAATCAGACCGGTTATTAGGAATCTCCACACCGGCGGAACCATTGAAAAAGCATCGTATTCCTATCCCATGGCTAAGTTATCCTAATGAAATAAAAATTGAGGAAAGTTAGTTTTTACAGTTACTTAGCTGGTTCACACATTACCTCTCGTTGAGTAAGATCGGTCACAGCAATTCTTAATACCGGTGGTGCTTTCAGCGCTTTCTTAAGCAGACAATTAAGATGCGCATAAAACTGCGAACCATCGGCGCGTTTCATTTTCAAGCTGAATGTATGCTGCTGTTCTTTAAGGTGTTTCATCATACCCACAAACAAACGATACCATCGATCTTTATCGAGATCGGTAACAAATTTAGAAAAATGGCAGTTAATCAGTTTTGCGCGATCCATACCCAGCATTGCTGCGCCGGTTAGATTGATTTCATTGATCGCACCGCCCGGACTGATGGATACATAACCAACGGGAGCGAACTCATAGAGATCCACGTAGCGATCTCGGGCTTCTTCCACTGCTATCTGAGCCCTTCGCAGCTCCTCATTTTGAATTTCCAGCTCAATTTTATGCACTAAAAGTTCATGTATCAGTATCTCCGAAGGCTGAGTAGCATGAGCACCCACGGAGAAATTCTTTGCTATCGTTTCGGCTTCTGTCCTTAAAAACTTACGCCGTTCAATTCCAATTCTTTTGCGCATTAGGTGAATGCCTTTTTTGTAATAGATGAATCATTCATATCCTTAGTCATTAATAGTATCAATGACGACTCATTGGGTTGACTGACAATTAGACGAGCGTACAGAAATAACTTCTGGGGCCCAATCAAAGGAAAGTCATATTCTACCCAACCCTCAAAAGTTTGATCACGAGGCAGAATAACTTCGAGTAATTCTCTCAAGGGTGCGATATCCCACTGGCCATTATTCAAATCGTAAATCTTACGATCTATAGTATCAGCGTTAGTTAATTTAAAAAATTGATAAAAAGTATGATTGGCAGAAATGACGATTAAATCGCGATCAATGATCAATAATGGTTGATCTATCGAATCAACGACACATTCAGCCAGCTCACGCGCGAGCCGCACAGCAGTCTCTGCTTTGTGAAGCCTGCTGATATCCGTAAAAGTCATCACAACCCCTTCAATCATGTTATCCAGCGTGCGATAGGGTTGAATTCGCGCCAGATACCAGCTTCCATTATGGGTTTGCACTTCCTGCTCGAACGGTATCAATGTCTCGAGCACTTTCTGTGCCTGAACAAGGAGTTCGTCATTTAACAGATTGGATTTAATATCGCTTAAAGGGCGACCGGTATCCAAAGGGGCCAAACGGTACAAATTAGTTGCTTCGAGCGTATAGCGCCGGATAATTAATCGATGATCCAGGAATAGAGTGCCGATATGCGTATTATCCAATAAGTTCTTCATATCATTTTGCATGTCAACCAGTTGCTCAATCTTACCCTGCAATTCTGAGTTGACCGTAACCAGCTCTCCATTGACAGACTGCAATTCTTCCTTGGAAGTTTCCAGTTCTTCATTCATAGACTGAAGCTCCTCATTGGTAGACTGCAGTTCTTCGTTGGCCGACTTGAGTTCTTCGTTTGAAGTCTGCTGTTCTTCCAGGGTCACCTGATAATTTTCTTTTAAATAAGCGAAATCGCGCTCCAACTCCTGGATGCGTCCAAGATCAGTATTCTTGAGCGTCTGTTTGTGATCTGATTCGGAAGTAACAGGATTGTTCATCTCCTGAAAGCTCACCAGCAAAAAATTTTGTTTGGTATCAACATCGTTCAATAATCGAACGGAAAGATTAACCGCTGTGTAACCGCCGTTGGTTTTAACCTGCAACTCTCTATTCAGGGCCAGATTCCCTTCATTGGCAGCTCGGATAGCGGTGCGGAGTTCCAGTTCCAGACCCTCCCGAGCCATTTCAACAACATTCAGGCTGGCCTGCCCAGGTGCTGGGCGTAAAAATTTTCCGGTTTCGCCGTGGACAAAAAGAATATTACCTTTCAGATCGGTCAGTACTGAGGCAGGTGCAAAGCATTGAATCAGAACTCGACGGGTAAGTTCGACCAAATTGGTTTCTTTGGATTTAATGCCAGCTTCCTCTTGTGTCTTTCCAGCGTTTCCCTTAGTCCATGACAAAACCTTTGGCATCATTGCACGTGTAGAGATTAAATTGATTGCGCGGTAAAATTTCCATTTCCGATTAATGGCAGTAAACAATTCGGTATGGTTACCAATCCCCTCAGAGGGCGATAGAAACAAAACGCCACCTGGATTGAGCGCATAATGAAAAGCAGGAATTAATTGATTCTGTAATTCCGGCCCCAAATAAATCAACAGATTGCGGCAACTGAGCAGGTCAAGCCTGGTAAATGGGGGATCTTTAAGGATATTCTGAGTGGCAAAAACCACCATCTCACGGATCACTTTTTTGATCTGGTAACCGCTCTCTATCTTTGTAAAGAATCGGCGCAGGCGCTGGGTGGGAACCTCATGCGAGATACTGAGCGGATAGATCCCAGCCCGGGCGGTGGCAATGGATTCCTCATCCAGATCGGTGCCAAAGATTTGTGCTTTGAATTCGCGCTGATTCTCTTCCATCCATTCCTTTAACAATATCGCAATCGAATAGGTCTCCTCTCCGCTGGCGCAACCTGGAACCCATACGCGAAAAAATGACTGCTCCGTTTTATCTTTACATAATTCCGGCAGAATCTCCTTCTGCAGCACGTCAAATGCTTCCTTATCCCTAAAGAAACCGCTGACATTGATGAGAAGCTCCTTGAATAAGGCAATGGCTTCAGCATTATTTTTCTCGATCAATCGTGCATAGACGCCAATATCTTCTAAGGCAAGCTGAGACATACGCAGCTTGATGCGACGCTCAATCGTACTCTTTTTGTAAAGTGAAAAGTCATGGCCGGTAATGGTGCGCAATTGCATCAGAATCTGATTGATATAGCTTGATCTCCTAGGATGCGCCAGAATTTGTTGATGAAGATGGATGCTTCGTCTAGCTGACTGCAGCGCTTCGGGAATTTTCTCAACAGGCAATACCTGAGTCGCAAAGCCCGCTTGAATGGCACTGAGCGGCATGCCGCTATACTTGGCGGTGAGTGGCTCCTGCACCAGTGTGATGCCCCCTTTATCGCGAATAGCGCCCAAGCCCAGCGTTCCATCAGAACCAGTTCCGGATAAAATAATCCCAGTAGCGTGCTCTTGCAGATCTTCAGCTAATGATCGAAAAAAAACATTAATCGGTAAATGAGAGTCATGCGATTTACTTGGCAAGTTCAGTTGCAACTTTCTATGAAAAATCAATATATGACGGTTCGGCGGAGCGACATAAATGTGATCAGGCTCAACCGCCATTTGATCGGTCGCCTCGGTTACAGGTATCGTGGTGCTGCGCTGCAGGATTTCAGTCAGCAAACTGACATGATGCGGATCAAGGTGCTGCACCACCACATAGGCCATACCACTATCCGCCTTAGTATGAGAGAAGAATTGCTGCAAAGCTTCCAATCCCCCGGCAGAAGCCCCAATGCCAACGATAGGGAAGGTAGCCGTTGTTTTTTTTGATGACATTATAAAAAACTGTAATTAGAATAAATAAGTGTATTTCTGTAAAAAGATTTATTTCTTAGGCACTAAGATAAAAGATCCTACTACAAGCCTTGGCATGAAAAAGGAAATTCAGACAATTACTACCCGTGCTTCACTGAGAGAATAGTTGCCTCTTTCAGTTCAAAATAAAAACCTTTTGTCTGAAAATTGATGGGTCAAATGACACGACTGGAATGTATGCTGACGTACGGATTTTCAGAAATTAAAAACATAGACTAATTTTTTTAGTTTTAAATCCTTTGATCGCACTTTTCAGGCTTTCCATACCAATTGATGAAAGATGGATTCAACAATAGGGTTCCGCTTTAACAAACCCTAATGATTCCTGTTCTAAGATTCAAACTATAACAAATAATCACTGGTAAGTATTAAATCAAACCCATGAAAAAAGATATTATCGTCATTGGCGCATCCGCCGGCGGTGTTGAAGTATTACGCACGCTGGTGAGTGAATTGCCTAAGGATTTCGCCGCCTCTCTTTTCGTGGTTGTGCATACGGCAAAAAGCTCGCCGGGTCTTCTGGTACCGATACTAGAACGCGCAGGCTCCTTGCGTGCCACCTATATAAAAAACCGCCAGCAAATCCAACCCGGGCACATTTATATGCCGTTTCCCGATCACCATTTGATACTGGAGCATGGCACCGTATGCGCGACACGAGGCCCCAAAGAAAATTTTTTTCGTCCCGCCGTTGATCCTCTTTTCCGCTCCGCCGCGTATACTTACAGAGCCCGGGTAATCGGTGTGGCCCTCACGGGAGGACTTGATGACGGCGCTGAAGGACTGATGGTCATCAAACAACTTGGCGGTACTGCCATCGTACAAGATCCGGCGGATGCTGAGTATCCTTCCATGCCGCGTAGCGCAATGAGCCAAGTACAGGTGGATCATTCCAGCCACTGAACTTGCATCGCTGCTGATGCGTTTAACGAACGAAGAATTTGAAGATAAGAAAACTTTAAGGGTACCCAAAGGGATAAAAACCGAGATTGACATTGCGCTCGGACATCAACCGCTCGATGCAGGCGTTCTAACACATTAGGTGAGCCATCCATCTATAGCTGCCCTGAGTGCCATGGGACGTTGTTAGAAATCAAAGCGGGCAATTAGGTTCGCTATCGTTGCCATACGGGTCATGCGTATTCCATACAAAGCCTGATGGCGAGCATTGATGAGCATATCGAGGAGATTTTGTGGAACGCCATTCGAGCAGTGGAGGAGCAAGCACTGCTGATGCGTCACTTGGGAGAGCATGCGCATGAAAATGGCGTGCCTGCTGCTACGGAACAGTTTTTCGATCGCGCCAGTTCGGCCCAGAAACGCTTCTGAAGATATAAGAAATATCGTATTGCAATTCAGCCAATCCTCTACAATAGAGGCAGAAGCTTTAATCAACGGTAAATTTTAAGTTAATGCTGGGTAAAGAATATCGCTGCCGCTGCAAACTGCGAAGGATCTTGTTCAACAAAATTTCCTGAGGAATGATGCTTCCTTCCTGCCGGTTTTTTTTTGCACTAAATTTACCAGCACTAG
>CBFGXU010000111.1:0-7772 GCA_965652935.1 uncultured Nitrosomonas sp.
TAATTCCCCTTTTCCATTTTGAGAACAAGGACTAAAAATAAAAAATTAATTCACAAAAAATTTACAATTTTTTTATCATTTTTTTCTATTCACTATTGCTCATCAAATTTTTAAAAATTTTCAAAAACACCTTACTCAATTTTTACCATTCGCGCCAACCACATATCAATGGAAAATAAATTCCTCGTCTGATAGGCCCTGAATCTATCTGTTGCATAAGTTTTGCATAGTGATTAAGCTGATAATAATAGCGGGTCTGTTCGCGATCAAGAAAACCCTCTATATCCGAACCTTCATGACTGCTTATTTTATAATCTATTACCCATCGCACTCCATTGGAATCATAAAAAGTCCTATCAATTATCCAACTCATTGGTACATTATCGCTGATGCCACTGATTTTTAATTCATTCTGTGCCAACTGCTGAGGACCTAAAATCCATTGTCCGCGCTTATCGTTAACTGCATTTGTCAATGCTAGAATAATACGCTCAACTGCATACTCCATTTCCGTATTATTTCCACTCATACCGTCAGCAAATAAGTTCTGCCTGAATTGATTGCGCATCCTTTGTATACATGCAGGATCCCAGCCCTGCATTTCATCTTCCGCAATTTGTTGCAACCAACGATGCGCTACATTGCCCACATGACGAGCCATTTCACTGGCCCAGGAAAATTCTATTTCCTCCTGTAAGCGTGAATTAACCAGCCTTTCCTGCCAAGTTACTGATTGCGGGGCATCCGGCAATACCCATTCTGTTCTCAATCGAAAAATACCTTGATTTTTTATATTTCTAACCGTTATTTCAGTATGCTCGTCTTCTGATTGACAATTCCCAGCTGCATTATTTTGCTCTGCCACATCCCTATAAATTGATTCTACACTTAACCAGAGCCTGGATAGCAATGAACCAGCCAGTGGCTTCTGAGGTATAAGTTTCCCAGCAATGTCCGGAATCAGATTCACATTACCCAGTAAATGTAAAAATCTTTTTGCACGGGTGACTCCAACATATAACAGACGATCTGCTTCAAATTGCTCCTTGTCATGCTCCAGCTTTTCCAGCCACTTGTAAATCGAATCAACTCCTGCTCCAGTTTCCTGAATGGGTGCAAGCAATAAATCTGCAACCGGCGCATCCTTTCTATGCATCGCTTCGCTATGTGGCTGTTCTATCCATTTAAGCAGTCGCTTATCATTCTTACGCGGTGCTCGACCGAGTCCAGGGACAATAACCGCATCGAACTCCAGCCCTTTAGCTTTATGAATTGTCATAATCTGCAAGGTATCATCCGCTTGCAGATCCGGCGAGGCATACAGCTCATTCAGCCCCTTTTCAAAAGCTGCCAGATCCAGAATATCACCCGCTTCTTCTTGATTCTGAAGATAATCCAGATAAATTCTGGCATCATCCAGGCTATTCACAATCTGATTCTTATCTCCGGCAACTGGATTGATACAGCCAGGACCACCCACTGCTTGCCAAACAGCTTCCACTGTTATACGCAGTGATTGGCGCTGTCGATGATTCATACAGGGCTTCAGCACCTCACGCAGCCGGCGAATGCGCATCATCGCATCGGTTGAAACCGCATACCATCGGCTTTCATCGCACATCAACTCCCACACGATGGTTTCTTGAGTAATTACACCACGATCATCTTTTTTTTGTTCAATCCCTGCTAGTGCCGCAATATCCTTAAGCAAAAGGCCACACCATGGCGCACGCAGCAATGCAAACCACGCCAGACGATCAGCTGGATTTATTAACGCTCGGGTGAGCGCCAGCAAATCCTGCACGACAGGTTTGTGATGCAGCAATTCGATGTCAATGGCACGGAAACGTAAACCGGCTGCTTTTATCTGCTTAACGATTTCGGTTAAGTGACTACGGTTACGTACCAAAATAGCAATCGTGGCGATGGGATGATCACGCCGCGTTTGCGTGATAATCTCCACAACTTGCCGGGCCTCCGCTGCATGATCTTTTTCAAAAAAAGGATATATCTTCACAGCATCGTCAGCAAGCACAGGGTGTATCGCAATTGAAGGTGCATAGGTCACAGCACCTGTTGCAATATCTTCACAAACAGGCAGAATTTGCCCAAAAGTAGCATTAACCCAGTCAATAAGACCCTGGTGCGAGCGGAAATTTGCCCTGAGCGTGATCGGTTGCAAAACAAGACCGCCAATCCCCACGTTTCGCGCTTGTAAAAAAAGACCTACTTCTGCTTCGCGAAACCGGTAAATGGATTGCATCGGATCACCCACCACAAACAAACTACGCCCGTCTCCAGCTTCCCAGCCCGCGATGAGTTTCTCAATCAACTTAAACTGACTGATTGAAGTATCCTGGAACTCATCAATCATCAAATGCTTGATGCGGTAATCCAATGCTAGAGCCAGATCTGTCGGCGACTCGGAATCACCCAACGCAAGCAATGCGCGCTGCGCAACTTCTGAGAAATCCACTTTGCCATTGACTTGAAAAATAATTTTCAATTGTGCCACGGCATAGGGCAGCAGTCTCGTAATCGCACCTAATATCTTCCATTGTTTATCGGAATAAGAAGGTGGCGGAAGTTGATGCACAGCATGCAACGCTTGCCGGAAAGTATCTTCTGAACCGAGCGACTCAATCAGAATTCCCAGCCGATTCTTCCATGCCTTTGCTGCGTCTTTTTCGGGCTTGGTGTTACCGGCTGGAAAACCCTCTTCGGCAGAAATTTTCTTTCGCCAGCTACCACTTTTGGTCAGCAGCAATTCAGCAATCCCACACCAGTGTTCGATATTTGCCTCTGATAATGTATCTAGCTGATCACAGAGAGTAATTGCTGATGAACTACCTGCAGCGATCAAATTATTGGCAGCATAACGCAGTAAGGCCAGTAACTCACTGTGCATCGTTAGAGGAAATAACCGAAAAACAAACTGCAATGCATTGCGGCGCGAATTTTGCAATGATGCTTCCAGTTCTTTCCGGGTTTTGCCATGGATATGACGCAACCAATGGTCACGTTGCGCCAACATCTCAGCCAGCAATGTTTCAATGCGCGTCATATCATTATCCAGATGCTCGAGCAATCGCTCCACATCAGGGGCAATCGCATGGTTTTGCTCTACCTGGCCCAGCGTAGCTCGAGCTGCCTCAAGATAGAAATCTGTGGCGTCTTCAATCGTCTCAGGCTGTGCACCTAGCTTTGACAGCAGTGGCATTTGCCGTGTCAATGCAGCACAAAGTGAATCAATCGTTTGTATCCGCAAGCGCTCCGGATTTTCGATGAGATGCCAGCCAGCTTGCCGGTCCCGCTGCAAAACAGCCGTCGCTAACTCGCGGTTGAGTTTTTCATAAGCAGTCTCGGTATCAGTAGATTTGTTTTCAGTTTGCAGCGCAGCTAAAACGCGTGCCCGCATTTCTGCCGCAGCTTTCCGAGTGAACGTAATCGCCACAATCTCTTCCGGCGCATCAACGCAAGCCAGCAATTTGAGATAGCGTTGAATCAGCAACGCGGTTTTACCCGATCCAGCTGGCGCCTGCACGATAAATGATTGGGCAGGATCCAGCGCCCGGTAGCGCTCATCCGCATCAGGAATAAGTGTAGTATCAACCATTTTCATTCTTCTGTTGAGCCGATTCCTCAACAGACCGCTCATGAATCCGACACAACAGTTGCATGTCGCAGTATGCACAAGTTGCTGGAAAATCCTTGGGATCTACTTTGGCATCACCCTGGCAAAAGCCTTCAGCCAGTTGCGTTAACTGCTGCCGCCATGTCGTAGTCAGATCTTCCCAGCTAGCAAATTGCTTATATCCACTTAATTGCGAAAAAGCTTTCACCGCCGGCAGCAAATCCGCTTCGCGCATAATTGCCGCAAATCCCATTTCTCCTCGCTTAAGAGAAGCGAATGCAACGCCTGCCGCCTGCAGCCTCGCCTCAGTGATAAGCAGATATAAAGGAAGCTGCGGTTCATCCGGACGCTCTCCGCTCATTGCCTGAATCGATGGTTTATTGGTCTTGTAATCAATGATCACATGCTGCCCATTTTCCAATTCATCGATTCGATCCAGACGCGCATTCAGCACTAGGTCACCGATCTGAATGAAACATTTTTCCTCAGTCGCGATCACTGTAAAATGGCCGCGCTTCTTTTCTTCACTCAGCCATTCATAAACCAAACGCACCAGGCGCCGCTGTTCAATCTGCGCAAAACGCCCTGAAAGCGCAAGCGGCTTGTGCTGCTGCATCTGTGAAATCGCACTGTCGACAGCGCTCGTCAGCATATTTTCAAGATCATGCTCACTGATGGCATCCAGTGCTTGCTTGGTTTTCAATTGACGCCATAATTGCGCTAAAACCTGATGTACCAACGAACCCCGTTCCATTGGATTTAAACCGGTATGCGGCACATTCAGCCTTTCAATCTGCAACTGATGCTTTGCCCAGGCCCGAAATGGGCATGCCGCATAATCCTTGATCACCGATGTACCGCCTTTGATGCCTTGACTGATAGTTTCCTTATTCAGCGGCAATGCTTGACTATCTTCTATTCGCTCTAGCTGGCAGGATTGGAGAATCAGATCGCGGTGCAGTATGGCTCCATGAAAAACCGGCTTGGCTTCAGGTATGGATTTGATTAACGGACTGGGTTTTAATTCGTGTCCATCTGAATCATCGCTATATTTTGGATAACTGACCATGACTTCTTGGGCACGGGATAGCCATCCATCCATCAAGCGTTGACAGTAAGCTGATGACTCCAGCGCAGAACCCAGCGGTATCTTGGCTCGGCGCTGCAACTCCAAGGGCAGGAATGGATTGGGGTGGGCACGTAGAGGCCATTGTTCATCTGATAAGCCCATCACCCATATGTGATCAAACACCATCCCTGCCGCTTCCAGCACGCCCAGGATTTGAATGGGTACTTCAGGGGTTTCAGGTTGAAACAATGTGTCGTTTGCCATTTGCTTCAGCCGGCTGATCGCTTCACGATAGCTGGTTTGTGCCATCACATGATCGAGTGCCGCGAAACTCGCAACTAACGTCTGCCATTTCTCGAATGTCTGATATTCAGCAGAGTTCATGCTGCGTTCGCCGGGAAAACCCGTAATTTGCAATGCTTCAGAGATAATCTTGGCAAAAACCGCGTGACTTTCTGATTTGGGAAGTTCCGTTTGATGAAATTTAACTAATGCTGACAGACATTGCAGCAGAATCGGGCAGCTTTCTTGGCCATCTGCTTGCTGGGTGAGTGTGAGCAATCGCTCCAGAGTAATCACAGGCTCAGCATGTCGACGAATGCGCGTATCCAGCAATGCACGCTGCTCCAGTTCAGTTTCTCCTCCTGCAAGAAACGGCGAGCGTAGCCAATGGCTCACACGATTGAACTCCACTCCCTGATCCAACAGCGCCAAGCCCACAAACGCTGCATTAATCATTGGATAAGCAGTTAGCGTTAAGCCCAATGAGATGTTAAATGGGGCAACCGGACCCGCAGCACGCGGCAATGCAAATCTAACATCCGGATGCATGACCGTATTAAAAGTCCGCATCAGCGCACTTCGATAACTGGCTAATGCTGGAACCACAATGCCGACACGAGCCACCGGATCCGCTTCTATTTTGGATCGCGCCCAGATTGCCGCCTGATAAATCTCATCACGACTATGGATATATTCAACACGCTGAACTCTATTGAATGATAGTTGATGGTTTGCTGATGGGCATGCAATCATGACCTCGCATCCGGTGGCAATCAGTCTCTCTAAAAAAGCATTTTGCTGCGGTGTAAAAATATCAAATCCATAACAAATCACACAGGCTGGTTTCTTGATATTCAGAAATTCATACTGTTCTGTAATCAGATCACAAATACGTGCCTGATCTGTTTGGTGATTCCGCGCTGTTATCTGCTGATAAGAATCCGCCCAATCCTGAAATGCCTTCCCATCTTCGTTCGGATAAAAATCACCAAGATAACGGATAAGTTGCCATGCATGTGCAAGTTGCCATGCCTCGCGAACCGACTGTGCTGTCTGCGGAATTCGCAGCAATGCTTTCCCCGCCTCAGAGGATTGAATAATGGATTCCCACAGCATCTGTTCTTGTGCTGCAGAAAGCAGCAAGGGAAACATCAGTGCTTGCTTTGAATAAAGCGTATCAAAGTAAATACGCTCAATAAAAGCTGTAAATGGCAGAATATCAGCTGAAAACCAGGCTGCTATTCCGTGGTTGATCTGCTCGCGGTTAAATTTTTCTTTAAGCGCCAACGCGAGCCTTCGGTTAGGAGTGATAACCGTAGTACCGGCATTTATGCGCTTAAAAACCTCGTTGAAAGGAAGTTGTGGGAATTGGGAAGAATCAGACATGCGGTATCGACATCACCGCCATTTTCGTTTAGCGTTCCAGGTGATCGAGTTTATTCTTAACACTCGCCCAATCGTCCGCATCAGGCAGTGCATCTTTTTTTTCAATAATTGGTCGCCATTGCTTAGATAATTCAGCATTCAGGTCAATAAAATGCACTTGCTCATCAGGAACGTCATCTTCAGCATAAATTGCTTCCACCGGACATTCTGCAACGCATAATGTGCAATCAATACATTCATCCGGGTCAATGACTAAAAAATTAGGACCTTCACGAAAGCAATCTACCGGACATACATCCACACAATCTGTATATTTACATTTAATACAATTTTCAGTTACTACATAAGCCATGACCACTATTCCTTGCTTGATACTTTTATAGAATTTCGCATTTTACCAGAATTCTAATAAACAAAGCCATCGTCAACACTTCTGAAACGCCCCATGGCATTGAATTGATAGAAAAGCCCTGCCTCAGTTAAATCTTTTTGGCAGTCGTTACAGGTTGCTTTCTTTTTTTGCACTGTTTCAGGATCGCTGTTTCAAGAATCCTTTTCATTCTCATACAGCCGGATGTGTCCCTTGATATAAAACTGAAGTTTATCAATAATAAAATAATTGCCTCATTAATTTCTGGTAGTAAACTTCTTTTTTACTTGGAATGAGCAATGATCATGTATTTAATTGAGAAATATTATAAGACTGCATTATTCGCCTGCCTGTGGCTAACGCCATTCACTACCCAGGCTAATCCAGTTGCTTGTTTTAATACCAACATGGGGCAATTTTGTATAGAGCTTTTTGAAACACATACTCCGATAACGACAACTAATTTTCTTAACTACATCAATAGCGATGCTTACACGAATGGAATTTTTCACCGTAGCGTTCCTGGTTTTGTGATTCAAGGAGGCCACTTCAAAATCGTTGATAATACGAATGGAGAAACCCTTGCCTTCGTGAATACGTTTGCTCCGATTACTAATGAATTCAGGATTTCCAATACGCGAGGAACCGTGGCCATGGCAAAGCTTCCCGGTAACCCTAACAGTGCAACCAGTCAGTGGTTTGTTAACCTGGCTGATAACTCTCTGAATCTGGATAACCAAAACGGTGGTTTTACCGTATTTGGACGTGTTATTTTTGATGGCATGAATATCATCGATGCTATCGCAAATCTACCCGTTATCAACCTCAACCTGGGTGGTAGCACTACTCCTGTACCACTAAAAGATTTTGATGGTTCGCAAATTTTGATTAGTAATTTCGTACGAATGAATCATGTCGAAATCATCCATGCAGCGGGCATTTTCACTGAAGGAATTTTGAGCTTTGCTGTTGATATTGGCGCTGACCAAGCATTAGCGGTTAGTTTACGCTTGATCGAAGATAATCCGAAC
>CBFGXU010000112.1:0-7763 GCA_965652935.1 uncultured Nitrosomonas sp.
CCACGGGCAAATGCCGGAACGCGAACTGGAACATGTGATGCGGGATTTTTACCAGCAGCGCTTCAATCTTCTGCTGTGCACCACCATCATTGAAACCGGTATCGATATCCCAAGCGCCAACACCATCATTATCAACAACGCACATAAGTTTGGCCTGGCGCAATTACACCAGCTACGTGGCCGGGTAGGCCGTTCGCATCATCAGGCTTATGCGTATCTACTGATACCTCCCGAAGAGGCGCTCGGTGCCCAGGCGAAGAAGCGCCTGGAAGCGATTCAGGCGATGGAAGAGCTCGGTTCCGGGTTTTACCTGGCCATGCACGACCTGGAAATCCGCGGTGCCGGTGCCGTGTTGAGTGAATCCCAAAGCGGGGAAATGCAGGAAGTCGGATTCAGCCTGTACAGCGCGATGCTGGATACCGCCATTCAGTCGCTAAAACAAGGCCATGAGCCCGATATGCAACATCCATTGGGTGTTGCCACGGAAATCAACCTGCATGTTCCGGCACTATTACCGGATGATTATTGCCACGACATCCACGAACGACTGGTATTGTACAAACGCATGGCCAACTGCACCGATGACGAGCAGCTCGATGACATGCAGCGCGAACTGATCGACCGCTTTGGCCTGCTGCCCAATCCGGCCCGCGCACTGCTCGACTGCCACCGCCTGCGCATCGCTGCCAAACCGCTCGGCATCACCCGTATTGACGCCAGCGCTGAAAGCATCCAGATCCAGTTTATCCCCAACCCGCCGATTAATCCGGCAGAAATCATCAAACTGATACAAAGCAGCCCCGAATATTCGCTAGCCGGTCCGGATCGCTTGAAAATTCAAGTACAGATTGCGGATGTCAGCCAGCGTGTATTGCGGATTAAGGAATTGATCCAGAAATTGAGTACTACCAATTAAAACCTTGTTTCTTATTTTCTGTCAGACAAACAGTGGAATAATTTTCATTAAAACAATTGCTTGCAGTAGTGAATCTTTTTTTAGCGTACAATATTTGCCATGGAAAATATTTCAATAATTGACATTCTTAAACTACCGGAACAAGAACGGATTCGTCTCGTTGAGCTTCATTTGGGATGTGTCGAGGCCATGCCATAGAGTTGCGAAAGTAAATCAAAATGAATAACCCAGATATCCGCTGGCAGCAGCGTTTCGCCAATTACCAAAAAGCGTTGCTGCAACTGCAAGGTGCCGTTGATCTCAGCAAACAGCGCGCACTCAGTCCATTGGAAAAGCAGGGTGTTATTCAGGCATTTGAATTCACGCATGAATTAGCCTGGAATATGTTGAAAGATTTTTTGCAGGATCAGGGCAATCAAAACATCAAAGGTTCTAAAGACGCGACTCGTGAAGCATTTAAGGTTGAGCTCATCCAGGATGGTGAGCAGTGGATGGCAATGATTCAGAGCCGCAATATCTCATCGCATACCTACCATGAACGCACAGCGGAGCAATTGGTCAATGCGATCATCCATAATTATTATCCGTTGTTTATCGCGTTGAAAACAGAAATGGAAAAATACCTGCCATGACCGAGGAGCGCCCGTTTGGTTTATCACTCACCACATTGGATAAACTCAACAGCGTATTCGCACAGCACGATGCCATCGATTCGGTGCTCATTTACGGTTCACGCGCCAAAGGAAATTACCGTGCAGGCTCTGATATTGATCTGACCATCAAAGGCGACGAGATTTCATTCGCCGAATTCTTGCAAATCGAAGATCAGATTGACGATCTGATGCTGCCTTATACCGTCGATTTGTCACAATATTGCCAGCTTGAAAATACCGATCTGATTGCGCATATTGATCGAATTGGCGTTGCTATCTATAGCCGAGCCAGGAAGTAAGTGTTTGGTGCTAAGCTGATAAATTTGCAAGGTGAATTCGGCCATACGCACATGACAAATGCTTTCTAAAATTTTATTCTTAGCCTCTCGACTAAAAACAATGGTATGTTTTTGAAAGACCAATTTGACCTAGCGATATGGGTGGATCTCATAAAGTTTGTTATATTGAAAGCTAAAATTGATACATTTTTCATAAAACAGAAGGAGATCGCATAACTTGAAGCACCCGCTATACGGCTCAGCAAGATGTATTGCAGTATATTGCTGTGTTTTATAACAGCCACCGACTCCAATCATACCTGGGGATACAAAAGCCCAAATCAATATGAAGCAGAGATAGAAAAATTGCTTAACTGGGGTGTCCGGTTTGTTGAACCATATCATTGTGACCGGGTGCCATCCCTTGGTAACGATTCACTAATTTCACAGCCAGCGCTTCATACAAGCATCGATTTATCTTCGTTTATACGAGACAAAGTTCGAGCGCGTGATGGGCTTATGCAGAAACATTTGCCACGATACCACGCAAACTGAGTCGGCCTGCCAGTTGTGCCATTGCAAGTGTCACAAACTGGGACCATCTGGATGCAGTACGGAAAAAAGGCCTGAATGATGCTGTTTTGCAGGGGTCTCAAATTCATGTTTAGGCACAAGTTTTAGTATTTGGGAAAAGATTGTATTACAATGAGATATGGTCAGATTCTCCTGTCTGGTTCAACAAGTGATGCGAAAAATTATTATACCCATTAGGCCTGAATCGGGCCGCAGCACATTCTCGTTAACGGGACAGCAGTGATATCATCTAGCAATTTTAACCTCTCATACATCATGAAATGGCTTGATCTTCCTTTTGTAAAAATTGCACGCGGTATAGTGCAATTACCTGGATCAAAGAGCATCTCTAACCGGATTCTCTTATTGGCTGCGTTAGCGGAAGGCGTCACACAGGTTCATGATTTATTAGCTTCTGATGACACGGCACACATGCTGGATGCACTTGCCAAATTAGGCATCTCGGTTACACCAATAGACAAAAACGATTACAGCATCATCGGAGGAAACGGAACATTTCCAGTTACACAAGCTGACTTATTTCTCGGTAACGCAGGCACCGCTTTTCGACCTTTGGTCGCGGTATTATCTTTAATGCATGGGCATTATCGGTTATCTGGCGTGCCTCGCATGCATGAACGGCCGATTGCAGACTTAGTGGATGCCCTACGCCAGCTAGGCGCGAACATTACTTACTTGGACAATCCCGGTTTTCCTCCTCTGGAAATCAGGCCCATTGATTCGTCTATCGATAGCGATACCCATCATGTTACCGTGAGAGGTGTTGTTTCCAGCCAATTTCTGACCGGGCTATTAATGGCGCTACCGCTGAGCAGAAAAAAATCCATTATCCAGGTATCGGGTACTTTAATCTCACAGCCTTATATTGAACTGACACTCGCGCAAATGCAGCGGTTTGGGGTAGATGTGGAACGAAGTGATTGGCAGCGATTTATCATACCGGCACAACAAAGGTATCGTAGCCCAGGCCATATCACCGTTGAAGGGGATGCATCCTCAGCCTCATATTTTCTTGCCGCAGGCGCTATTGGGCGCGGTCCGGTGCGTGTCCAAGGCGTTGGCCGCGATAGCGTTCAGGGCGATGTGCGCTTTGCTGCAGCGCTGGAAATGATGGGAGCAAAAATATCCATGGGTGAAAACTGGATCGAAGCCAGTAGTGCAGAAATAAGCCACACTGGCAAATTTCTGCAAGCCATTGATCTAGATTGCAATCATATTCCCGATGCCGCGATGACGCTGGCAGTTACCGCATTATTTGCTGAGGGCGCCACAACATTACGCAACATTGCCAGCTGGCGTTTGAAAGAAACGGATCGCCTCACTGCTATGTCCACTGAACTTCGCAAATTGGGAGCCACAGTGGAAGAAGGCACAGATTATTTACGCATCACTCCACCCGTCAAGGGTCTGATTCCGCATGCAGCAATTGATACCTATGATGACCATCGCATAGCGATGTGCTTTTCGCTTGCATCACTCGGCGCACCTGTACGCATCAATGATCCGGATTGCGTTACAAAAACGTTTCCTCATTATTTTGAAACATTTTCACAAATCACCCATCCGGAAAATAGGATAAGCGCCACTTAATCCTCAATCCTAGTATGAGATTGTTATATGCAAACCCATGAAATTCCTGTTATCGCCATTGATGGGCCATCTGCATCCGGGAAAGGCACTATTGCTCAACTGGTGGCTAAAAAACTCGGGTTTCACTATCTGGACAGTGGCGCGCTTTATCGGTTGGTTGCATTCAAAGCGGCACAATCCCGGGCAGATATTGAAGATAAAGACTTGCTTGCAAATATCGCTAGAAACCTGAATGTCTTATTTAAGAATGATGTCATTTATCTCGATGGCAAAATTGTTAGCGATGATATCCGCACAGAAGAATGCGGTATTTTAGCTTCTCAATTAGCGGCTTATCCACAAATTCGGGAAGCGCTTACAGAGCGTCAGCGCGAATTCTGTCAACCCCCTGGATTAGTTACCGATGGACGGGATATGGGATCCGTCATTTTTCCTAACGCCATTTTAAAAATATTTCTTACGGCCAGTGCCGAGATTCGCGCACAAAGGCGATATAAGCAGTTGAAGGAAAAAGGAATAAATGCTAACATTAATAATTTATTGCAGGATATCCAAAAACGTGATGAACGAGATAGCAATCGCAATATCGCTCCCTTACAGCAAAGCGCCGATGCAAGATTGCTTGATACAACTTCACTCACCATATCCCAGGCACAAGACGCTGTTCTCTCCTGGTATAATGAAATCTGTGCAAAAAACCCCGTTTGAATATAAATGACACTACCTCTTTCTGGAGTGAGAAATGATTTATTTTTCAAATATTTTATTAACTAACCCAATCTGCCAGGTTAACCCAGGCAGAGCATTACATTAAATTAGGTATTTTTTCTAAATGACTGCAACCCAAACACCAACCCCAACCCAAAAATCACCGGAAAGTTTCGCCACCCTCTTTGCTGAAAGCCTAGCGCGACAAGAAATGCGCGCTGGTGAACTCATCACCGCAGAAGTTGTTCGTGTTGATTACAATATTGTTGTCGTTAATGCCGGACTCAAATCGGAAAGCTTTATTCCCATTGAAGAATTTAAAAATGATCGTGGCGAGGTTGAAGTTAAGCCAGGTGATTTTGTCACTGTAGCCATTGAATCTCTGGAAGATGGTTATGGAGAAACCCGCCTTTCGCGCGATAAGGCCAAGCGCCTGACTGCCTGGCATGATCTGGAACAAGCGATGGAGAGCGGCAAAATTGTCACTGGTATGGTGAATGGTAAAGTCAAAGGCGGCTTGACTGCCATGATCAACGGTATTCGGGCATTTCTGCCTGGCTCACTGGTTGACATCCGCCCAGTTAAGGACACCACTCCTTATGAGAATAAGGAAATGGACTTCAAAGTCATCAAGCTGGATCGCAAGCGAAATAATGTGGTAGTTTCGCGCCGTGCGGTATTGGAAGCAACCCAAGGCGCTGACCGCGAAACCTTATTGTCCAACTTGCAAGAAGGTGCCGTTGTGCACGGCGTGGTCAAGAATATTACAGATTACGGCGCTTTTGTCGATTTAGGTGGTATTGATGGATTGCTGCATATCACCGATCTGGCATGGCGTCGTGTAAAACATCCATCCGAAGTGGTTAATATTGGGGATGAAGTCACTGCCAAAGTACTCAAGTTCGATCAGGAAAAGAACCGTGTATCCTTGGGCATGAAACAATTGAGCGAAGACCCATGGGTTGGCCTGTCGCGACGCTACCCACCACGCACCCGTCTGTTTGGCAAGGTGACCAATTTGACTGACTATGGCGCATTCATCGAAATCGAACAAGGCATTGAAGGGCTGGTGCATATTTCTGAAATGGACTGGACGAATAAAAATGTTTACCCATCCAAGGTCGTTCAGCTGGGTGATGAAGTCGAGGTCATGATTCTTGAGATTGACGAAGAGCGCCGTCGCATCTCGCTGGGCATGAAGCAATGCCAGCCCAATCCCTGGGAAGAATTTGCTGCAAGCCATGAAAAAGGCGATAAAGTCAGGGGGCAGATCAAATCGATTACAGACTTTGGTGTGTTTATTGGACTACCCGGCAATATTGATGGCCTTGTGCATTTGTCAGACTTATCCTGGAATCAACCGGGAGAAGAAGCCGTTCTTAACTATAAAAAAGGTGACGAAGTAGAAGCGGTAATTTTATCTATCGATGTTGAACGCGAACGCATTTCACTCGGTATTAAACAAATGGAAGGTGATCCTTTCACCAGCTTTGTCGCACAACACGATAAAAACAGCATCATAGAAGGCACGGTAAAATCTATCGACGCTAAAGGCGCTGTCATTGCGTTAACCGATGAAGTGGAAGGTTATTTACGTGCATCGGAAGTTTCCCGTGATCGCGTTGAAGATATTCGTACTCATTTGAAAGAGGGTGATAAAGTCGAGACCATGATCATCAATGTCGATCGTAAAAACCGCACTATTAATCTTTCCATTAAAGCGAAAGATAAGTCTGATGAAGCCAGCGCGATGCAGAAAATTAAAGCACCTGCAAGTGCGGGCACAACCAGTCTGGGTGCTTTGCTGAAAGCTAAAATGGATAGTAAAAACACAGAGCAATAAGGAAAATTCATGACAAAATCTGAATTGATTACTCGACTGGCGGCACGCTTCCCGCAATTGGTCACCAAAGATGCTGAGCTCTCTGTCAAAACAATTATCGATGCTATGGCAAAAAGTTTATCCAAAGGTCAGCGCATCGAAATACGTGGTTTTGGTAGTTTTGACTTAAACTACCGGCCTCCGCGTATCGGTCGTAATCCCAAATCTGGTGAAAAAGTCAAGGTGCCGGAAAAATATGTTCCGCATTTTAAAGCCGGTAAAGAAATGCGTGAGCGCGTTGATTATAAAAATAATAAATAGGTAAGCAACTAAGCGATTAGTTATTATGCTTAGTTTTAATCAGGGTAGGCCAGTTGTTAGCGATGAGACATCTTTAACAACCGGCTACCCAAATTTTAATCAGAACAGTAAAAATATATCATTAACTCCTAACCAACTCGTACGGGCTAACTCATCATGATGAATTTAATCGCATGGTTTTTGCGTATTGTAGTTTTTGTAATCCTTGCAATCTTTGCATCCAAAAACTCACAGCCTATCATGTTGCAATATTACCTGGATAAATCTATCGAGCTTCCACTCAGTGTCGCACTTTTAATATTCTTTACACTGGGTATTTTTATCACACTTTTATTTGCTCGCCGCAGCTCTCGTTCAGGCAAAGAACCTAGCACCCGTCAATGAATGACCCTCGTGTCATTGTTGCACTCGATTTCAGCCGTGCTGCGGATGCATTGAATTTAGCTGACAGATTGCAGCCTCAGGTATGCCGTCTGAAGGTGGGCAAGGAACTCTTTACCGCTGCAGGTCCGCAACTGGTTGAGAAGTTGATGCTCAAAGGGTTCGATATTTTCCTGGATCTGAAATACCACGATATTCCCCATACAGTAGCCAAAGCTTGCAGGGCCGCCGCTAGCCTGGGTGTATGGATGATAAATGTACACGCACTGGGTGGGCGGAAAATGCTAATGGCTGCACGCGAGGCCATACCACCCAATTCTACCAGGCTTATTGCAGTCACTTTACTGACCAGTATGAATCAGGATGATCTCGCAGATATTGGGTTGCAAGGCCAGCCTGAGCAAATTGTCGAACGTCTGGCCCGACTGACTGATGATTGCGAACTGGATGGCGTCGTTTGCTCGGCGCTGGAAGCTGCGCGTTTACGCCAATTACTGGGT
>CBFGXU010000113.1:0-7630 GCA_965652935.1 uncultured Nitrosomonas sp.
TCGAATTATTTGTGAAGTGATTTCACGGGCTTGCGTCTAATTTGAATTGGGATTGCAGAGAATTGAGTGTTCTGGTAGGAAAATTAACCCAATTTCGTTATTTTCACGGGGATTGACCTTTACTTCGCTAGAAAGCTAATGCTGACTATCATCAGCGCTTCTAATGATTAATCTGAAAGCTTTATGAATCTTAACTGGCAATGACCCGGATGTCAGGCTCGATGGTTTTAAGCATATTTTCAATCCCTCTGAGGGTACCTGATATGGAACTGGGGCAAGTGCCGCATGCACCTTGATAATGAATCCGCAGGGTGTTGCCTTCAAGTCCTAAAATATGCAGATCACCGCCATCATGCTGCAAATAGGGACGTACTTCCTCATCCAGCATGACATTGATTTTTTCCAGGCGCAATTGATCTTCCGGGCTTAAGTCAGAAAGCACATTGCTGGCGGCGGCTACCGTCTCGGCAGATTGCGCCGAGGCAGCCGGGGCTGCGCGGATGGGATCGGCAATTTCGCGCGCCAGATCCTGCCAGTTGGCCTCGCCATCCTGGGTGACTGTGATCCAGTGATCGATGTAAAAAACATTCGTGACGTGATCAATATCGAACAACGCAGAAGCCAGCGGGTCATCTTTGGCGGCTTCAGCATTATCATAAGATCGCGCAATTCCCCAGGTTAGAGGTTCTTTGAGGATGAACTTCAGGGCGTTTTTGTTAGGGGTTCCTTCAATATCAGCAATTTTTGGCATTTTAGTTTTTATTAATTTTGAGTTCTGAAATTAACTCCTTGAGAGATAAATTTTCTAATATTTAATACCACTTTTTCAAGCTAGAATCTGCTCGATACCACCTGCGCTGGATCATTATCGGCTTCAGTCGACGCGCTGCTAATGGAGTTGAGGGCAGCATGTAATGTATGCCACGGTAGAATCGCACATTTAACACGCGTTGGCAGATCGCGTATACCGGAAAAAACAGTCAATCGTCCCAAGTGATGCGGGTGATTGCTATCTAGTCTTCCCGTGGCTAATTCACGAAACTCATGAATGAGTATTTCTGCATCCGAACGGGATTTTCCTTTGACCGCAGCCGTCATCATTGAGGCGGATGCCTTGCAGATTGCGCAGGACTCACCTTGAAATGCGATATTATTGATCAGCTCATTTTCAAGTTGCAGAGTAATATCCAGGCGATCACCGCATAACGGATTGTGGCCTACAGCCTGATGGCTGGCGTGATCCAGTTTGCCATAATTGCGGGGTTTCCTGTTATGGTCGAGTATGACTTCCTGATACAGTGAATTGGTATGCATTATAGAAAAACCTTTTGAGCAGTTTTGATGCCTGCTGCTAAGGCATCAATTTCTGTTTTCTTATTATAGAATGCAAATGAGGCACGGGAAGTGGCCGGCACATTGAAGTGCTGCATCACAGGTTGTGCGCAATGGTGTCCGGTGCGAACGGCAATGCCATCCTGGTTCAAAATGGTACCGATATCATGCGGATGAATACCGTCGATCGCAAAGGAGATTACAGCCGTTTTTTCGGCAGCTGTGCCGATCATTTTGACTCCCGGCATTTCGCTGAGGCGTTCAGTTGCATAGTCCAATAAGGTGGACTCATACGCAGCAATATTTTCGATGCCAATGGCCGTCAAGTAATCAATGGCAGCACCGAAACCAATCGCAGCGGCAATCGGTGGAGTGCCGGCTTCAAATTTATGCGGAATAGTATTGTAAATTGTTTTCTCAAACGTGACGGAAGCAATCATGTCGCCGCCCCCTTTGAAAGGTTGCATCGATTCAAGCAAAGCAGCCTTGCCGTAAAGAATCCCCACGCCAGTTGGACCACAGAGTTTATGCGCAGAAAAAGCATAAAAATCGCAATCGAGCGCTTGCACATCAACTGTAATATGAGGTGCTGCTTGTGCACCATCAATCAGAACAGGGACTCCGTGCTGATGTGCGAAATCGATCATTCTCTTGATGGGATTGATAGTGCCAAGCGCATTTGAAACATGAATTAAGCCAACAAACTGGGTATGCTCGTTGAATAGTTTTTCATATTCATCAACTTCCAACTCGCCCTTGGCATTGATCGGAACGACACGGATTTTTGCACCTTTCTCATTGGCCAGCATCTGCCATGGCACGATATTGGAATGATGTTCCAAAGTGGTCAGGATGATTTCATCGCCCGCTTTGATAAATTTGCGTCCATAACCATGCATGACCAGATTGATTGAATCAGTCGTGCCGCTGGTAAAGATGACTTCCCGATCTTCTCGCGCATTGATGAATTGTTGCAATTTGCAGCGCGCGTTGTGATATTCGGTTGTGGCAACTTCGGATAAGTAATGAACAGCTCGATTAATATTCGCATGCTGCGTAGTTTGATATTGTACCAAGCGGTCAATGACTTGCTGTGGCATTTGACTGGATGCAGCATTATCAAGGTAGGCAAGTGGTTTACTAGCGATCTTGAGGTTAAGAATAGGAAAGTCGGCGCGAATTTTTTCCCAATCAGGACCGGAAGAAATTTCAGACTTCAGAGAAATATTAGCTGGATTCATAATTACTTGCTTTGAGTCTGATTAAGAACGGTTTGTTCCAATTGTTGCCTGAGAGAGGAGATCGGAATACGACCGATAATTTCTACACCAAACGCGTAAGTGAGCAAATTGCGCGCAGCCGTCTCTGATAAGCCACGGCTTTCCAGATAAAAAATCTCTTCTGGATCCAACTGTCCAACCGTAGCACCATGTGCACATTTGACATCATCAGCAAAAATTTCCAGTTGCGGTTTGGTGTCTATCTGTGCTGCCTTGCTGAGTAGCAGGTTGCGACTGGACTGCGATGAATTCGTACGCTGCGCATGAGGGCGCACGATGATTTTTCCATTAAAGACAGCATGGGCTGCGTCATCGACAATGCATTTATGTTGCTGATGGCTGGTGCCATTGGGCTTAAGATGGTCGATACAAGTATGTGTATCAGCCAACTGGCGATCTCCAATCAGGGTAAGCCCATCAATGGCGCATTCTGCAGCTTCATCAGTTAACCGCACATCCAGGTTATAGCGGGAAATCTGTGATCCCAGTGAAATGCTGACAGACTGGTAATTGCTCGCATGGGCTAATGACACAGCGCAATTTGCCAGATGAAAAGCCTGCGTGCTTTCACGCTGGATGCGGATGTGTTTGGCTTGTGCATTAGTGGCCAGGCTGATTTCCGTCACTGAATTGGTGATATAGGTTGATTGCGGAAGGGCGACATAATCTTCAATGATAGTTACCTGGCTGCCTGATTCACCGATCAATAAGCAACGCGGATAGCTGGTGACTTCATCTTGTGTGGCGATAAACAGCACGTGAATGGGTTCAGCGATAAGGGCGTTCTTTGGAACATGTATCAATGCGCCATCACGTAGGAATGCGGTATTCAATGCAGTAAATACATTGTCGTCAAATTGGGCATATTGCCCCAGGTGAGATTGCAGAATCGATCCTTCAGCCGATAAGAATTCGGGCAAGTTGCCAATTACAAATGCTTTGCCATCGGTAATCGTCGACAATGGCGGGGAATAATGGCCGTCAACAAACACTAGGCGATTTTTTGCTTCAGCCAGGAATAAATGCTCAATATCATGCAATTGCAGATCGTGTTGCGGCTTTGACGACTGATAAGGTAGACGGGCTAATGGAGAAATATCTGTAAAGCGCCATTCTTCATCACGCCGAGTTGGTAGTTTTTGTGTACTTACACAATCAATCGCTTGAGCGCGTAATTGGTTCAACCAGGACTGCGATTCAGCTGATTTGACCGACCATGATTTAAGCAGGCACTGGAGATAATCAGTATTGGCTATTTCACTCATGCAGTAACCCCGGCAACAGGTTGCTTGTTTGTATTGATCCAGTCATAACCCCGTGTTTCCAACTCCAGCGCCAATTCCTTGCCACCCGTCATAACGATGCGGCCAGCCCGCATGACATGCACAAAATCGGGCACAATATAATTCAGCAAGCGTTGATAATGAGTGACTAGAATTGTTGCGTTGTTTTTATTGGCGAGCTGGTTGACGCCATTAGCAACAATTTTAAGTGCATCAATATCCAATCCGGAATCCGTCTCATCCAGAATGCTCAGCCTAGGTTCCAGTAAGGCCATCTGTAAAATTTCATTGCGTTTTTTCTCACCGCCAGAAAACCCTTCATTAACGCTACGTTCCAGGAAATCGGGTTTCATTTCCAGTAATTTCATCTTCTCACGCACAAAATCATCAAATTCCAGAGGATCCAGCTCTTCTTTGCCCCGCTGCGCTTGAACGGTATTGTATGCAAGGCGAAGAAACTGCGTGTTAGCCACGCCAGGAATCTCAACGGGATATTGGAAAGCTAAAAATAATCCGGCACGAGCGCGTTCTTCAGGGGGTAATTCTAATAGGTTTTTGCCTTCAAATTGAACAGATCCGCCTGTGATTTCATAAGCTGAATGGCCAGCCAATACTTTGGCAAAAGTACTTTTACCTGATCCATTTAATCCCATAATGGCATGTATTTCTCCACTTTTCACTGTGAGATCGATGCCTTTTAAAATTTCAGTACCGTTGATGCTGGCACGAAGTCCTTCAACATAAAGAATGGTTGTACTATTTTCATCAATCATCCAACACTTCCCTCCAGCTTGAAGCTCAGAAGTTTTGTGGCTTCAACAGCGAATTCCATTGGCAATTGCTGAAAAACATCTTTGCAAAATCCATTAATAATCATTGAAACCGCTTCTTCTGCATCAATGCCGCGTTGGGAGAAATAAAAGAGCTGATCTTCGCCAATTTTAGAAGTAGACGCTTCGTGCTCAACTTTTGCACTGTTGTTTTGCACTTGAATGTACGGAAAAGTATGTGCGCCACATTGATCACCGATTAGCATAGAATCACATTGCGAGTAGTTTCTCGCACCCTCTGCCGTTGGGGCGATGCGTACAAGGCCGCGATAGCTGCTATTCGAATGTCCTGCAGAAATACCTTTACTGACGATAGTGCTACGCGTATTTTTCCCCAGATGAATCATTTTGGTGCCAGTATCAGCCTGTTGATAATTATTGGTAACAGCAACTGAATAAAATTCTCCGACAGAATTATCACCGCGCAAAATGCAGGATGGGTATTTCCAGGTAATTGCAGAACCAGTCTCCACTTGTGTCCAGGAGATCCGGGAGTTAACGCCTTTTGCCAATCCTCGTTTGGTGACAAAATTGTATATACCGCCAACGCCATTCTCATCACCGGCATACCAGTTCTGTACAGTTGAATATTTAATTTCCGCATTATCTAAAGCGATCAGTTCAACAACTGCTGCGTGCAATTGATTAGTATCAAATCGGGGTGCGGTGCAGCCTTCCAGATAGGAAACGGATGCCCCTTCTTCAGCAATGATCAAGGTTCGTTCAAATTGCCCGGATCCTTCTGTATTAATACGGAAATAAGTGGATAGATCCATAGGACATTTCACACCTTTCGGAATAAAACAGAAGGAGCCATCGGTAAACACGGCAGAATTTAAAGCTGCAAAGTAGTTATCGCCAACCGGAACAACAGATCCTAAATATTTCTGTATAAGTTCGGGGTGTGTTTGTACCGCTTCTGAAATGGAACAAAAAATAATACCTACTTCAGCAAGTTTTTGCTTGTAAGTGGTGGCCACTGAAACACTGTCAAAGATGACATCGACAGCCACACCGGCGAGTGCTGCACGTTCATGCATGGGCACGCCGAGCTTTTCAAACGTGCGTAATAACTCAGGATCAACTTCATCCATGCTGGCCAATTTTTTCCTTGGCTTCGGTGCGGAATAATAACTGATTGCCTGAAAATCAATTTTTGGATATTGAACGTTCTGCCAATTGGGAGCAGTCATTGTCAGCCATTTCTGATAGGCTTTTAAGCGAAATGACAACAGCCATTCGGGTTCATTTTTTTTGGCCGAGATTAATCGTATGATTTCTTCATTCAGTCCTTTAGGTGCAATATCGGACTCAATTTCAGTAACGAAGCCATGTTTATACGGTTGGTTAACCAGGCTTTGCAATACTGCGCTCATTGGTTTGTTCCTTTTTAGTATCTTTGGTTTGAAACAAATATTTTAACCTGCCCCACAGCCAGATTACCTATAAAATTAAAAAAGGTTGTAATCGAGGCTGCTCGTAATTAGCAGTTAAATCTTTTCTTTTACGCTGAAACTATCCCCGCAGCCACACGTGTTATCAATATTAGGATTGATAAATTTGAAAGAACTGTTGAGACCTTCCTTAGTAAAGTCAATTTGAGATCCATCCAGATAAGGTAGGCTGTTTGCATCTATAACAATTTTAGTTCTGTGGGATTCAAATAACTGATCATCAGATTTAACTTCATCAGCATAATCAAATATATATGAGAATCCTGAGCAGCCTGATTTCTTAATCCCGACTCGGAACGCAAGTCCTTTACCTCGCTTGGCAAGCTGTTGTTGGATATGTTTTGCGGCGTTTTCAGTTAATGTAATCGACATGGCACTCATTAAAATAAATATATTGTTTTTCGTATAACCCAAACATTGCTTATCTACAACACAATGTACCCCTCTGTAGGACAACAGGCTTAATAAAATTGTTCAGTGACAATACTTATGCTTGATTTACGCCATACTGGTTTTGCGCATGTCAATCAGCGGTATAATTTCAGCATGCTGCTGATTCTTCTGATTATCAACCAGTTCTTTCAGTGTTACTGCACCAAGATATTCAAAAATTAGGTCATTTAATTTTGCCCATAAATCATGAGTCATGCATTTGCTATCGTTATGGCAGTTTTCTTTGCCACCACATTGTGTTGCATCAATTGGCTCATCAACAGCAAGAATAATGTCAGCAATAGATACTTTATCTAAATCTTTAGCAAGACAATAACCACCCCCAGGGCCACGTACACTATCCACGAGTTCGGATTGGCGTAGTTTTGCAAATAATTGCTCTAAATAAGATAACGAGATTTTTTGTCGCTGACTGATATCCGCTAAAGTTACTGGATGGCTACTTTGTTGCAAAGCAAGATCAAGAAGTGCGGTCACTGCAAATCTACCTTTCGTTGTTAATCGCATAATCAACCTCCTTTTAAAAATCGAATAGAATGAATGTAAAATTAATAGCTTAAATTGAGCAATACTTGATTGATTTTGTCAACTATACAATACCCTATTGATTTAGTCAACTAATAGAATTGATTTGATTAAGCTACTCATTACTATAATATAAGTATATGATTATATTTTATTATTTTTATGAGATTAATGACCTAAAACAATTGCTCTAATGTTTTTGTTTCAAGCGCGAGACAAGGAGTAGGTTTTACAGTAAAGAGTTTCCGACTTCCTGATTTTTATATTACCGGTGGGTTTGGGTAAATAGGTCGTCAGAGATAATTTCCCAAGATCAGGAAAGGAAAATGAGTATTTATGACAAGTTGAAGCTGGGCTTGTAGGTGTCGTTTTTAGAGATTGTGAACTTAGAATATGTCTCCAAATTTGGAATCAGCTAAGATTCAATAAGCATTTTCTCTACGCAGGACGATCCAGACGGTACGGAGGATGAT
>CBFGXU010000114.1:0-7622 GCA_965652935.1 uncultured Nitrosomonas sp.
TCATAAATACCTCCTCTAGCCATTTGCTCCAGCGTAAAAGTGGTCATCTGTAAGGCTTTGATATGTTGCGTTCTAAAATACTGCTGCAAACAAAACGAAAGTTCAGCAGGATGCAAAAATTTGGGAGCCTCTCCAAAACCACCATAAACTGGATCAAACAATTCTTCCAGCTGCTTGATCGCTAGGGTTAATAACTGCTCAGAGAATTCCACCGTTGATGATTTTCTGCTCGGCAATGTTTCATTCATCAATTCGAGCAATACCCTGCCCTGTCTTTCAATATCCTTACTATGCGTGTAGTAAGCTTCAGCAAGGCGCGGCAGTAATTCCAGAAAACCTGGCAAACCATAGCGCGATTCAAGTGGAAAATAAGTGCCGCCAAAATAAGGCTTTTGTTCGGGCGTTAGAAACATTGTCAGCGGCCAGCCGCCATTGCGATGATTCAGAATGTAATGTGCGGTTTGATAGATTTGATCGATATCCGGGCGTTCTTCGCGATCCACTTTGATATTGATGAAATGCCGATTCATCACGGTGGCCACTTCCGCATTCTCAAAGGATTCATGCGCCATCACATGGCACCAATGGCAGGCGGAATAACCGATCGAAAGTAAAATTGGTTTATTTTGTGCACGCGCCAGACCGAGCGCTTCTTCGCTCCACGGATACCAGTCCACAGGATTATCCGCATGTTGCAGTAAGTAAGGGCTGGTTTCGTTACGAAGATGATTAGCCATCAGTGATTGCACCGCTACTTGCGCTGGATACCAGCTTTGCATATTTGGCCAGCACTCCTCGAGAATAACGTGGTTGCGGCCGCTGCCAGGCTGCGCGTCGCTGCGCCAGAACTTCATCTGATACATTCAATTGCAGCAAGCGCTGTTCGGCGTCAATGGTGATCGAATCACCTTCCTGCACCAGCGCAATATTTCCCCCTGCAAAAGCTTCCGGTGCGACATGCCCGACTACCATACCGTAAGTGCCACCGGAAAAACGTCCATCGGTAATCAACCCGACGGAATCTCCTAGGCCTTCACCAATCAAGGCTGAGGTGGGTGAAAGCATTTCGCGCATGCCGGGACCGCCTCTGGGGCCTTCATAACGAATCACCACCACATCACCGGGCTGGATTTTACGCGCAAGAATCGCTGCCATACAGGCTTCTTCCGATTCAAATACTCGTGCAGGACCAGTGATTTTGGGATTCTTGATCCCAGAAATTTTTGCCACACAACCTTCAGTCGACAGGTTGCCCTTCAAAATCGCCAGATGCCCCTGCGTATACATCGGGTTATCCCATTGGCGGATCACATTCTGATCAGCACGCGGCGTATCCGGAATATCCCGCAATATTTCTGCAATGGTTTGCCCGCTGATGGTGATGCAATCCCCGTGTAACAAATCATGCTTCAGTAGCATCTTCATCACTTGCGGAATACCGCCGGCACGATGCAAATCGGCTGTCACATAGCGCCCGGAGGGCTTCAGATCGCATAATACTGGCACTTTACCGCGTATTTGTTCAAAATCATCAATGTTCAACGGAACTTTCGCCGCATGCGCAATCGCCAGAAAATGCAGTACTGCATTGGTAGAACCTCCTACTGCCATGATCACTGCGATCGAATTTTCGATTGATTTCCGGGTAATGATGTCGCGCGGCAGAATCTGTTTTTTGATGGCATTGACCAGCACCTCGGCGGATTGCCCTGCACTGATCAGTTTTTCATTGTCTTCCGCAGACATCGTGGAAGAATACGGCAAGCTCATACCCATGGCTTCAAAAGCAGACGACATGGTATTGGCGGTAAACATGCCGCCGCAAGAACCGGCACCTGGGCAAGCATGACGTTCGACTTGCAGCAACTCTTCATCGTCGATTTTGTGCGCACTGTGCTGACCCACCGCTTCAAACGCGCTGACAATGGTCAAATCCTGCCCTTTGTAGTGGCCCGGTTTGATGGTACCGCCATACACAAAAATCGCTGGTACATTCATGCGCGCAATTGCAATCATCGCTCCTGGCATATTCTTGTCGCAGCCACCGATGGCAATCACAGCATCCATGCTTTCCGCTTGCACACAGGTTTCAATCGAATCAGCGATGACTTCGCGCGAAACGAGAGAATATTTCATGCCTTCCGTGCCCATTGAAATACCATCCGACACCGTAATGGTGCCGAACATCTGTGGCATTGCGCCCGCCTGTCTCAGTGCCGATTCCGCTTTTAACGATAGTTCGTTCAAGCCTTTATTGCATGGCGTAATAGTGGAATAACCATTAGCCACGCCTACAATGGGCTTGTTGAAATCCCCATCACTAAATCCAACCGCGCGTAACATCGCACGGTTAGGGGTACGTTGCGCACCCTGGGTAATGGCTTGGCTCCGTTTATTGTCTGGCATGCTTGCTCCTGAATAAGATAAAAAAACAATTTATGACAAAGGTACGATTATCACAAACGCGCTTGTATAATAACCGGCATTTTACCGTAAATAAGGCCGAAGCTATGCTCGTTCATCCCCAAATTGATCCAGTTGCTATTTCAGTGGGACCACTCTCCGTGCATTGGTACGGATTGATGTATCTGATCGGTTTTGTGCTATTTATCCTGTTAGGGCGCTATCGCATCAAACATCATCCGCACGTTACCTTTACTTATGAAATGCTGGACGACGCGCTGTTTTACGGCATGCTTGGCGTGATTCTGGGCGGACGCCTGGGGCATGTATTGTTCTATCAATTTGGCTATTACCTGGAACATCCATTGCGTATTTTTGCCATCTGGGAAGGAGGTATGTCTTTCCATGGCGGGCTTCTCGGCGTTCTCATCGCCATGCTACTGCTTGCACGGAAACACCACCTGAAATGGCTCTCAGTCACTGATTTCATTGCACCGCTAGTACCATTAGGACTCGGAGCTGGTCGAATAGGTAATTTCATTAATGCCGAATTATGGGGACGCCCCACCGATGTACCATGGGGCATGGTTTTCCCCTATGTTGACGAACTTGCGCGCCATCCCTCTCAGCTCTATCAATTTGCGCTTGAAGGTGTGGTATTTTTCCTCTTTCTCTGGATTTATTCCTCTAAACCGCGCCCAACAGGTGCAGTTAGCGGCATGTTCCTGATCGGTTACGGGATTCTACGTTCATTCGCCGAATTCTTCCGTGAACCGGAAGATGGATTTATGGGCATATTAACATTAGGGATGACGATGGGTCAGTGGCTCTCGATTCCAATGATCGTAGCAGGAATAGGGATATTGATCTGGTCAAAACGTCAAACAAATACTCTGCAGAGTAATGTACGCAAACGTAAGAAGCAGAGTTTTAAATAAATTTTTTTCATACCGAAATTGGGTTATTCGGCTGTAAAACACTACCTGCCAAAATTAACTCAATTCATTAAATTCATTATTAAAGAAATCTACGCAGATTACTTGAGTAATGATCAAAATCTACGAATTGAGTAGCGAATTTAGTTCAATTTCTTGATGCTCAGCACTGAATGATGAAACCAAAATAGAGAAAGCATAGAATCTCAGGCTTTGCCAGAAAATGCTATCAAGGACTACAGATCGGGGTTGCACATGCCTGTAGCTCAGTAAAACAAGTCCAATCTAATGGTTTCCATTAGACCATAACAGTGGTTTCCCTGATACACACTAGATACTGACTCAATTAAGATTTGTTGTTTTTTATCCTTAGAGGAGGGTACTTAGCATGAAAGCATTAAAAGTTTTACCATTGCTCCCCTTGTTGATGCTTTGCCTAAACGTTTCCGCTGTACTTGCTGTGGATGGAATTGATGATAATGATCATGCTACTTTGGCAAAACATTATGAAAACCTGGCCAAAGCAGCGGAAGTGAAATTACAAGAAAATAAAGAATTACTCGAAGGATATAAGGCACATCCCTATCACTATGGCAGGCAAGGCCAAGAGATCCAATCGCATATTTCCGCCAATATTCAGGAATACGAAGTAATTGTGAAAGAAAATTTACGCAACGCCGAGCTTCACAAGGAAAAGATAACAGAAGAACAAAACGATCCAATAAATAAAGCAAAAACCGACACGGATCGAGATTCTATCGCAGTCAGATAACAATAATAACCCGCTACGGGATTTGAGCAGAACTTATAACCACCGTTAAGCGGTGGTTTATTTTTTATTATTTACAATCGCTTTCTTGTAGAATATTTATTTACACAGAGCAGTTTGATACAGATACAAGAGGAAGCGCTCACTTCACTTATTTGCCGTAATCAAGCGCTTTGCAGGAAACCATATATTAAAACGGCTGCCCTTGCCTACTTGACTGATAATCTCTAGGCGTGCTTCATGCCGGCTTAGGACATGCTTGACAATGGCCAATCCAAGGCCCGTTCCACCCGTCTCTCGTGAACGGCTGTTATCTACGCGATAAAAACGCTCGGTCAAGCGAGGGATGTGCTCCGGTTCAATGCCGATTCCGCTATCCTGGACAAAAAATAATCCCTGGCCGTCGCGTTTTTCCCAGCTGATATGGATTTCACCGTTATCTGGCGTATAACGGATGGCATTATTGATTAAGTTACCAAAAGCACTGCGCAACTCTTCTTCACTTCCCAGAAGCCGGTCTTGGGTGGTAACAGTTAATTTGATTTGATGGCGTCCAGCACTCAAGGATTCAGCATCCTGTAATATGACATGTAATAGGCTGACGACATCCACGATCTTCTCGTTGATTTTATTCTGTTCATTTTCCAGGCGAGAAAGAATCAGCAAATCTTCGATCAGATGCTGCATGCGTGTGGTTTGTTCAGTCATTAATGCCAGAATACGCTTATTGAAACCGGTATTCACACTTTCATCTGCGGATAATGTTTCAAGAAAACCGCCGATGACCGTGAGTGGAGTGCGCAATTCATGAGAAACGTTGGCAATAAAGTCGCGCCGCATGGTTTCTATTTTTTCAAACCGTGTAATATCCCGGCTGATCAGAAGCTTCTGATTATAACCATAAGGTACTAACTGCAATGAAATAATCATTCCCTGCTGACGCGGTTGCTTGAGAGTTAAATGATCACTGTATTTACGCGCTGCCAGATACTCTACAAAAGGTATTTGCCTCACCAGATACGTGATCTGCTGACCCGCATCCAACGACAGGTTAATACCTAAGTGCTGCTCCGCGACAGGATTACACCATTCAATCCGGTCGGCTGCGTCCAGAAGAACAATCCCATCGGGCATGGCTGAAGTTACACTGCGCATGCGCTCCAATGCAAGACTCAGCAATTCCTGGCTGTGACTATGTTGGCGCACATAACGCGCCAAATGAGCAAACACATCATCCCAAGCTCCGGTACCGGGCGGGATGCTGGCGACAGAATGATCAGAACGTTGTAGCCAACGTTCTAGTGCAACCAAGTGGCGGATATGATGAAACACTATCCATAGCAACACGAGACTAAAAAAAATCAATGCCTTTACGGCACCTAGAATCATCCATATTATTGCTGTGATAAAGATAACAAGAAGAAGATTGGAAGAACGTTGCCAGATATCAAACACTTTAATATTCCCCAAAAAGTATTAGATGGTAGTGCTCATCAGGCAAGTTTCCCTTGGTCAGATTTCTGCATCCGGATCTTTTGTAATAGCCGAAAACCGATAACCTGCACCCCTGACGGTCTGTATCCACTCATCTTTACCTGTCAGTTCTAACGCTTTGCGCAATCTGCGAATATGTACATCGACAGTACGGTCCTCGACAAACACATGATCGCCCCATACCCGGTCAAGCAATTGGCTGCGCGAATAAACACGTTCAGTATGTGTCATCATGAAATGCAACAAACGATATTCGGTGGGACCCAGTTCAATTTCCTTATTCCCGGCAGTTACCCGATGATTGGCTGGATCCAGTCGAAGCCCATCAATTTCAACTACCTCATCAGAAGCTTCCGGTATCAGTCTGCGTAGCACAGCATTGATACGGGCGGTTAGTTCGCGCGGTGAAAAAGGCTTAGTCATGTAATCATCCGCACCCATCTCCAGGCCCGCTACCTTATCCGCTTCCTGGGTACGTGCTGTCAACATGATAATCGGAATTAGGCGAGTACGTTCACCTCGCCGCAAAATTCTGGCAAACTCAATGCCGCTCATGTTGGGAAGCATCCAGTCCAGCAAGATCAGATCCGGCAATGCATCATTAATCATCACCATCGCCTTCTCTGCATTGTCCACACAGACAGTCTCATAACCAGCTTGCTGCAGATTATAAGCAATCAGTTCCTGTATAGCAGCTTCATCTTCCACGATCAGTATTTTTGCAGTCATGCGTGAATTCCTGTATCAATCAATTTTTTATACAGTTTGCTACAATGACCCTTATCGATTATCTTAACCAATTCACTGAATAACATCATATGGCCGGCTTAACCAAAAATACCCCTCATCCTATAGAAATCAAGTTACATCAAAAATCCAGAATTCTGGATATTGCTTTTTCTGATGGAAGAACTTTCCAATTCCCATGTGAATTTTTGCGCGTTTATTCGCCTTCCGCCGAGGTCAGCGGTCATGGCCCGGGACAGGAAGTATTGCAAACCGGAAAGAAAATGATCAATATCCGTAAAATTGAGCCTATCGGCAATTATGCCATACAACTCAGTTTCACTGACGGTCATAACACCGGCCTTTATTCATGGGACTTGCTCTATGACTACGGCCTCAATCAGGATAAAATGTGGCAACGATATCTGCAGCGCATGGAAGAAGCTGGCGCCAGCCGCGAAACTGAAACAAACCATCAGACGCTGCATCACTCCTGTAAATAAGCTGTCATCAATCCATTCATCTTAAACTCAATGATCTATTATGACTAAAACCACCCATTTTGGCTTTAACACTGTCTCTGAAGATGAAAAAGCTGGCAAAGTTGCGCAAGTCTTTCATTCGGTAGCAGAACGCTACAATCTGATGAATGATTTGATGTCGGTGGGCCTGCATCGTTTATGGAAACGCTTCGCCATTGAAATCAGCGGGGTTAAAAAAGGCGACAAGGTATTGGATATTGCAGGCGGCACCGGCGATTTAACTGCACTGTTTTTACAAAAAGTAGGCAAATCCGGTCAAGTCTGGCTGACTGATATCAATAATTCCATGCTCTCCATCGGTCGCGACCGTCTGATTGACGAAGGCGCCCCTACTCCGGTCGCACAGTGCGATGCCGAAAAATTGCCTTTTCCAGATAATTATTTTAATTGCGTCAGCGTAGCATTTGGCCTCAGGAACATGACGCATAAGGATATCGCGTTGAAGGAAATGCTGCGCGTCATCAAACCCGGGGGAACCGTCATTGTATTGGAATTTTCCAAAATCTGGAAACCTCTGCAACCCGCTTACGATACTTACTCATTTAAGCTACTCCCCGTCATGGGAAAAGTGATTGCTAACGATGCAGAAAGCTACCGCTATCTGGCCGAATCGATCCGTATGCACCCTTCCCAGCAAGAATTAAAAAAATTGATGGAAGAAGTTGGTTTTGAGCGTGTGGAATACTTCAATTTGACGGCTGGAATTGTAGCACTGCATCGGGGATACAAGTTTTAACGATCCATAATAAGAAA
>CBFGXU010000115.1:0-7592 GCA_965652935.1 uncultured Nitrosomonas sp.
ACGCTGCACCAGTCGCGCACCATGCGCTCGGTCATTTCCACATGACACTGCATACCCAGATGCATGCCGAGTGCAAATGCCTGATTCTCACAATATGGGCTGGAAAGTATGCAGGTTGCACCAGGCGGCAGGCTGAAAGCTTCTCCATGCCAGTGAAAAGTCTGAAAAGTGGATAAATCATCAAACCAGGAACGGGCAGTGGGGTTATCAGGCACACTGACTTCACCCCAACCCATTTCCTTCACCGGATTAGCACTGACGGCGCCACCCAGCGCCTTGGCCATGAGTTGTCCACCCAGGCAATGGCCCAGTACGGGCATATTCGCGGCAACCGCCTGCCGGATCAATCCGAGAGCAGGTTCAATCCACGGCAGATCATCATTGACGCTCATCGGCCCGCCCATGAATACCATGCCGCTGAATTCATGGATGCTGGTGGGAGGCTTTTCGCCGGCGTCTATTTTAATCAGACGCCATGGAATATGATTGTTATCGAGAAATGTGGCAAAATAGCCTGGCCCTTCGATGGGCAAATGTCTAAAAATTGCAACCGGCTTCATGGAGTTTTCCTGCCCTACTTTAAATAATCTGATAACGAATTTTAGCTTGTTTTGCCACCCATTTTCAGCTGAAAATCCAAGAAATTTCTCTTTGAAACTGTGAAACACAAATATTTCGATAAATATAAAATCCTGATTGTCATTCTTCTGCTATGGGCTGCCTGATGTCAGGGAAAAAATACACCTTTACTGATTTGGTGCGTATCGAACAATTACGTCAGATAGAGTCCGCTAAAGCGGAGGAATTATCGTATGCCAGCATCAAGAATATGCCAGGCCCTACCGCCCGTGACTTCAATTATTCCGAATTCATTCATCGGCTGAGCACTCGTGCCAAGCATTTGATTCAGGATAACGCACTGGAAGATGCGTTGCAGCAGCCGCACAGACAATTTGTCCGCGCTCACCGAATCTGTCTAGCGCTCGCGGTTATTCTGGGCGGCTTGGCTGCAAGCCAGGCTGTCAGTGAATCTTCCACACTGAATATTTACTGGTTGCTCGCAGTGCTGCTGGGATTTAATACGATCTCATTGCTGCTGTGGTTATCAGGTATCACCTTGAATTTGCAAAGCTTAAGCAGCGGGATTGTTGCGCAATTGGCCAGTTGGTTGCCTTATCGGCACAAGAAAGATCCGACGATTGCATCGCTGGCGTCGCATGCCTGGTGGGAATGTTGTTTAACCGGTGAGGTCGGCAAGTGGCGCATCAGCGTTTTAACGCACAAATTCTGGTTAACCTACTTAAGTGCTGGCATGGTGTTATTGATACTGCTCATGCTGGCCAAGCAATATGATTTTATCTGGGGTACGACCTTACTGCCAGACAGCACTTTACCTAAGCTTACGCAAGTGCTTGGCACACCGCTGGAGGCGATGGGATTGAAAATACCCGACGATCCGCAAATGATTGCCAGCAGAATAGGAATCAGCAAGCAAGATGCACAGACGCGCATGGCCTGGGCTACTTTCCTGATCGGCGTATTGCTGGTCTATGGCATATTGCCGCGCCTGCTAGTGCTTGGTCTCTCGCTCGTCATGCAAAAATGGAGTGAACGACGGTTCAAGCTGGATCTATATTTGCCCTACTATATTGAATTGCGTCAGCATCTGATGGCACGTGAAGTTAAAGCCAAGGTTATTGATGCAGATCCGCATGCCGGCGCTAAACCTGCCGAAGTCGCTTATCCTCCAGAAAATATCGCCATTCCGTCTAATGCACAAGCTTTTGGTATTGAGCTCGATCCTACAGCACACTGGCCTGAATCAGTGACCTGCCGCTTGAATATTATCGATCAGCAATCGTATGACGAGGCGATCACACTGATTAAACAACTCGATGGTCCATTGCTGCTGGGAGTTGCAGCACATCGTTTACCCGATCGGGGCGTGCAGCGTTTGATCAAGGAATTAGTGGATAGCAGCAGTGGGAAACCCTGGCTAATCTTGTTGAGCAGATCCTCGATGCCGGTTACAAGCAATCGTGAAATTGCCTGGTTTCGTCTCGCGGAAGCCTGCGGCATTCCCGCGGAACATGTGATTACCCAATAAAATAAGATGGTTAAAAATCCTCATCGTCCAGATACTCCTTCATTGCTGAATATCGCCGTCGTCGGCCATACCAATACAGGCAAAACATCGCTGATTCGTACCATGCTGCGCAGCACTGAATTTGGCGTCGTTGAAGATGCTGCTGGCACCACGCGGCATGTTGAGCAAGCGACGATATCTGCTGATAACGAACCGATTCTGAACTTGTATGACACGCCCGGCCTGGAGGATTCGAGGGCGTTATCCGCGCATATCAGGAAGCTCCAAGCAACATCGAGATTATTATTGCCTGCGCAAGTGCTGGAACACTTTGTTACGCATGTTTCCGTGAATGATCCGTTGGAACAGGAAGCCAAAGTGATCCGGCAGGTATTACGCAGCGATATTCTTCTATATATCATTGATGTGCGTGAGCCTTTTCTGGAAAAATACCGATTGGAATTGGATATATTGACCCAATCGGCAAAGCCGATCATTCCTGTCTTCAACTTTACCGCCGCGCATCAGCAGGAGCTCGCCCAATGGCGGCAACATCTGGCAGCCTATCGCATGCATGCGACACTGGAATTTGATACGGTAGCGTTTACTTTTGAAGCAGAAAAAAGGCTCTATCAGAAGATACAAACGCTGGTGGAGTCTTATTATGCACCGCTGCAGAAACTGATAGATTATCGCGCCAAATTATGGAACCAGCTCTGCTTATCAGGGGCCAAGCGGGTGGCTGAGCTGATTGTCAGTGTTGCCTGTTATCGCGAAAGCAAGACAGACAAAAATACTCAGATCGCGGATTCATTGGCTGAAGATCGGCTGCATGACTTTGTTCGTAAAGCGGAGCAGCGTTGCCTGCACGATTTATTAGTGATTTTCAATTTCTCCGAGAAAGATGTGGCCATGCAGAAAATCCCGGTCAGCAACGGTCAATGGCAACTGGACATCTTTGCGCCCGGCCTACTTAAAGCATATGGACTGGATGTCGGCAGCGCCGCAGCCAAGGGTGCTGCAGCAGGCGCTGGAATCGACTTGATGGTCGGCGGCATGAGCCTGGGCGCGGCCAGCGCATTGGGCGCAATTGCCGGTGCTGGCTGGTCGACCTTCAAGCGTTATGGCGATGAAATCAAGGCTGCCGTCAAAGGCACCCAATGGCAGTGTGCTGATGAAACCACGCTGCAAATATTGTATCTACGTGAGAAACACTTGCTGAAGAAATTAATGCACCGCGGCCATGCCGCTCAGGATACCTTGCAGGTAGATAAGGTTGACAGCGAAAAATTACCTGATCAGTGGAGTCAATTGATCAGTGTCTTGCGGCAGAACCCCGGCTGGTATGAACCTTCTGTAACCCGCAACAATAATTCGCAATATCAGGAAATAGAAGCCAAGCTGGTGGGTGCGTTATTGGATGAAGGCTAGCATTTTAACTATGCCAATCTGATGGGGCAAACAAAAACTAAGGCTTTCGGCCTGTCACGATACTGTAGTAACCAAAGGCTTTGCGGATTTGAATATCCTTAAAGCCGATTTCCTCCATCATGGTCGATAATTCCAATCCGGAGTATTGCCTGCCTTCGGTCCAGCCCATCATCATCATACTATAGGCCGCGGCTGGAAATGGGCCTGTTTTTTCATCATTATAGAGCATCTCATGAATAACGATACGTCCTCCGGTTTCAAGGCTATTGAAACTTTTTGCAGTCAGAAAATGGCATTTTTCTGGTGTCCAGTCATGATAAATATTTGAGAAAAAATGCATATCAGCTGACGGCCAGCGGTCGCTCCAAATGTTGATTTCTTGTGTTTTGATCCGTTCCTGTAAGCCGTACTGACTAATATATTCTTGGGCAATGTCGCATACCTGACGAAAATCGAGAAATATTACTTTCAGATTGGGTAATTTCAATGCTGCGCCAATCGAATGAGCGGCAGATCCCCCTGCGACATCGAGCATTAGCCGGTGCTCGGAAAAATCCAGCACCTCAGGCCAAACAAACGCTGAGGTGATACTGATGCTGTGCATGCCGCGTGTGAAGCGCTGCAGTAATTCAATCTGCTCTTCGTGGGACTTAAAAATGTCACCTCCTCCATAGGCCTGAGGAGAATCCGTAAGAATTGCTTTTTCCAGCGTTGCAAAAGAGCATACCTGATAATTAGCGATCATCAGGTCCCAGAAGAAACCGAAGTAATTCGGACTTTGCTCCAGCAAATATTCTTTTGCAACCGTAGTCAGAGAATAACGCCCTTCGTGCAAAGACAAAAAACCCAGGGCGGTCGCTACGGTCAGAATTGCTTCTGCCGGGCGCTGCTTAATGTGCAACGCATTGCAAATTTCTGCCAGGGTGGATGGATTATCTGCCAGCAGCGGAAAGATTTTTAGCCGATGCGCTAGCAGGAGTGCGGGATAGCCGTAAACTGCAAAAATGACATCCCATACCGGACGATCATCAACTTGCGGTGCCTGAATGCTGGAAAAAATATCTTGTGCCATCCGTCCTCCTCCTGTAAGGGTTATAAACACCTATCGTTCATGATGCATGAGATCTTGGCTGGTGTAACATGATTCAGGGCGATTCCTGATGAACAGAAGTCTTGGATTTTTCTGCTTCAACCAAGCGCTTGATATTCTGAACTGTTCGTTCAGCGCCATCTTTTATGGCGCTACGGACTAATCCTTCAAAAGGTCGCATGATTGCCTGAATTTCAAGTAGCTCAAAAGAAAATGTCAGCTTGGTTGAGTTTTCAGAATCGAGATTCTGTAATTCATAGGTGCAGCGAAAAGGATCAGATACGCCAATAAATGTTAAACGTACGCCGGGCTCATAAGCGGAAATCTTGAACCTGGATTCCGTGCGCCGCCCATGGTCGATACGCACCTGACGTCCTTCAGTTCCCACCTTTACTGGACCGGGCGTGATCTGCTCAAGCTCTTTAACTTCGGGAGACCATTTGGGATAATTCTCGAACAGACCGTCTGCGAGATACTGAAAAAGCTCTTCGACTGAACATTCTATTATAATTTGCGCTCTGCCGATGACCGGCTCGGTGGAACCTAAATTAAGCATAGAACCTAAATTGAACATATTGCTTAACCTTTTCCGTTTGCTGGATACCAGCCCAGCTTATTGATTGGCATTAGCTTAGACGTTAAACGAATTAAGAATCGATTTCAAGCACTATTTCAGTAAGGTAAGACAAGAAACATTCATTTGTAATGATCCAGAAACTCACTGGTAAGAATTAGATAATGTTTTTGTTTTTTACTGCGTGAGGCTAAATCGATCCTGCACAAGAATAATTAATATTCGCTCAATTTTTTCTTTACCGGATTTGTAATGCGCATCAAGGGGTTAATTGATTTGAATGAGGCAACCAATGCTGAGCGTAAATTTTTTGGTTTTACATATGCTCGATTAGGGGCTGAGCTCTTGCTACGATAGCGGCTACCATGAATATCTCGAAAATGGTCGAATTTCAATTCGATCCGATGAAGTGTGAAGCATCCCAGCATGATGCTGGGATGCTTTATGCCGTAGTCAGTAGTTAAAGGGCAACCGCTGTACAATCTATCCATTTATATTCTGTTAGTCTCTTCGGTTACCCCGATCCTTTTCTTTTTTATCATAATTTCTTCCTTCGTCATGTTTTTCCCGATGCTTGTCATTGCCACGCGCATAGTCATGACTGGTTCGTTGCCCTCGATGGTCTTCATCAAATTGTCGACGTGCTTTATCGCTTCGTTCTGAATGCTTCTGCTCGCGACCGCCATTGTCGTTGTGACGTGCTGAGTTGTAGTGCTCGCCGGGATAATTGTTCTGACTGTGATAGTGGGGCAGATAAACGTTGTCGTACCAGTTTCCATCGATGAAATAAACAGGTTGGTTACAGGCATTATAGCGGTGGCAGTGTTTATTCCATTTCTTGGCATGACCCGGAGGCACATGGAGATAAATTGGTTGCTGCTGAATGGCAATGGCAGGCGGCCTGGCCAGAATAGGGTTGGGATAAATCAATTGAGGGCGGGGATAATGGCTGCCTAAGTTGATCTGGCCATAAAAGCCAGGCTGGCCAATACTGATTGAAACGCCTAAATCATTGGCTGATGCAGATGCAGAAGTGATTGAAAACACGGCTGCCAGCAAAAAATATTTCATTTTGTACTCCTATTAGGCTCATAACAAGGCCGTTGATAATTAAGTTCAAGTTCAAAGTGTAAGCATTAAAAACGGCATGAACGAATATTTCTGAAGCCCACAATTATCAAGTAATGAAATGCTCGAGTCATATTGAATTTTGGTGGTTGTATATGAAAAGGAAGTAGTGAAGGGTAAAACCTTAGCCACTGACTAACATTGCCAATAAACCACATGTGATAAATCCTGTTGGCAGCAATATACACATCTGGTAGGTTATCGGGCGAGCTTCAAGCCATTTGAAAAGCAGGATGCCGCCACCAATACTGGCGCATATTGCCAACAGTAGACCAAATAAATGAATAATTGGCTGGTGCGGTAAAAAATGGAAAAAGGCTGCATTAATGACCAGAGAAATAGGAAAATGAACCAGAAATATGGAATAAGAAGCACGTCCAAGATAGGCGAAATAGCCGGGTACAAGCTTGCTTTTTAAAAACCCGTAACGCTGAGCCAACCCCAATATCAGCATCACACTGCCTGCTACGAGTATGCGTGAACGGAAGTCAACCGTGAGTGCAGCAGAAACTAACGTGATCAGTACGATGTACCAGAAAAAACGATACTGGCTGATAGAAGCCCAATAAATCAGAATTCCAAGACCATAAGATCCAAAAAAATATAAAGCTGTCTCATCCCAGTAAGTATCTCGATTAAAGAAGAATAATGAGGTGGCGGTTAAGCTTAGAACTGAAATCAAGCTTAACATTTGCACGCCTGGATACCGATTCTGGATTTGATTGGAGATCCATAACAAAAAAACCGTTAAAACATATAACTGAAAATCAATCGCAACATACCAGATACCCGCTGATAGTACCTCTTGATTCAGCAGATCTTGCAACAACAGGATATGCGCCAGCAATTGAAACAAATTCGGTACGTCGGGGATTGATTCATGGTGCATCCAGATTCTGGCCAAGGCGGCACACCCAATGGCTAGTGTTAAAGCAGCCAGATAGGGCATGATTAATCTTATGTACCGCTGCCGGATAAGCTTGATAGGGGCAGTGACCAGCGACAAGCGCTGCGGTGCAAGTTTTGCAGCGAGTAAAAATCCTGCTGTAACAAAAAATATTTGTACCGCTATTCTTCCATATTCACGCAGCCAATCAATGAGCGCAGAGATCAATGGATACGCAATGTCTGACATGGGGCCATAAATGGCCAGGTGGTGAGCAACGATCAATAAGCAGCAGACGGCTTTTAATGCATCAATAAAGGGCATTCTGGCTGAATGATCAGCTTGCATATGCTTGCAATCAAAGATTGAGAATATTAAAAACAGATTCAAATATAAT
>CBFGXU010000116.1:0-7539 GCA_965652935.1 uncultured Nitrosomonas sp.
TCTAAGTGCTTGATTAACTGGTGGGTCTGGCTGGACTCGAACCAGCGACCAAGGGATTATGAGTCCCCTGCTCTAACCAACTGAGCTACAGACCCTGCTGCTGTTATTATTTTAAACCTTTCAATTATTACCCGTATCCAAGAAGCTGCGTAAACGTTCAGAACGAGCAGGATGGCGTAACTTCCGTAGTGCCTTGGCTTCAATCTGACGGATGCGTTCTCGGGTGACATCAAATTGCTTCCCTACTTCTTCCAGTGTGTGATCTGTATTCATTTCAATGCCAAAACGCATGCGCAATACTTTGGCTTCACGCGGCGTTAGAGAATCGAGTATATCCTTTGTCACGCCACGTAAGCTAGCATAGACTGCCGCATCGGCTGGCGCCATGGTTGCTGCATCTTCGATAAAATCACCCAAATGCGAATCTTCGTCATCACCAATCGGTGTTTCCATAGAAATCGGTTCTTTGGAAATTTTAAGGATTTTTCGAATTTTCTCTTCAGGCATTTCCATTTTCTGCGCCAGAACTGCTGGTTCTGGTTCTTGTCCAGTTTCTTGCAAAATCTGGCGCGAAATACGATTCATTTTATTGATGGTTTCAATCATATGCACCGGAATCCGGATAGTACGCGCCTGATCGGCAATCGATCGGGTAATGGCCTGACGTATCCACCATGTTGCATAGGTTGAAAACTTATAGCCACGCCGATATTCAAATTTATCTACTGCTTTCATCAAACCAATGTTGCCTTCCTGAATCAGATCCAGAAATTGCAATCCACGATTGGTATATTTCTTCGCAATGGAAATCACCAGACGTAAGTTCGCTTCAGTCATTTCACGTTTAGCTCGACGCGCTTTTGCCTCACCAGTGGACATCTTGCGATTAATTTCTTTCAGATCCTTGATAGGAATACCAACTTTATTTCTAAGTGCTAGTAAATTCTGTTGTTCCTCCATAATTGCTGGCTTATAGTGTTGGAGTGCTTGGCTATACGATTTTTCAGCTTCGATTTCTTGCGCTACCCATTCCAAGTTCGTTTCATTTCCAGGAAAAGTCTTGATGAAATAATTTCTCGGCATTTTTGCCTTAGTTACGCAAAAATCCATTATCTTGCGCTCGTAGTTACGCACATCGTTAACAAGGGCACGTTGCGTATCACAGAGCTTCTCGACCATTTTCGCAGAAAAACGAATCCCCATCAGTTCGGACGAAATTTTATCCTGTAACTCGATATACCCAGAGTGATAAGGCCCCTCTTTCTCAAGGAGAGCTTGCATTTCGTTATATATTTCACGAATCACTGCAAAACGCTCGAGAGCATCAGTCTTTAATTTTAACAAGTTGGCGCTTGCAACTGCCGCGCTATCTCCATCTTCATCTTCATCTTCATCATTGAGCTCACTGGCTTCTAATTCCTGCTCCAATGCTTCTTCTGAAAATTCTTCATTCATGATGTCTTGCGCACTGGTATCCAACAATCCATCCACAACTTCATCAATACGAAGATTGTCTTTTTCAATTTCAGTTGCCAGATCGACAATTCCCGCAATAATCGGCGGGCATGCGGAAATCGCCTGAATCATATGGCGCAGACCAGCTTCAATACGTTTTGCAATCTCAATTTCACTCTCACGCGTCAACAAACCCACTGACCCCATCTCACGCATATACATACGTACTGGATCTGTTGTACGTCCAAACTCAGAATCTACCGTAGAAAGCGCAGCTTCAGCCTCTTCCGCCACATCCTCGTCAGCAACAGTAGTTGCGGCATCAGACATCAACAATGTTTCGGCATCAGGCGCTTCATCATGCACGGATATACCCATGTCATTGATCATGCTGATGATGCCTTCTATCTGTTCTGCATCCAACATGTCATCAGGCAGATGATCATTGATTTCAGCATAGGTCAAATAGCCGCGCTCCTTGCCTAATCCGATCAGTATCTTCAGGCGCATACGACGTGCTTCAATATCTTGCGGCAATGTAGCACTGCCCTGATTTACAGAGAAAGACTCTAGCTCATTCCCCTGTTCTCTATCAGAGGCCGCTTTAATTTTTTTCGGAGTTCTGCCCCGAGTTTTTTTGCCGTTACCTAACTCGATATTATTTGTAGCTAACACTGCTTGCGCTATCTCATCAATACTGTGATGAGCTGTTTTAGAAGATGCCTTTAAATTAGCCTCATCTTTACTCACTTCAGTAGCAGTTGTTTCGATTTTTTTCTCAGTTTTAGCCATTAATTGATCAAGCTCTTCTTTTTGCAACATTTCTTTATCAGCATCTTTTAATTTTCTAGGTGTTACTTTCTCTTTTTTAACTTCAGTATCTTTTGACTTAACCGCTCTTGTTTTTGGCATATTCGATTCCAATAATATGGATAAATTAAAAGCTGAAAATATCAGATTATATCAAAATTCAGATACTACTGACATCCCGTCACTGATTTCATAGCATAGCCAATCGTTGTAGCTCTTGCTTCTCTTCATCGGTTAGCTTATTCAAAGCCTTGCTATGTAGCTCTGTCATACGTTTCTTACGCTGCATTTGCTGCAATTTCTCTAAGGCTCCCAAGAATTCTGCCTCCAAATCAATTGCATCACCCCACTCCAAAGTTTCACTTTCAATACTTTCCAGTAGTGCCTTATATGGATTATCTTGTAAATAAGTCAATATCGAAGGCGTTGACTTACTTTCAATCAAATGAGGATGTGCATCTAGAAAATCAACCAGTGTTTTTAGTGCTGCAGCTTCTTCAGTATTTTCACTGCATTTGACAAGCAAATTTCTATCCAGTTTAATGACATGACTTGGGTTATTCAATATGATCAAAATCAACCAATGATAAGGTGTAACAGGTTGTTTTCTAGATACCTTCTTCATCTTGTGGACACTTGATATACGCTTTATTTGTAACAAATCCTCTAACTCACCTTGGCTAATTTCACTCAATTCAACTAAACGCTTCAAAAGTATTACGGATAATGCCGATGCTTTTACTTGCTGCAATAGGGGTTTTACATCGCTTACTAGTTTGGCTCGACCTTCACTTGTTTGGAGATTTATTCCTGAACATAATTCCTTAAATAGAAATTCTGATAAAGGAATGGCTTGCTTAAGTTGCTGTTCAAAAGATACTTTTCCGTATTGCCTCACATAACTGTCAGGATCTTCTCCTTCAGGTAAAAAAAGAAAACCCATATATTTACCATCTGAAATTAATGGCAAGCTATTCTCGAGTGCGCGCCAGGCCGCTTTTCTACCTGCCTTGTCGCCATCAAAACAAAAAATAATATGATCAGTCAGACGTAAAAGCTTCTGAAGATGGAAACTGGTCGTTGCTGTCCCTAGGGCAGCCACTGCGTAATCAATCCCGTGCTGAGAAAGTGCGATCACATCCATATAACCTTCTACAACTACTACACAATTTACCTCGCGAATGGCGCGTCGAGCCGAAAAGAAGTTATATAATTCTCGTCCTTTCTCAAATAAAACCGTTTCCGGAGAATTGAGATATTTCGGTTCTTCCTGCGCTAACACCCGGCCGCCAAAACCAATAATTTGTCCTCTTTGATTAAGAATCGGAAACATAATACGGTCTCTGAATCGATCATATTGCTTCCCTTCGTCAGACATAATCACCAAACCCGCACTCGCTAATAATTTCCGGGTTCTTTCGCTCTTGTAGTCAGGAAAAACCACCTCAAGATTCTGCCAGCCGGCAGGCGCATAACCTATCGCAAATCGCGCAGCTGTTTTGCCTGATAAGCCACGTTTTTTAAGGTAAGTAATGGCCTTTCCCGAAATTTTCAGTTGTTCTCTATAAAACTGCGTGGCAACGCGCAGCGCATCCATTAAATCCTGTGGTGGTATCTCCGTATTATTATCCTTATTTCCCGCTATTGGAGATGGCGATAACTGATTTGAGTCAAGGGGTTTAAAAGTTACATCAATTGGCTGCACAGGCACTTGCATTCCCGCATAAGCTGCTAAGTCATGCACTGCTTCGATAAAGCTCAAGCCACTGTATTCAATCAAAAAGCTAATTGCATTACCATGTGCCCCACAACCAAAACAATGATAAAACTGCTTGGTCTGACTAACGGTAAATGAAGGGGTCTTCTCACTGTGAAACGGGCAACAGGCTATAAAATTAGCACCTGCTTTTTTGAGCGGAACATGACGATCAATCGTATCAACGATATCTACACGGCAGAGCAAATCATGAATAAAAGGCTGAGGAATCATCTATCGAAAGCTATCAATAATGCCCAGCAAGTATAAATAGGATAAGCAGTTATGAATTCTTTAGAGATCAGAAGCTTCCCAAAAACTTAATCTCAGCTTGATATTTTTCCCTTAATCAGGGTTGATACTTTAGCCATATCAGCACGCCCGGCAAGCTTAGGCTTCAAGAAACTCATCACTTTGCCCATATCCTGCATGCCTCTCGCCTCTGTTTCGGAAATCGCTTCAGCAATCAAGGCCTCTATTTCAGAATCGTTGAGTGCTTGTGGCATATAAGTGCTTAAAATAGCAACTTCCTCTTTCTCAATATCAGCCAGATCGGTTCGCTGCGCAGCTTCATATTGCGCAATAGAATCCCTTCGCTGCTTAAGCATCTTTTCAATCACCGCAATGACAGCTGCATCATCAAGCACAATGCGGTCATCCACTTCCCGTTGCTTGATAGCTGCTTGCAGCAAACGAATAGTATCCCGTTGTTTGGTATTACCTGAGCGCATAGCCGCCTTCATGTCTTCAGTAATTTTCTGTTTTAAACTCATAGCAAAAAGCTTTCGACATGATCAATTATCAGCTGGCTCTTAAGTTTCTATAAATACCCTAAAAGCGTCAAGTTACTTCTAAATTAATTTTATTATTTACTAATAAAGCTTAGGAGGGAGCAATTGGCTGCGCAAACGTTTGTAATTGCGCTTTACAGCCGCTGCCAGCTTTCGCTTGCGCTCCGCTGTCGGTTTTTCATAAAACTCACGAGCACGCAGTTCAGTCAGTATCCCTGTTTTTTCTATCGATCGCTTAAAGCGCCGCATAGCAACTTCAAATGGCTCGTTTTCCTTAACTTTAATAGTCGTCATAAATATGCAAAAACCCTCGGTTAATTAATATACAATAATAAAATAACAATGTCCCACGCCAAACCAATAAAATTAACAAGACGCAAAAAAGTTTTGATTATAACACCAAAAGTTTTGCTATAAAAGAGCAAACTTTCTCTTCTTTTTTTTCTTAATGCTTGTTTTAGGTATTGAAACTTCTTGCGATGAAACAGGAATCGCACTTTTTGACACAACACGGGGCCTGCTGAGTCATACGCTCTACTCTCAAATAAAAATGCACAGCGAATATGGCGGAGTGGTGCCAGAACTGGCTTCGCGCGACCATATCCGTCGCGTGCTGCCGTTAATCAAACAAACTTTGTTTGCCGCAAAATGTCGACTGCAACAAATTAACGCCATCGCTTATACGCAAGGCCCAGGGTTGGCCGGTGCCCTTCTGGTAGGCGCCAGTATTGGTGCTGCCCTGAGTTTTGCGCTAAGAATCCCTGCGCTGGGCATCCATCACCTGGAAGGGCATCTATTATCGCCTTTATTATCCAGTCCTGCGCCGAGTTTCCCTTTTATAGCGTTGTTAGTATCAGGGGGTCATACGCAATTAATGCAAGTTGACGCTGTTGGTCAATACAAATTATTGGGAGAGACTGTTGATGATGCCGCAGGCGAGGCTTTTGATAAAACAGCCAAATTGCTGGGATTAGGTTACCCCGGAGGAGCAGCTTTATCAAAACTGGCCTGGCAAGGCCGCTCAGGACGCTTCAAACTCCCGCGACCGATGCTCAATAGCGGAGATCTCAATTTCAGTTTTAGCGGCCTCAAAACCGCGGTACTCACTCTGATCAATAAACAGGAAGTCACGCAACAAACCTGTGCAGACATTGCCTTAGCCTTTCAAGAAGCAATTGTAGAAGTTTTAACAGCAAAATCCCTAGCGGCTCTGTCACAGACAGACCTCACGCAACTGGTCGTGGCTGGAGGTGTTGGCGCTAATGATCAATTACGTCAGAATCTCAGCAAAAAAGCAGCTTCAATCGGTGCAACTGTTTTTTACCCGAAGCTTGAATTCTGTACCGACAATGGTGCCATGATTGCTTTTGCCGGCGCGATGCGGCTGCAGGCTATCCCTGGTAAAGTATGGCAGCCAGCAAGCAGCTTTACGGTCAATGCCCGATGGGATCTGGAAATGCTTGAAACACTGGACAATTGAATCAGGAACCGGGAGATTTCTTCTCGCCAATGTGCCCTTCCTTACCGGCCAGCAGATTAACAATATTTGACTGATGGCGCCAAATCAGCATCAATGACATAAGAAAAACCGCCAGGGTACTTTCTTCAAACCCAACCATACTCAGGTGATAAACCGGCGTCAGTATAGCCGCAACCAAAGCGGACAAGGATGATATACGCCAGATCATAGCAGTCAATAACCAACTTGCTAGTGCCATCAAGCCCACCCATAGATTCAGGCCCAGCAGCACGCCCACCGCGGTTGCCACACCCTTACCCCCCTGAAAACGCAAAAAAACCGGAAACACATGCCCTAGGAATACTGCCAGTGCGACCACGGCAATCACCTCCTTACCCAAGCCCCAAAGCGATGCATAATATTCTGCAAGAAACACCGCAAGCCAGCCTTTACCAGCATCGCCAAGCAGTGTCAAAACAGCCGCAGCCTTTTTACCGCTACGTAACACATTCGTAGCGCCAGGATTCTTTGAGCCGTAAGTGCGCGGATCGGGCAACTTAAAAATCCAACTGGACACCACCGCAAAGGAAACCGACCCCAACAGATAAGCCAACAAAGCAAACAACACTATCGTCATGTGTATTAGCGCCACCCGCACAAAATAGAATAAAATGTTGTATTCTTCACACCCGAAGCTCCAGCAATTCCGAAAATAAACCCTCTCATTTTAACGCTTGATCCCGATGGATATTATTTTTCTGCACGACTTTAAAGCCAAAACCTTAATCGGAATTTACCCTTGGGAACGTAAGGTTCCTCAAACCATTCAATTGGATCTGGAGATCGGCCTTCCCAACAGCCGCGCATGCCAATCCGATTGTATTGAAGATGCCTTGGATTATGCGCTAGTCATCAAAAAAATTGACGAAATCCTGACAGAAAAGCATTTTTCTCTACTGGAAGCATTGGCTGAACATATCGCACAAACCATCCTGAAAGAATTCAAATCACCCTGGGTTAAAGTCAGTGTTGCAAAGCTTGGAATTATACGTGGGGTAAAAAAACTTGGTGTATGTATTGAACGAAGATCTGATGCGTCAGGCAGCAGCTAGCCTTGTAGCTGGATTGTTTTGAGAGCCAAGCATCGAACTATTCGTTATTATTTACCAAAAATAGATTGCGGCTAGTAACGTGCCGGATCTATGATACCCGCTGCAGCAAATCCGGCGCGTCGAATGCGGCAGGAGTCACAAATGCCGCAGGCCTTA
>CBFGXU010000117.1:0-7508 GCA_965652935.1 uncultured Nitrosomonas sp.
CAGGAATTTTTTCGCTGTGAGCGTTGGTGACTTCAATATAAAAACCATGCACGCGGTTATATTCCACTTTGAGATTAGGAATGCCGGTGCGCTCTTTTTCGCGCATTTCCAACTGTAACAAAAACTCGCCACAATTGTTCTGCAACGCACGCAACTCATCCAATTCAGCATCATAACCATCGGCAATCACATGGCCTTCACGCACGACTACACCAGGCTCTTCCAATAACGATTGGCTCAATAATTCAAGCAGCGAAGGCTCGATCTGCAGGGCCTGAATCAATTGACAGATTCTCTCGCTAGAGCAATTTGCAATTAAGCGAACGACTTCCGGCAGCAGTTTCAGGCTGTCACGTAAACCCGACAAATCTCTCGGACGCGCCGATTTAAGCGCGATGCGGGCAGTAATCCGCTCCACATCGACAATCTGCCGCAGGAGATCGCGTACGGCCGAATAATTATTTTGCTCATTTTCTCCAATCAAAGCCGCGACACTATCGAGCCGTTTCTGTATGACCGCACGATCGCGCAGAGGATGATGTAACCAGAATTGTAATAAACGGCTTCCCATGCTGGTTGAACAAGTGTCCAGCAGTGATAATAAGGTCGGTGATCTTTCGCCCCGTATGGTTTCAGAAATTTCCAGATTGCGGCGTGTCGCGGCATCCATGCGCACATATACACTTTCCCGTTCCGCCTGCAATGATGTGATATGGAGCGCAACAGGCCCTTGCGTCAGACGCGTATACTCCAGTAAAGCACCGGCCGCACAGATTGCGTCAGACAAATCCTCACAGCCAAAACCGGAAAGATCATGTGTTTCAAATTGCCGGGTAAGATTACGAATGGCAGTTTGATGATCAAACTGCCACCCAGGCAGGCGCTTTACCACCCAATTTTTACCTTGTACCTCGGCTAGTGTCAGCGATTCGGGCAAAAGAATTTCTGAGGGTCGTAGGCGCTCCAGCTCGCTGAGCAGATTTTTTATTGAAGTCTCCATCATGCGCAACTGCCCCGCTGCCAGATTGAGCCAAGCTAACCCCAGATTTGATTCATGCATCCACACAGCCATTAGGATGCAGTCACGCTTATCCTCAAGCAATGCCGCATCGGTTAACGTTCCAGGGGTAATGATGCGGGTCACTTCACGCGCAACCGGCCCCTTGCTGGTAGCCGGATCGCCCACCTGTTCGCAGATGACTATCGACTCACCTGCTTTAACCAGCTTCGCCAAGTATTGTTCAGCAGCGTGATATGGCACACCAGCCATTTTAATGGGTTCCCCAGCAGAAACGCCACGCTGCGTTAAAGTAATTCCCAACAGCTTGGCAGCTTTCTCTGCGTCATCAAAAAACAACTCATAAAAATCTCCCATCCGATAAAACATCAGCATATCTGGATGCTGTGCTTTGATACGCAAATATTGCTGCATCATTGGAGTATGCGGATCTTTTTGGACTTTCATCTATTTTATTTGAGATTATTTCTGCACTGAAGCATACACCACTCTGTTGGAGCCGTTTACTGGATATTCTCGATGGAAAATACGTGCAGCTTGATTAATCAAGCTCAATTTTTATCAGGTGATTGACTAAGGTCATGCCATGCTGCAGGCCAAATCGGTGCACTTGCCTGAAAGTATTATCTTTACCTGGACTCGTATGAGATGCCTTAATTCAAATTCGATGATAGCGAATCAAAAACTTAACGAAAAATTTCCGAATTCTGTTTTTCTTACATCTCTGACCAGGCAATGACACCCGTATATGCCGTTAATAAAATAATGATGCCGAATACGATGCGGTACCAGGCGAACACCGAGAAATCGTGCTGACTGATAAAGCGCAGCAGGCCACGCACGGCCAGCAATGCGCTTAAGAAAGCGGAAACAAAGCCCACGGCAAATAAACCCAGATCATCCCATTGCAAAAACTCGCGGTGTTTGTACACATCGTAAAAAGTGGCTGCAAACATAATGGGAATCGCCAGAAAAAACGAAAATTCGGTAGCGGCTTTGCGCGACAAGCCAAAAAACAAGCCACCGATAATCGTGGCGCCCGAGCGCGACGTGCCGGGAATCAACGCCAGACATTGCGCAAGACCTACTTTCAGCGCGTGCTTCCAGTCCATGTCATCGACTTGTTCGACTTCAATCACATGTTTTCTACGCTCCGCCCATAAAATCAGCACACCGCCGATGATCAGCGCCATGGCAACCGGCACGGGATGAAACAGATAAAACTTGATCGTTTTAATGAACAACAACCCCATGATGGCAGCCGGCAAAAAGGCAATCAACAAATTAATCACAAAACGATTAGCCGCTGGATTGGAACCGATGCCGCGGATCACTTCGGTGATCTTGCTATGATATTCCCAGCACACCGCCAGAATTGCACCCAATTGGATCGCAATGGTGAAAACCTTGCCGCGCTCGTCGTTGAAATCGAGCAAATCGCTCATCAAAATCAAATGGCCGGTGGATGAAACCGGCAGGAATTCGGTCAACCCCTCAACAACACCCAGGATCAACGCTTTCAGCAGTAAAATTAAATCCATATGGCGTTGTTAGCTTTTTATTATTGATAATACTGGATCGCAATTACAGCTTGCTGTAAATTTCAGCTCCCTTTTCCTTAAATTCCGCCGATTTCTGCGCCATTCCCTGCGTCAGTGCCTCTTCCTCAGCAATACCCTGATTCGCTGCATAATCACGCACATCCTGGGTGATTTTCATAGAGCAAAAATGCGGACCGCACATCGAACAGAAATGCGCGACTTTTGCACCCTCCTGCGGCAGAGTTTCATCGTGAAATTGCTGCGCTTTGTCAGGATCAAGACTCAAATTGAACTGATCCTCCCAGCGGAATTCAAAACGTGCTTTGGATAAAGCGTTATCGCGGATCTGAGCGCCAGGATGACCTTTCGCCAGATCCGCGGCATGCGCAGCAATTTTGTAGGTGATAATGCCATCCTTGACATCGTCCTTGTCCGGCAGGCCCAAATGTTCCTTCGGTGTCACATAACACAGCATTGCCGTGCCATACCAGCCGATCATCGCGGCACCGATGGCGGAAGTGATGTGATCATAGCCGGGAGCAATGTCGGTCGTCAGCGGACCGAGTGTATAAAAGGGCGCTTCGTCGCAATACTTCAGTTGCAAGTCCATATTTTCCTTGATCAGATGCATTGGCACATGACCAGGCCCTTCGATCATGGTTTGCACATCGTGTTTCCACGCAATCTGAGTGAGTTCACCCAGCGTTTTTAGTTCAGCAAACTGCGCTTCATCGTTGGCGTCATAAACCGAGCCGGGGCGTAAGCCGTCGCCAAGCGAGAAACTGACATCATAGGCTTTCATGATCTCGCAAATTTCTTCAAAATGCGTATATAAAAAACTTTCCTGATGATGCGCCAGACACCATTTTGCCATGATCGAGCCGCCGCGCGATACGATGCCGGTCATGCGTTTTGCGGTCATCGGCACAAAAGCCAAACGCACACCGGCATGGATGGTAAAGTAATCGACGCCCTGCTCGGCCTGCTCGATCAGCGTATCGCGGAAAATTTCCCAGGTAAGTTCCTCGGCTTTGCCGTCGACTTTTTCTAATGCCTGATAAATCGGTACCGTGCCGATTGGCACCGGACTGTTGCGGATGATCCATTCGCGTGTTTCGTGAATGTTTTTGCCAGTGGATAGATCCATCACCGTATCACCGCCCCAGCGAATCGCCCAGGTCATTTTTTCCACTTCCTCCTGAATACTGGAACCCAATGCGGAGTTACCGATATTCGCATTGATCTTGACCAGAAAATTGCGTCCGATAATCATCGGCTCAGACTCAGGGTGATTGATATTTGCCGGAATAATGGCGCGCCCACGCGCTACTTCAGCGCGCACAAATTCAGGCGTGATCATTTTCGGCAACGCTGCGCCAAAATCCTGTCCCGGATGCTGCCGTGTCAACAATTCATGTTGCTGGCTATTGAACGCTTCGACGCGCTGATTCTCGCGAATGGCGATAAACTCCATTTCCGGTGTAATGATGCCGCGGCGCGCATAATGCATTTGCGTGACGTTCAAACCTGCCTTGGCGCGCCGCGGCTGCCGTTGCAGGTTAAATCGCATATCCGCCAGTTTAGGATCTTTAAGGCGCGCCTGGCTGTATGCGGAATTATGACTGGCTAAAATTTCGGTATCTTCACGCTCGGCAATCCACTTTTCGCGCAACGCGGAAAGCCCTGCGCGGATATCGATCTTGACCGCCGGATCGGTATACGGGCCGGAGGTATCGTAAACCCAGATCGGTGGATTTTTTTCTCCACCCATGCTGGTGGTAGTATCGCTCTGGCAGATTTCCCGCATCGGCACCTGAATGTCGGTGCGCGAACCTCGCACGTAGATTTTGCGCGAATTAGGCAGTGGTTTTACGGCGGCCGCATCAACTTGCGCCGTCGTGTTAGAAAAATCTTTTGGATTTAAAACTGTAATGCTCATAATAGTATTGCTCCTTGGTCAAATGCCATAAAGAGCGGGAGAGTGAATCCCAGCTTCCCTACGGCGGCATTATCCGCGTCAGGTATTGAGGGACTCTCTCACCAATATCAGACATCTCTGAAAACGGACCCCTAGCTGATGCTGTGAAGCTAATGGAAATGTGAAATAATTGCAAGTCTTATACTAATTTTAAGAATATGGAATAGAAATGGATCTTGAACAAACCCGGTTAAATATGATTGCGCAGCAAATCCGTACATGGAATGTACTGGATGATAACGTGCTGGATTTGCTGTACAAAGTAAAACGCGAAGAATTCGTGCCGGCTGCCAATCGCGCCCTGGCTTTTGTGGATATGGAAATTCCGCTGGGTTATGGCCAGGTGATGCTGGCTCCCAAAATGGAAGCACGCATATTGCAGGAACTCCATATCAAGAAAACCGACAAAATTCTGGAAGTCGGCAGTGGCAGTGGTTATATGACCGCCCTGCTGGCTGAACAAGGCGCACACGTTTACAGTGTTGAAATCATACCTGAACTGAAAGCAATGGCGGAAGAAAACCTCAAAGCGCACGGCATCACGAATGTTACTATTGAACAGGGCGATGCTGCGCGAGGCTGGTCTAAACATGCGCCTTATGATGTCATCGTGCTAACTGCATCGACACCAGTTTTGCCGGATGCTTTTCAGAACAGCCTGAACCCGGGGGGACGTTTATTTGCAATCGTTGGAGAAGATCCAGTGATGGAAGCTTTATTGATCACTTGTACAGCACCTGGTGAATTCATCACCACCCAGCTGTTTGAAACCAGTACGCCTCCTCTTATCAATGCATTACAACCATCCAAGTTTACTTTTTGAGTATTCAAGAATTGCGCGTGTTATCCGGTGTAGCATTCAATTTATTGCTGAAACTTCATCAACTTTGGATTTCTATCAAAAAACCCATGAAATTCTTGCAATACATTTTTGCTGCTTTTATCGGTATTGTATGGCATCCCGCTCTTCAAGCTGCAGATTTGATGAGTATCTACCATGAGGCGCTAGCGCAGGACTCCAAGTATCGATCGGCACGCGCTACTTATCAAGCCGCGCAGGAAAAATTAACCCAAGGTAGAGCCGGTTTTTTACCGAACATCACGCTAACAGGCACCCGTATCGTTCAGCAGGTAGATGTAGGTAACGTTTTTACGGGAACCGGTTTTGCCAATCCGCCCGAAGTCACCATTCACAATCGGGGCGTTATTCTGTCAGCGACACAGCCGCTGTTCCGGATGGAGAACATTGTCATTTATGCGCAATCAAAAATTGAAGTCAGCAAAGCAGATGCACAATTTGTCGTTGCTGGGCAAGATTTAATTTTGCGCGTCGCGCAAGCGTATTTTGATATATTGGATGCTCAAGTCGATATCGAAGTCGCCGAAGCGCAGAAAAAAGCGATTTTGAGCCAACTGGAACAAGCCAAGCGCAATTTTGAAGTCGGGACATCTACGATTTTGGATACCAACGAAGCACAAGCACGCTATGATCTTACCCTGTCGCAAGAAATCGCAGCGCGTAATTCGCTTGAAATCAGGAAGCGCGCACTCCAGGGTATCATTGACCGCTTTCCTGAAGCCCTTCTTGCAGGCGCCCGGGAAGTCGCCTCCAATTTGACTAACTTGCAGTACAGCAGCATGGATGAATGGGTACGTGTTGCTGAGGAAAAAAACTTTGCTCTGAAAATCCAGCAAGCTACCTATGAAAGTACTCATCAGGACGTAAAAAAAGCCTGGGCGCAACATTATCCGACGCTGGATCTGGTTGCACAATACAGTGATCAAACGGGTGTCGGGGGTGCCATTACCGGCCGTGGTATCGACCTCGTTTCCAAATCCATTGGACTACAACTCAATGTGCCTTTGTTCCAGGGTTTTTCCGTGCAATCCCGCGTGCGGGAAGCGCTTGCGCTTCAGGATAAAGCATTGCACGATCTGGAAACCACCCGGCGCAATATCGCCCTGCAAATCCGCCAGCAATATCTGAATGTTACCAATGGCATCGCACAAGTAAAAGCGCTCAAGCAGGCGTTGATATCCAGTAAAAGCCAGTTGGACTCAACCATTCTTGGACAGCAAGTTGGCGTCAGAACCGAAGTTGATGTGCTAAACGCTCAGCAGCAAATGTATTCAGCCAGGCGCGATCTGGCCAAAGCCTATCACAGCTATTTGATGTCAAGATTGCGGCTGAACGCAGAAGCCGGTGAGCTGGATGAAGAGACCTTGACACAAATCAACGCCATGCTGATCAAGTAGTGAATGATTCCTTGTTGCAAAGGTACTTCAAAAATCTGATTCAAGACAACTTGGTTATCAATCAAGCCGTAGCTGCAAACTCAATATTGTGTTCAGCGAATAGAGTCGTGATGCGCGTGTTGAGCGCATTCTGAACCTCCATTCGATCACTGACCGTATTAACAAACACCCGCAGCTCAAAATCAAGAGAATTGGCACGGAAAGCCATAAACCAGCACGATGGCTCTGGATCCGCCAGCACCCGCGGATCTTCCCTGGCAGCCTGCAATAGCAATGCGCGTACCTTGTTGATATCCGTACCGTAAGCAACGCCTACTTCAATAACCACGCGAGTGATGGTATCGGTCAATGTCCAGTTGGTCAGTTGACCAGTAATAAAAGTCTTATTGGGAATGATAATTTCTTTGTTATCGAAATCCAGAACGGTAGTAGCGCGCGTGCGGATACGAGTGACCCGACCGGAAAATCCACCGACCGTGATTACATCACCGACCCGGAACGGCCGCTCAAACAACAAAATGATGCCAGATACAAAATTGGCAAAGATTTCCTGCAATCCAAATCCGAGTCCAACCGTCAAGGCCGCAGCCATCCACTGCAATTGCGACCAGCGCATGCCCAGAAAACTCAACCCCACCACGGTGCCACCGATGACGATCGCATAGCGCAATACGCTGGTAATGGCATAACGGGAAGCTGCATCAATGCGGATATG
>CBFGXU010000118.1:0-7495 GCA_965652935.1 uncultured Nitrosomonas sp.
ATTTCGCTCCTAAAATCATGACACTATTATTTCATTCTCTAATGCAAATTAGAATGACACGTCGAACTCATCATATCCTTAAAAAGTATCCCGCAGCCATTATCAATCCTGTAAAATCCGCCATTCGAATTCTAACCTAATATTCAATTAATTCATTTTTTATATAATCTGTTCAGAATTCATTGCGTAACTGCATGATAAAATACATAGTGTAACAAGTCAGTCTGTTACCTATGATGATTAACCAAAAAAAGGAAATGTTTATGGTAGATACAAATATACCCGGTTATACCTATGGCAGTGCTGAGCTTAAGAAATCTCCCGTATCCATGGAGGATTTCGCCAAACTAAAACAGGCCAGTTTATTTGGCGACGACGATGTACGTTACTTAAAAATGTCGCACGACATACTGAAAGACCAGACAGAACAAATCCTGGATGTATGGTATGGCTTTGTAGGTTCGACACCATTTCTACTGCATTATTTCACTAATCCAGCAGATGGTCAGCCGAACATGGATTACCTGGGGGCAGTGCGTAAACGTTTTGGTCAATGGATTCTTGATACTGCCAATGCCGAGTATGATCAAAATTGGCTCAACTATCAGTACGAAATCGGGTTGCGTCACCATAGCTCTAAGAAAAACAAGACAGATAACGTGAAATCAGTACCGATCATTCACATACACTACATTTTTGCACTACTCATTCCAATCACCACTACACTCCGCCCATTCCTCGAAAAAGGCGGTCACTCCCGCGATGATGTTGATCGCATGCAAGACGCCTGGCGCAAATCTGTACTGATGCAAGTCATTCTGTGGTCACAGCCCTACATTAAAGAAGGGGAGTTCTAAAAGCTCGTGGAGTAATATTTATTACTTGCGCTTCCCGCTCAAACTGGATGAGTAATTCTTATAGGTAAGAAAGTAAAATTGAAATGCTCAATTGAGCCTTCCAATTGTTGCCTTCGTAACGGATTCGATTGTACTAATAGATGATAAATGCCCATTTATTGGATAACTTCCGATAAATGGGCATTTATATTTTTCACTTTGTTTTTATTTGTAAAACGTGCTTAGTGATACGTTTTATAAATCATTCATAGCGATAGAATTAAGTTTTGATAAAACTAGTAATCATCAATAACAACAAAACTTAAACCACATACGATCATTTCACAAAAATTGATCAGTTTAGAAACCGCCGTAAATACCGTAAACAATTGCTCCAATCACAATAAAAACTGCTGTTGAAATAAAGAACAATCTCAAAACTTGTGCATCTGTTTCTCTTCTATTAATTTCAGCCATAACTAATCTCCTTATTTAAATAGATTACACTTCTTAACTAAAGCCGATAACATCGACCCCCCCTACTTCCACGAGCACAAGGTTTTGTGATCGTGTAATTTTATTATTGATCAATCAGTTAAGGATTTGAATATATTACTGTTTATTTCGTAACCCTCCTATATGATTCTGATCATTTTCCAAATTCTAACTCACATTTACCAACAATGAAAGTGTTGAATTAAATACACCTTATATGCATCCCCTCGCAATCCCTGAACTCAACGATGAACTGCTCTCAAATTAATTTCCACATTCGCCATTGCCTTCACTATAATTTCAGACGAAATATGAAATCATATTTCATAATGCCAAAGGCCTGACATAGCCCGTTAGCTCAAGATAGCCCCTTCCAGCAGGTTTATTATTTTTAGTAAGTGTGACTGCACCTTCCCAATAAACCGCCCCGGTTGATTGCCGTGAATCTAATTCCTGATCATCGAACAGCGGTTTCAGTTGCCATTCCGTTTCACCCGTGCGGATATGCATAGCGACAGGATAGACAGCATCCGTATGGGGTGAACGCCAAGTACGCATCGGTGTAAATTCCACTTCCTCCGGATTGAAAAATTTGATATCGCCGGAAGCATCGCGCAATGCAGCATAAGCCCAAATTTTACCGCCATTCTTGTGGCGTATTTGAAAAGCCATCAATGATGAACCATCATCCAGATTGGCGCCGACCCAATCCCACCCATCCGCATCAGAATCCAAATATGCTGTTGACCACTCATGATCAAGCCAGGCACGACCGCTGACAGTAACAGGCTTATTATGGCGAAAAACCGTGCCGCTTACGCTCAGATGCGGTTCACTGTAATAATAACTTGCTTGCTCTGGTTTGGGGCCTTTACGGGAAAAACCCTTTTGATCTTGCAGCATCACCATTTGTGTCGGTTTCAATGATAATTGCAAACCAAAATCATGTGCTTGCATATCCACCACATAGCGCCCATCCTCTTCGCGCACCAGCGTCCAGTCATCCAATTTCACATTGGTATTACCCTCTTTGGCATAAGCCAGATTGAAACCCTCCCGGGCAGTCTTTTCTGTATGCATCAATTTACCCACTGCAGGGTCCGATAATGCCAAGTGCGCGATAATTATATATTTCGCGGCAAAATGGCTTGGATTATCTTGATTATGGCCGGTTGCATAACGGAAGAAAGTCACCTGAAAGCCGAGTGGCTTTTTATCCTCCGTCTCCAGCCAGCCGGTGACATACCACCACTCAATCCGAAAATCTGGATGGGCGCCGTAATCGTGTGGAAATGTCAGCTTGTAATCAGGTACAACCGGCATAAATTCAGAAGATTCAGCAAAAGCGGTGGCAGCCAACAGGCAAAAAGAAAGAACCGTTACTCTGACAAAAGACAACAAGTAATACTGACTAATATTTTTACCGCCTAACATCACCAATCCTCCCGCACAGCACGTATCACATTCCCCGAAATCGCCTGACGCCCGGCCAGCAATGCTGTCAATGCCGCTGAAATCAGCATAACTGCGGCAACCATCATCAACCACCCCCACGGCAAATGCAATTGCATGGTCCAGTGAAAGGATTGCGGATTGACAATAAAAACCAGAATCAGGCTGATACCCCACCCCAAGCCGAAACCCAGTACAACCCCAAGCGCCGTCAACAAACCACCTTCCGCACCCAGTATCGCAAGGATCTGCCAGCGCATGATACCGATATGCCGCAACATGCCAAACTCTTTGGCACGCGCCAATGTCTGAGCGGAGAAACTGGCTGCCACACCCAGCAGTCCGATAACCACTGCCACGATTTCCAGTACATAGGTAACAGCAAAACTCCGATCAAAAATTTCCAGGCTTAAGGCGCGCATATCACGGGATCTGGATATCTCCAGCGCAGCACCAAATGGCAATTGCCGCAAGTTGGCGATGGCCTCCTCCAACGTTACTCCCGGCTGTAACCATAAAGCCAATGTGTTGACACTCGAATCGCCGGTTAATGCCTGATAGTCTGCCAGTTGCATCTGCACAGCCCCAAATTGGCGGCCATAATCGCGCCATACACCCGCAACCAAAAATTCACTGGATGCAGCACCGATGGGCAAAATCACTTTCTCTCCAACACGATAGCCATATAAATCCACCATCGCTTCAGACACCCACACTGGCCTTATTCCTTCGGACAACAGTGCGGTTGCAATCATGTCATCCGTCATGGGCAACGTATTGCGCGGATCGGTTTGATCGATAGGGCGAGCAATTAATGTAATTTCGGGTCGATCAGCCTCCAATGTTAATTGTTGCGTACGAAAAAAATCCACGCGATCAAAATCAGGCATCCCCAATATCACCTTCTGCTCATCAGATTGGAACCCTCCTTGATCGCCAGTTGCAGTGACACGAACATATAAATCAGCCGGTAAAACCCGCTCCAGCCAGCCATCAACCGAAATACGAAAACTTGTCACCATGATCGCCATTGCGACCATCAGGCTAAAACTGGCCAAGATACCGCCCAGTGCAATAGCAGCTTGGTTGGATGCATTAGACAAGCGCGCCAGCACCAGGGTAAAAACAGCGCCTATCTTATGATGCTGCAACTTTGCCAACAAAACAGAAAAAAACCAAGCAGCAAAGTGTGGCATCAGCGCGATACCGCCGATCAGCAGCAGTGCGATAGCCAGATATCCAAAAATCGGCAACTCGAAAATAGGCGGAAGCTGGGTGAACAACAAAGCGAAAGACAGACAAATCACAGCAAACCACGGTGCCGACAATCTCGCCATGGCTACCTCCTCGCTGCCGGATCTCAATGCCAGCGCGGGCTTGGCGCGTACAGCCTCGAATGCTGGCACAAGACTGCCTAACATCGTCACGCTTAATCCCACCCAAAAGAATGTCAAGGCAGCCAGCGGATTAAAGTAAATACTGGGCTTGACACCGGGAAAAAATAGACTGCCCAAATCTCCACCCAGAAACTGAATCGCCATGGCTGCGACGGCATAACCTAACATCAATCCCAGCATTGAACCGATCACTCCCAGAATCACCCCTTCCGTGATGATCTGCCGCAACAATTGTTGCCGGGTAAAACCGAGGACGCGCAATAATGCAAATTGCTGGCGCCGCCGGATGACCGATAATACCTGGGTGGAAAACACCAGAAACGTACCGGTAAACAACGCCACCAGGGCCAGCATGTTGAGATTGACGCGATAAGCGCGTGACATATTGGCAATGCGCGTTTCCTGATCCGTTGTTTCAGACACCCAGTACGATTCGCCCAATTCTTCAGTCAGTCTGGCTTTAAAGGCAGCATGATTGACGCCATCTTTCAGTTTCAGTTCGACCCGTGACAATAGACCGAGCTGCTGAAAACGCCACTGCGCCGCACCAATATCCATGACCGCAAGACGCTGTCCTGCCCGCGCCCGCACCAGACCACCCGCTACGCGCAAAGTGACGGTTTGCAATCCCGCCTGCAATGGCAGCGAATCGCCTTGTTTAACTTGCAACCATTCCATGGCGGCCGGAGATAGAAAAATGGTATCGCTGGCTAGCCGATCCAGTGCTTTTCCTTCCTCGGGCAACCCGAGCAGATCGGGCGAAATCTCCGCTGCCCTGAACATATCGATACCGATGATTTTCAGCTTATGATCATTTCTGTTTTGCTGTTTGCCCGGTGCCACAACATCCAATTCCAGCACCGGATTCGCCAACGCGACACCTTCATGGCCGGCCAGCATCGGATAAAGCGATTCATCAAAGAATGCTTTACGGCCCCGCACCTGCAAATCCGATTGGCCGGAAAGACTTTTACTGGCGGCAGAAAATTCATTGAATGCCGCGGTATTGATCAGATGGATGGAAAACCCCATCGCAACACCGATTGCGATGGCTATGAGCACCACAATCAGCTGCACCATATGCGCACGCCATTCACCAAACAGCAACCAGCGAAATAACGATATCGAATTCATTAGTTCAACTCTGACCTTGCAGGATGCAAGCCATCCTGGGTTAAATTCAAAACAATATCCGCCGTGGCAGCTGCCGCATGCGAGTGTGTTACGAGAATGCCCGTAGCGCCGTTTGATTTGATTTCCTTGCGCATTAACTGGAGAATCTCGCGCGCCGTATCCGGATCGAGATTACCGGTGGGCTCGTCCGCCAGAACCAGCCTAGGCCGGTGTACTAGCGCACGCGCAATCGCAACGCGCTGCAATTCACCCCCGGATAACTGGCGCGGAAAATGATGCCCTCGATCATGCAAACCCACCTCAGCCAGCATCTGCTCAACACGATCCAGCGGCGCTTTATTCAGCAATAACGGCAAAGCAATATTCTGGCGCAATGTCAGATGCGGTAATACGTGAAATGCTTGAAATACGAAACCAAATTGCTCGCGCCGCAATTGCGTGGCTGCATCATCATCTAATGCCGTAATGGAAACTCCATTGACGCGGATCTCGCCTGAATCCGGCGTATCCAGGCCTGCGATCAAATTCAGCAAGGTCGATTTCCCCACCCCCGAATCCCCCATGATGGCGACATACTCGCCTGCTTTCAAGGTATAGGTTAAGTTGGTCAGCACCTTCCGCCCTTCGGCATAGGCCTTATTGATATTAAGTAATTCAAGCATATTCAGCCACCACTGAACGTTGAAACATCATTTGCATTCATTAAAAAACAACCCTACTCAATAGAACAGTACTTCGTTTGTTGGTTTGTGCTTAAATGTAACACGTAACAGAAATCCTTTTTATAATACGGGAGAATTTCAATTGAAACGACCTTTGGATTTCTCTTTGATTTCTGCAGCGGAGAACAGCGAAGACAGTTAGCACGCCCACCGGCCAATGGCTTAAAAACCTCCGCGAAGATTATCGTAGCGTTATCAGAGAGAGTTCTGTACCCGGCAATTGGTTTCTATCTCATTCGCGTCGTTACGCGGGAGTCGATACCTTATCAGATTATCACGCTTAATTGGATGATCGAAGGGATGGCATATGCACGAACCGCTGGGGAAGTGGCAAGCCTTTGGAGCCAGGAGTTTGAAGCATGGGTGATGCACCCATCGAACGAAGACTCAAATTGCCCTCTCCCCAGAATTGGTTCTTGACTGATCCGGTTATTATCCGGCCTATGAATTTTTAACTACTGAAAAACTACAATCATCGTGTCTGATCTCATTGATGAGAAGGGTTGAAATGAACGAAGCAAAGAAAAAGATCACTGTTTATTATGATGGAGCCTGTCCCAGTTGCGTCAAGGACCGGAAAAACTATGAGAAATTGGCGGGCAAAGGAGCAGAAGAGGTATGCTGGTTTGATATTACCGGGCAGGACGCTCATCTGTGTGATCTCGGCATTGACCCGCACAAGGCTTTGAGCGAGCTGCACGTCCGTGATGAACACGAACAGATCGTCTCCGAACTGGATGCCTATATTTTACTGATGTCCCGCGTACCCTTACTCAAACCGCTCGCCTGGGTGATCGGTCTGCCGATCATCCGGCCGATGTTATCTTCGCTCTACCACCGCATGGTCCAGCGACGTTTAAAAAGAACCGGGCGATTGTAAATGGATGAAAAACGCTCTTTTCAGAGTAAGGATGGCATTCAGCTCGCCTACCGGCGTTGGTTGCCGGCGCAAAGCGAACACAATACCCCCCTCGTACTGCTGCATGGTGCGGCTAGTAATTTCACCCGCTGGTGGTATTTCGTTCAGCATAGCCGTCTGACTGCTGATCGTTGTCTGCTTCGCCCAGATCTGCGGGGGCATGGCGAATCGATGTGGCGTGGTCCGGCGCATATCGAGGAATGGAGCCAGGATATCGTTGCACTGCTTCAGCATGAGCAGAAATCGTGCGCTATTGTCGTGGGCCATTGCCTGGGTGCCAATATCGCGCTGAACTTTGCGTCACGCTATCCCGATCGGTGCGCCGGACTAGTACTCATCGAACCCATCGCTGCTGAAGCAGCAACCGGCGTACTCGCCCGGCTGCGGCCATTCATCTCGCTGCTGCGTCTCGTGGTGATGTTGGTTAAACTGTTCAACCGGCTCGGTTTCCATCGGCGCCAGTTGAAAACTTTGGATCTCCAGGTACTGGATCGCCGCGTTCAAAAAGCGAGCCATGCCGAGCTGAAAACCATGCTGGCA
>CBFGXU010000119.1:0-7420 GCA_965652935.1 uncultured Nitrosomonas sp.
AATAATCAAGGCCTTCATATCTTTCAATCTAATAGCATTGTTCACAAAAATTCTCAATTAAAAGCTTATAATTTATTAATATTACATAAAATTCACTTTCGCCAGAAAGCAGGGGTAAATATAACCAACAGTGTAAAAAATTCCAGCCTACCCAGTAACATTGCAAAACTGCATACCCATGTCTGAAAATCAGTTAATAATGCATAAGTATTTGCTGGACCAACAGCGTCCAGACCCGGACCCAAATTATTGATACAAGCAATTGCTGCAGAAAAAGCTGTGATGACATTCAGCCCACTCAACGTTAAAGTAAGCGCCATGAACGCGATGCTTGCCGTATAAACAAACAAAAATACAAGTACCGAAAGAATCACTCGATTGGCTATTACGTTTCTACCCAGCTTAACCGGAATCACCGCCTGGGGATGCATGATAGTAATCATTTCTCGATATACCTGCTGGTATAAAATACGAATCCGTATCATTTTGATCCCGCCGCCAGTAGATCCTGAAGATGTACAAAATCCTGACAAAAATAGCATCCATAAGGGAGCAAACATAGGCCACAAGCTATAATCTGTATTACTATATCCAGTAGTCGTTGCAACAGAAACAATATTAAAAGTCGCGTAGCGTAATGCCGTCAATGGGTCCGTATAAACATCAGCAAACCATAAATAAAATGCCAATCCCATACAACTGATTAACATAATCTTTACATACCAGCCCACTTCAGCATCGTAACGATAAAAAGCTAGGTTTCTTGCCCGCCACGCCATAAAATGAGTTGCAAAATTTATTCCGGCAATCAGCATGAATATTATTGCAACAGATTCTATAAGCGGTGAATCCCAATAGCCATAACTTGCATCATGAGATGAAAAACCACCCAAACCCAAGGTCGTAAATGCATGCATCACAGCATCAAACCAATCCATTCCGGCCCATTTGTATGCAATCACACAAGCCAATGTCAAACTTGCATAAATTGACCATAAGCCCTTTGCAGTTTCAGCAATACGGGGAGTCAGTTTGTTTTCTTTCATCGGCCCCGGTATCTCTGCATTAAGCAATTGCCGACCGCCCACACCTAACAATGGCAAAATTGCCACGGCCAACACGATTAAGCCCATACCGCCCAGCCATACTATTTCACCACGCCATAAATTGATTGAGGGCGGCAATGCATCCAATCCAGTCAGCACGGTGGCGCCCGTTGCAGTTAATCCTGAAACAGCCTCAAAATAGGCCATACTCAGATTAAGTTCCGGCAGGTAAAATAACAATGGCAACATGGCAAAAGCCGGCAACACGAACCAAACCAGCACAACCAGCAAGAAACCATCTCTTATTTGCAACTCGCGTCGATAAGCACGCGTCATCAGCCACATCAAAAAGCCACCGCCGGTAGTAATCATAATCGACTCTTCAAATACCGATTGCGCGCCATCCTTATTCCACAGCGCCAAACCGAGCGGTATCAACATCATCAGCCCGAATACCAGAACCAGTTTGCCAAGCACGTTAACAACAGCGAAGAGTCGATTCATGCCATTTTTTGATCACAGAAAACCAACATTCACTTGAAATAGCTTCTCCACTTCGCGAATCATTTTTCTATTGATTACAAATAAAATAACATGGTCTTCTTGTTCAATGACCGTATCATGATGCGCAATAATAACTTGTATATTGCTGGCCGATTGACGCAGAATCTTCTCCTGCTCGGCAATGAGATTTTCGCCAAACATTCCTTCAGATTTCGGTAAACCCCTCACAATAGCGCCAATCGTGGCACCTTTAGGAAGTTTGATGTCTTCTATCTTTCTTCCCACTACGTTGGATGATTTGGCGTCACCGTGCGCCACTAATTCCAGTGCTTCCGCTGCACCACGCCGCAAACTGTGTACTGCGGCAACATCACCATGCCGAACATACGCCAATAGTGAACCAATCGTGACCTGCGCGGGTGAGATAGCGATATCAATCCGGCTTCCCTGCACTAAATCCACATAAGCACTGCGATTAATCAATGCAATGACTTTATGCGCCCCCATCCGTTTCGCCAGCAATGCAGACATAATATTATTCTCGTCATCATTCGTGAGTGCGCAAAACATATCCATTTCAGCAATATTCTCACTTTCGAGCAATTTCTCGTCCGTAGCATCACCATGCAATACTAGCGTATTACTCAGTTCTCCTGCCAAACGCTCACTCACCTGGTAGTTGTGTTCGATAATTCTGACTTGATAATCCTTTTCCAGGGTTTCACCGAGACGCTTGCCTATTTTCCCTCCTCCCGCAATCATCACATGTTTCACTGGCTTATCCATGCTACGAAGCTCCCGCATCACTGTGCGGATATCTTCGGCTGCAGCAATGAAAAACACTTCATCCTCTTCTTCGATGACTGTATTACCTTCTGGAATAATCGGCCGGTCCTTGCGAAAAATTGCTGCAACACGTGTATCCACATTGGGAACATGCTTGCGCAATTGTTGCAGTTGCTGCCCAACCAGCGCCCCTCCTTGTAAGGCACGTACAGCCACCAACCTTACTCTTCCTGCCGCAAAATCAAGTACCTGTAGAGCCTCAGGAAACTCAACCAGCTTTTCAATATATTCAGTCAGTATTTGTTCAGGACAAATGGCAAAATCAACGCAGAAATTTTGAGTGGAAAAAATCTCCCGATGCGCCAAGTATTCAGCAGAGCGAATGCGCGCAATCTTAGTGGGCGTATTAAATAAAGTAGCGGCAAGCTTACAAGCCACTAAATTGGTTTCATCTTGACCGGTTACTGCCAATATCATGTCAGCATCATGGGCACCTGCATTCACTAACAGAGATGGATGCGAAGCATTGCCAACAACTGTGCGCAGATCAAAACGATCCTGCAATAGGGCCAATCGTTTGGAATCAACGTCAACCATGGTAATGTCATTAGCTTCACTAACTAAGCTTTCGGCAACGGATGAACCAACCTGACCAGCGCCCAGAATAATGATCTTCAATGATATGCCCAATCCTACCTTAAGTTATACAATGTTGAGCAGCCCATCCCTTAACGATTCTCGCGCACCCAATCGCGCCACTGGATAAACAAACCAGGATCCAGGGCCGCAATTACGGACCGCTGCCACGGCGAACCGGCCCAGTAATCATCCTGATCAAAACCGCACATTTTTCCGCCGGCTTCTTCGAGAATCAGAGAGCCCGCAGCATAATCCCATGGCTTCTGGCCGCCATGCAGATACAAGTCAAAATAACCGGCAGCGGTATAACACCATTCGAGTGCACAAGCACCATAATTTCGCTGCGATGCATACGGCGGATAGGCGGCAACTTTCGCTGCAAATTTACGATCAAGCCGCTTCAAATCGACATTCGCCATAGCGCGTGATAACGCGGGCACATGCTTCTTCAGCGGTAGGGCTGTTCCATTCAAAAAAGCCCCGCCACCCTTGGTGGCATAAAACATCTCATCGGCTACCGGATTATAGATCACTCCCAGAACGCTTTTTCCTTGCTCCATCAGCGCCACTGAGGTCGCAAAATAAGGCAATCCATTCAGAAAATTCGATGTCCCATCGATAGGATCGATGCTCCATAATCCAGCCTCACCCTTAACCCACTGTTCTTCCTGTTCCTGCTTTGACATTTCTTCACCCATCGCAGCGACTGGATAAATTTTTTGTAATTCACGTAACAAAGCATTTTGTGCCGCAACATCGGCTTCGGTAAAAAAACTGCCATCTGATTTAAGTTGCCGGTCTACTTGCAAGTACCGCGGCATAATGACCTCGTGGGCGACTTTTTTAACAACCGTAATAACTTTTTCTAGCACTATTACTCCGCACGCCACTTGATCGAGCAGCCGATACTGGGAATCTGATCTTTCGGACCACGACCGGTTTTGGCAATTTGCAGCATTGCTTCAAACAAGTCACGACGCGCATCAGCCGATGCAGCTTCTTTGCGCGATGCATCGAGGCGCCCGCGATATTGCAATTCCAATTGACTATTAAATCCGAAGAAATCGGGGGTACATACTGCACCATACTGCTTCGCTATTTCCTGGGTTTCATCCCATACATAGGGAAAAGGATAATTCATTTTTTTAGCAACCAAGACCATATTCTCAAATGAATCTTCCGGATAATCGGCAGGATCATTGGACATGATCGCGATGGCATTAATACCGTGTGGCTTCAGTTCATTCACATCCCGAATAATACGATCCTGCACGGCTTTCACATACGGACAATGATTACAGATGAACATCACCAGTAATCCATTTTTCCCCTTCGCGGAAGCTAAATTATGGCGCTTACCATCAACGCCTAACAAATCAAAGTCAATCGCTTTCCAGCCAAAATCACATACAGGCGTTTCTAAACTAGCCATATTCTCTCTCCTACTATTGATCAGATTCTCTAAAATTTCTTTCCGGATTGCCGCTTTTTAAAATCAAGAACAGTCAGACAATACCAACTGCATATCGTGCTATATTATCATGAGTCCATTTACTGAAATCGTTACTTGCCCGGACCTGATCCCGTCATGCACGCTCGTTTCTATCACCCAGCTGAAATCACTGTTGGTCAGTTAACCGAATTATCTGTTGAGAATAAGCATCATGCAGCACGGGTTTTACGGCTTAGAAGGGGCGATTCGATTACGCTATTTAATGGCAATGGCGGCGAATTTTCTGCGCGTATCGACAATATCACCAAATCAAGCACCACAGTTTTGGTCGCTAATTACCACGATACGGACTGTGAATCACCGTTGAATATAGAACTTGCGCAGGCAATCTGCGCCAATGAAAAAATGGATTGGATCATACAAAAAGCAGTGGAACTTGGAGTGACATGCATACAACCGGTTACAACCGCCCGCAGCATCGTACATCTGTCCGGTGAGCGCTCTACCAAACGCCTGCAACACTGGCAGAAAATCGTCATTTCCGCCTGCGAACAATGTGGTAGAAATCATTTACCGCAAGTGTCTCCCTTGATCAGCTTGCCTGAATGGTTAAGCCTGAAGAAAACTTCCAAGTCACCACACGATTTACATCTGATGCTTTCCACGGCAGCGACAGAAAGCTTAAGAAACATACCCACACCGACCGTCAATGCCAAGGTGGCGCTCGTTATTGGGCCCGAAGGCGGATTTACGGGGGAAGAAATAATGGCTATTCGACATGCCGGTTTTATTCCACTACGCCTGGGAAAACGTATCCTGCGCACGGAAAGTGCAGCGCTGGCAGCAGTTGCGGCACTGCAGACTCTGTGGGGCGACTATTGATCAACCCAATGCATCCAGAAACCCAACCTTTCTTTTCCCATGCATACCCCTACTGATTTTGTGGCCTGGTTCCGCTCGGTTGCGCCTTATGTCAACGCATTCAGAGGCAAAACTTTCGTCATTGGTTTTAGCGGTGAAATGGTCACGGATGCAAAATTTGTCAATTTTATTCACGATGTCAATCTGCTCGCCAGTCTCGGCGTAAGACTGGTGCTGATTCATGGTGCACGGCCGCAGATTCAGTTACGTCTGGATGAGTCGCGATTAGAAACTCAAGCCGTCATGGGCATGCGCGTTACCGATCCAGCCGCACTGCAATGCGTCAAAGAAGCGGTCGGACGTGTTCATCATGAGATTGCCGCATTGCTTTCGATGGGCCTGCCCAATTCACCCATGGCCAACGCCGCCATCCGTGTCACCAGCGGAAATTTTGTCACCGCCTGTCCATACGGGGTCATTCAGGGTGTGGACTTGATGCATACCGGAAAAGTTCGCAAGATCAATGCTCAGTCCATCCACGCGCGCTTGGAACAAAACGATGTGGTTCTGATTTCACCGCTGGGTTATTCACCAACCGGTGAGATTTTTAATCTCACGATGGAAAATGTGGCAACCGAAGTCGCCATCGCACTCAATGCCGAGAAGCTGATTTTTCTTTTGGATATACTAGATACTGCCGCATTTTCTGCTGGCAAACCGCAATTATTGCCACGCGAACTTACCGTCGCGGAAAGTAAATTACTATTGGAAAATAAGGCACCCGCAGCTAAACCCTTAGTAGAGAGCAACAAACTGGCAATTCAATGCGCCATCAAAGCCTGTGAAATAGGTGTGGCACGCACCCATCTGATCAGCCGCCATAACGATGGCGCCATCATCCAGGAGCTCTTCACGCACGATGGCATCGGCTGCATGATTTCCCGCGAAACACTACAAACGTTCAGGAAAGCCAGAATAGAAGATGTGGGTGGCATTCTGCAATTGATTGAGCCACTGGAAGCCGATGGCATTTTGGTAAGACGCAGCCGTGAATTACTGGAAATTGAAATTGAACGTTTTACGGTGTTCGAGCACGACGGTGTAATCCTAGGTTGTGCAGCGCTGTATCCGTTTCCGGAAGAAAACGCCTGCGAGCTTGCCTGTCTGGCGATCCATCCGGATTACCGGGATCAAGGGCATGGCAATCGTTTACTCAAACATATCGAAAATAAAATCATCTCACAGGGCATTCGTAAATTGTTTGTGCTCACGACACACGCCATGCATTGGTTCATTGAACATGGATTTAGCGAAGCCACTCCTGCTGAATTACCCGCAACCAAGCAGAATTTATACAATTATCAGCGTCGCTCGAAAGTACTAGTCAAGCACCTGTAACCTGTCATTTTATGCTTGGATTCGCGCAATAGTTTACTCAGAGTGGTTTACTGATTGAAGCGAACCTTCCATAATGTCAGCTTTTTCTTCTTAAATATTTTTAATTGATCTGGAGCAAGTCATTAAATCAAATGGTAAGAATGGTGAAATGCATCAAGCTGGGCCGCGAAGCCGAGGGTCTGGATTTTCAAACTTATCCAGGCGAACTGGGCAAGCGTATTTTTGATAATGTATCCAAAGAAGCGTGGCACCAATGGATTCAGCACCAGACTATGCTGGTCAATGAAAATCGCCTGAACTTATCTGATAGTAAGGCGCGCAAGTATCTGGCTGAACAACTGGAAGCGCATTTTTTTGGTTCCGGCGCGGAACAGCCAGTGGGTTATGTGCCTCCTTCTGAAGGTTAAGGGTAACTTTTGATACGAATTTAAGTGCTTATATTTAACAGGGTCCGCAAATGAGGATTACAAACCGTAGAAATCAACCAGAGTAACGGCGCGCTATAGCTGATGAGAATCTGACTATGACGCATAATAAGCTGAGCTCCTCAGACTGGAATAGGCTTCTGAAGTAACGCTAAATTACTTTAGAAATAAGTCTGAAACAGCAATGCTTACACCGCCTTATATTTTTTGAGGATGGTACAAAAGAGTATCTAACTTGAGTATTTAAAAAGGGCTATTAAACTTTTTAAATTAAGTCCATGATTGGCCGTCTGAATCGTACAACCAAT
>CBFGXU010000120.1:0-7391 GCA_965652935.1 uncultured Nitrosomonas sp.
GTGCATTATGAGTGGACATTCATTGGTAGAAAGCAAACTCATTCCTGATCTCGCCGTAGTTAATGAAATCTGCGCAGCGGGTGAACCGTGGGTCAAGGTCGTCAAACAAGGTCAAATTTTCCGTATCGTTGATCTGGAAGGCAACCAAGCTGTCGATACCTTGTTTTTCAATGCCAACCATGCTTTGGAACGTTATAGCGTCACCGATACCATCCGTGCTCAGAATAAGCTCTATCTGACGACTGGCAGTAAACTCTGCTCCAATCTTGGCAAAGTCATGCTCACGATTGTGGCGGATACGTGCGGGCGCCATGACACCCTGGGTGGTGCCTGTGCCGCAGAAAGCAACACCGTGCGCTACGCCTTGGAAAAGTATCCGATGCACAGTTGCCGGGATAATTTCCTGCATGCGCTGGCGCACGAGACAATGTGCGAACAACTGGGCATGAGCAAACGCGATATACCGAGCAATATCAATTTCTTCATGAACGTGCCGGTCACTGAAGAAGGTGGATTGGAATTCGTCGATGGCGTTTCAGCAGCAGGAAAATACGTCGAAATGCAAGCTGAAATGGACGTGCTGGTATTGATTTCCAATTGCCCGCAGCTCAACAATCCGTGCAATGCCTACAATCCGACGCCGATCCGCTTGCTGATCTGGGATGCTCAGTAATGACCCTCCCTTGGGCCACTGAATTCGGCTGATCATTCACAGAAAAAGGATAACGCCATGTTCGAGAAAATCCTGATTGCCAATCGCGGTGCGATTGCCTGCCGTATTATCCGCACGCTGCGCCGCATGCAAGTAAAAAGCGTAGCGGTTTACACCGAAGCGGATGCCTTATCACGGCATGTCTCGGAAGCCGATGAAGCCTATTGTATTGGCAGCGGACTTGCGGCTGAAAGTTACTTGCGCACCCATAAGATCCTGGAAGTTGCGCAGCAAAGTGGTGCGCAAGCCATTCATCCGGGCTATGGTTTTCTCAGTGAAAAGGCCGACTGCCACTGAATTCGGCTGATCATTCACAGAAAAAGGATAACGCCATGTTCGAGAAAATCCTGATTGCCAATCGCGGTGCGATTGCCTGCCGTATTATCCGCACGCTGCGCCGCATGCAAGTAAAAAGCGTAGCGGTTTACACCGAAGCGGATGCCTTATCACGGCATGTCTCGGAAGCCGATGAAGCCTATTGTATTGGCAGCGGACTTGCGGCTGAAAGTTATTTGCGCACCCATAAGATCCTGGAAGTTGCGCAGCACAGCGGAGCGCAAGCCATTCATCCGGGCTATGGTTTTCTCAGTGAAAAGGCCGACTTTGCCGAGCAATGCGCGGCGCATGGCATTTGTTTTATCGGCCCTACGCCACAGCAAATGCGCGCCTTTGGCTTGAAGCATACAGCCCGCGCCCTGGCACTGGAAAATGAAGTGCCACTGCTGCCGGGAAGCGGTTTGCTGGAAAATCTTGAAGCGGCTTGCCATCAGGCCAAGCATATCGGCTATCCGGTGATGGTAAAAAGCACGGCTGGCGGTGGCGGCATCGGCATGCGCCTGTGCTGGAATCAGGAAGAACTAAGCGGCGCCTACGAATCGGTCAAAACACTGGCACAAAACAATTTCAAGGATGCCGGTTTATTTCTGGAAAAATATGTTGACCGGGCGCGTCATATTGAAGTGCAGATCTTTGGTGATGGCAAAGGCCAGGTGCTCGCACTGGGCGAGCGCGATTGTTCCATGCAACGGCGCAACCAGAAAGTCATCGAGGAAACGCCCGCCCCCAACCTTGCACCGCATCTGCGCCAGGCATTGCTGGAAACTGCGGTACGCCTTGGCAAAGCCGTCAACTATCAATCAGCCGGTACGGTTGAATATATTTTTGATGCCGCCAATGATCAATTTTATTTTCTCGAGGTCAATACCCGCCTGCAGGTTGAACATGGCGTGACCGAAGAAGTCACCGGCATTGATCTGGTGGAATGGATGGTGCGGCAGGCAGCCGGAGATCTGCCCTCCCTCGACTCTTTCTCGATCCAATCCAGCGGAGCCTCCATTCAGGTACGGGTATACGCTGAAAATCCGGCAAAAGATTTTCAACCTTCCAGCGGTACACTGACGGCAGCGGAATTTTATGCGGGCACGCGCGTTGAAACCTGGGTTGAGCGCGGCATTGAAGTATCGGCATTTTATGACCCGATGCTGGCCAAGATCATCGTGCATGCACCAGAGCGCGAAGCAGCCATCGCCAAGCTGCTGACGGCATTGGAGCATACCTCGCTGCATGGGATCGAAACCAATCTGGCCTATCTCAAGCAGATTCTGCACAGTACGGTGTTCCGTAATGGCCAATCGTATACGCAGTTCCTCAACGGATTCCATTATCAGCCGCACAGTATCGATGTGCTGAATGCCGGCGTGCAGACCATGATACAGGATTATCCCGGGCGGATTGGCTACTGGAACGTGGGTGTTCCGCCTTCCGGGCCGATGGATAGCCTGGCCTTTCGCCTTGCCAACCGGCTGGTCAATAATCCTGAAAATAGCGCCGGACTGGAGATCACGCTGGCAGGCCCGACGCTGCGTTTTAATTGCGACAGCATTATCGCTATCTGTGGCGCGCCTATCGATGTGTCACTGGACAGCGAACCCTTGCTGCAATGGCAGTCCCATGTCATCAAAGCCGGCGCGCTGTTGCAATTCGGCAAAATCAAGCAAGCCGGCAGCCGGGTTTATCTGGCTGTGCACGGTGGTTTTCAGGTACCGGATTACCTGGGCAGTAAATCTACCTTCACACTCGGACAATTCGGCGGTCATGCGGGGCGTTCGTTGCGTACCGGTGATGTATTGCATATTCCGCCGCTGCCATCTCCTCAGCCTGCTTTTTCTCAGCATTTGCCGCAAGCATTGATTCCGCGTTATACGAATCATTGGGAGATCGCGGTACTGTATGGACCGCATGGTGCACCCGATTTTTTTACTGAAACAGATATTGAACATTTTTTTGCGGCTGACTGGAAGGTGCACCATAACTCCAGCCGCACCGGCGTACGCCTGATTGGCCCCAAGCCGCAATGGGCACGCACTGATGGCGGCGAAGCCGGTTTGCATCCGTCGAATATTCACGATAACGCCTATGCCATCGGCGCGGTCGATTTTACCGGAGACATGCCGATCATCCTGGGACCTGATGGCCCCAGCCTGGGTGGTTTCGTCTGTCCGGTTACCATCGTTCAGGCGGAATTATGGAAAACCGGCCAGCTCAAACCGGGTGACAGCGTTCATTTTTATCCCATATCGATGGAGCGAGCGCTTCAACTTGAAAAACAACAGAACTTATTGATTCAGCAGCTTCATGCCAAGGCAAGCTCACCAGTGTATTCCCAATCCGGGAAACTGCAAGATCCGGTTTTGCATCGCATCCCCGAAAGCAAAACACAGGTACAGGTGACTTACCGTCAATCCGGTGACAAATACCTGCTGATCGAATATGGACCGCCGGTACTCGATCTGAATCTGCGCTTTCGCGCGCACGCATTGATGACATGGCTGCGCCAGCGCCTCGATAACGGTGCGCTTTCCGGCATTCTGGATCTGACGCCAGGCATTCGCTCGCTGCAGATTCACTTTGACTCATGCCGGCTGGCACGCGATACGTTGCTAGAACTCCTGATCGACGGTGAAAAGCAATTACCTGCAATCGATGACATGGAAGTACCCTCCCGCATCATTCACCTGCCTTTATCCTGGGATGACGCTGCGACGCGGCTCGCCATCGAAAAATATATGCAATCGGTGCGTAGCGACGCCCCCTGGTGCCCGAGTAATATTGAATTTATCCGCCGCATTAACGGCCTGGAAAGCATTGAGGATGTGCAGCACATTGTATTTGCAGCCAGCTATCTGGTGATGGGATTGGGCGATGTCTATCTGGGCGCACCGGTGGCAACCCCGCTCGATCCGCGGCATCGGCTGGTCACCACCAAATACAATCCGGCGCGCACCTGGACGCCTGAAAATGCCGTCGGTATCGGCGGCGCGTATTTATGCATATACGGCATGGAAGGTCCAGGCGGCTATCAATTCGTCGGCCGTACTGTGCAAATGTGGAATCGCTACCGCCAGACAGCTGACTTCAAGGACGATCGACCCTGGTTATTGCGCTTCTTTGACCAGATCCGCTTCTATCCAGTCAGTGAGAGTGAATTGCTCAAGCTGCGCAAGGATTTCATCAGCGGACACTTCAAGCTACGCACAGAAGAAACTGTGCTGAATCTGAGGCAGTACAACGCCTTCCTGCAGCAGCAGGCTGCCAGCATTAACGCATTCAAGACCAGGCAGCAGGCTGCATTTGAAGCCGAGCGGCAGCGCTGGGAAGCCAGTCACTTATCCCATTATGTCAGTGAAGATGTGCTGGAGGAAGCGGATACACAAAGTGAACTGGATTTACCGGAAGGCGCGCAGGCCGTCAGCTCCCAAGTAACCGGCACGGTCTGGAAAGTGCTGGTCAAAGAGGGGGAATCTGTGGAATCGGGCAAGCCGGTGATCATGATTGAGTCCATGAAAATGGAATTTCCGGTGGATGCTCCGGTCACCGGCACGGTGCGGCAAGTATTCTGTAAACAAGGTGGGTACGTATCCGCCGGCCAAATGCTGCTGATCATTGAGGAAAGCAAATGACGATGCAAAAACTTCTCCCGCTGGGAGACATGCCCTCCTTGCCCGCCGGGTGAAAGCAACCCATACTGACCGGTTATTCCTCATACTTCAATGTGCCTACCGCCTCAGACTATTCATACTTCCGATAGCATAGTATGATGAATACTGGCAATTCGCCAGCAATACCTCAATCTTGTCTAATCTATTCAAATACTTGAGAGGAGACAATGTATGCTGACAATACAACCTGGTGCATCCGTCAAGAAGCTGCTGCGCATCCTGCGGAATGTAGACCAACACTGGGTCGGTGATGGATTTCCCGTGCGCACACTGTTTTCTTATTCAGACTTAGGCCCCATGATCAGCCCTTTTCTGCTCTTTGATTATGCAGGGCCTATGGAATTTCCACCGACCGAACAACGACGCGGTGTAGGTGAGCATCCGCATCGCGGTTTTGAAACTGTCACCATTGTTTATAGCGGTGAAGTAGAGCATCGGGATAGCTCAGGCGCTGGCGGCAAGATTGGCCCGGGTGATGTGCAATGGATGACCGCAGCTTCCGGTCTGGTTCACGAAGAGTTTCATAGTCGGGATTTTGCGCAACACGGCGGCGTGCTTGAGATGGTTCAGCTGTGGGTAAACTTACCTGCCAAGGATAAGATGTCACCGCCGCATTATCAAAGTATTCTGGATAGCCAGATTCCTGCCGTCAATTTGGCCGAAGGTCAAGGCAGGGTGCGTGTCATCGCGGGTGAATTCGAGGGAACCGCGGGACCGGCACACACATTTACACCCATCAACGTATGGGACTTGTACCTGACAAACAAACAGCCCATCGACCTTGCCGTACCCGATGGCCATAATACCCTGCTGGCGGTGCTCAAGGGATCGACGCGCGTCAATGGCTCTGAAACCATTGGTGCAGCAGAAGCCGGGCTGTTTGCTCGCACCGGTGACCATATTCGTATCGATAGCGCACAGAATACAACGGCACTGCTGCTTTGCGGCGAACCGATCGATGAACCCATTGCAGGCAGCGGGCCGTTTGTGATGAATACGATGGAGGAAATACACCAGGCAAAGGCAGATTATCAGAGCGGTAAAATGGGGAAAATATCACAGCACTGACATCGGTTGCTGATTATGAATCTGTCTTTCGGGTTAAGCCGCGGTCTTTTTATTTAACCTAACCATAGGAGAGCGCCCTAAGTCATATCAGTCCGTTTGTTTTTTTGCAGTCAGAGGGATAGTGGGGTTGAAAAAACTAAACGGTTTAGCTTGCTTAAAAGTTGTACTTCATCATCAACAACCACAAGGAGCAAAGAAATGGATAAGACTTTCAAATACAACCGGCTTTCTAAGGATGAGGCTGTTTTACTGCTGGTAGATCATCAGGCGGGTCTGATCTCTCTGGTGCAGGATTTCTCACCGAATGAGTTCAAAAATAACGTCTTGGCCCTGACAGCCTGTGGCAAGTATTTTAAGCTGCCAACTATCCTGACAACCAGTTTCGAAGATGGTCCGAATGGACCACTGGTTCCGGAAATCAAAGAAATATTCCCTGATGCACCTTTCATCGCACGTCCTGGTCACATCAATGCATGGGACAACGCAGATTTCGTCAAGGCAATCAAAAAGACCGGCCGCAAGCAGCTGATCATCGCCGGGGTGGTCACTGAGGTCTGCGTAGCCTTTCCAGCATTATCTGCCATCGAGGAAGGCTATCAAGTGTTCGTCGTCACAGACGCCTCCGGCACCTTCAATGCGGTGACCCGTGACGCTGCCTGGGCGCGCATGCAGGCAGCCGGTGTGCAGTTGATGGGCTGGTTCGGCGTGGCCTGCGAATTGCACCGAGACTGGCGCAACGATGTCGAAGGCCTGGGCGCCCTATTCTCCAGCTACATTCCGAACTACCGGAATCTGATGACAAGTTATTTCGCCATTACCAAAAAATGAGATGATAAAGAACGCGGATGGCGAATAGTCACTCCGTTTTATCTGGCGCTTTCCCGCTCACCACGTCAAACAGATCGTTGGAAACCATATTCGAGTAACCGGTTGCTTCGCAAAAAAACAAGCAAAAAGCGCAGCTTATGCATGGCAAATGAGCATTTTGAGTCTGTTTTTAATACCCCTGTGGCAACGGCAGATAGTTTTTTTCAATGGCTAAAGGAGAAAACAATGAACAGTCCTAAAACCCAGCTAATCTTCCGCAATGGCCAATTCACGACACTCGATCGCCAGCATCCGCAAGCTACGGCTGTCGCTATCTCCGGCGGGCGTTTCGTCGCCGTGGGGGACGAGAGTGAGGTGATGCGCTTAGCCGATAGCGAGACACAGGTGGTCGATCTCAATCACCGCCGCGTCATTCCCGGTCTCATCGATTCGCATCTGCATTTTATCCGTGGCGGACTCAATTACAACATGGAATTGCGCTGGGACGGTATCCCCTCTCTGGCTGATGCCATGCGACGGTTGAAAGAGCAGGTGGCACGCACGCCCGCACCGCAATGGGTACGCATCGTCGGTGGCTTCACCGAAATGCAATTTGTGGAGAAGCGCTTGCCGACACTCGACGAAATCAATGCGGTGGCGCCGGACACACCGGTCTTCATTCTGCACCTCTACGACCGCGCGCTGCTTAACCGTGCGGCGCTGCGTGCCTGCGGCTACGACCGTGACACGCCCAACCCGTCAGGTGGTCTGATTGCCAAGGACAGCAACGGGGAACCCACCGGCCT
>CBFGXU010000121.1:0-7294 GCA_965652935.1 uncultured Nitrosomonas sp.
AATCGTGGAGCGAACCTTTGCCTGGCAGGGAAACTTCAGACCCCTGTCCAGGATTATGAGATTCAGGCTCGTAGCGCTGAGAACATGGTGCGTAGCGTCATGCTAAGGTTGACTGTGGTTAATGTGCATGATCTTTTTCAAGAAAGTTCTTAAGGCTTGCGGCCAGTTACGATACTGTAGTAACCAAAGGCTTTGTGGATTTGAATGTCTTCAAAGCCGACTTCTTTCAGCATGGTTGATAATTCCAGACCGGAGTACTGCTTGCCTTCGGTCCAGCCCATCATTATCATACTGTAAGCAGCGGATGCGAAAGGACCGGTTTTCTCATCGTTATAGAGCATTTCATGAATCACAATACGTCCGCCGGATTCAAGGCTATTGAAACTCTTTGCGATCAGAAAACGACACTTTTCCGGCATCCAGTGATGATAGACATCTGAGAAAAAATGCAGATCAGCCGATGGCCAATGATCACTCCAGATATTAATTTCTTGTGTTTTAATCCGCTCCTGCAGGCCATATTGATTAATATATTCCTGAGCCACTTCGCATACCTGACGAAAATCCAAAAATATTACTTTCAGATTTGGCAACTTTGATGTCGCACCAATCGAATGAGCGGCTGAGCCTCCTGCCACATCGAGCATCACCCGATGCTGGGAAAGATCCACGACCTCAGGCCAAACGAATGCTGAGGTTATGCTGAAGCTGTGCATTCCGCGCATGAAGCGGTGCAGTAATTCGGTCTGCTCTTCATGAGATTTAAAAATATCACCACCGCCATAAACCTGGGGAGAATCTGTGAGAATTGCCTTTTCCAGGGTTGAAAAAGAACAAACCTGATAATTATCGATCATCAAATCCCAGAAAAAACCAAAGTAGTTGGGGCTCTTCTCCAGCAAATATTCTTCGGTCACTGCAGTCAGAGAATAACGTCCTTCCTGTAGCGACAGGAAACCCAGTGCGGTAGCTACGGTCAGAATTGCTTCTGCTGGGCGTTGCTTGATATTCAGGGAATTGCAAATATCTGTCAGTGTAAGTGGACCATCCGCAAGCAAAGGAAAGACTTTTAGCCGATGCGCCAGCAGAAGTGCCGGATAACCATAAACCGCAAAAACCACATCCCATACCGGACGATCATCGACTCGTGGTGCTTGAATTTTGGAAAAAGCATCTTGTGCCATTAGCCCTCCTTGAGCTTTTATTGGTTTACACAGCACTTATCGCAAGCGTTCATTTTCATTATTAACTACGTAAGCCACTATATCCTATGATTTAAATGATTCCTGATGAGCAGTAGTTTTTATGGTTTCTCTGTTTCAACTAACCTTTTAATATTCTGTACTGTCCGTTCAGCGCCATCCTTTATGGCCGCACGAACCAGCGCTTCGAAAGGTCGCATGACCGCTAGAATTTCAAGCAACTCAAAAGAAAATGTCAGCTTGGTTGAGCTTTCAGGATTGATCGTCTGTAATTCATATATACAACGATAAGGATCGGATACTCCAACCAGTGTTAAGCGTGCACCAGGTTCATAAGTGGAAATTTTAAATCTGGATTCGGTACGACGTCCTTGATCGATACGCACCTGCCGTCCTTCAGTTCCTAACTTTACTGGGCCAGGAGTAATTTGTTCAAGCTCTTTAACCTCTGGGGACCATTTTGGATAATTCTCGAATAGATTTTCTCCGAGATACTGAAAAAGCTCATTGGCTGGGCATTTTACTATAGTGTGCGCTCTACCTACGACCGGCTCGGTGGAGCCCAAATTGAGCATGGAACCTAAATTGAACATATTGCTTGATCCTTTCTGACTGTTGAGAGTTCAGGCTGGGATGCCTTTAGGTGCCCATCTTACCCGTAATAAAAAAACGAAAGCAGATTAAGGTTAATCCCATTCATTTTGCTATTGAGATGCCGTACTTGTTTCTCAACTAATCAATTAATGACTCGTACATCGAAAGGATACTCACGTGGCGTATGCTGAACGCTTATCCACTGATCAGTAGTAAATGCTGCGACGGACCAGGTTCCATTAAAACGACCGATGCCTGAATTCTTTTCACCACCGAATGGGTTGTAAGGTAAATCGTTGACCGGCTGATCATTGATATGCGCCATGCCTGATTCGAGTTGCTGTGCGAACCGAAGGCCGCGTTCGACATCTTGTGTAAACACAGCGGCAGCAAGTCCCAATTCGGTATCATTGGCGATTTTCAGCGCGTCGGCTGCATCGCGTGCACGTAGGATCGGGGCGATGGGGCCGAATGATTCCGTTTGTGCCAATTGCATCTGATGGGTTACCTGAGAGAATACATGGGGTGGAAGCACCAAGCCTTGTGCTTCACCACCCACTATTTGATGGGCTCCCGATGAAATGGCATCTTGAATTCGTCGCTGCAGACCAGTTAACTGGGATTCATTGATAATGGGACCGATCATGGTATCGGGTGCATTCGGATCGCCAACTTTCAGTTGACGCACTCGATCAGCAAAGCGCTCCACAAACTCATCGTGAATCCGATCATCAATAATGAAGCGATTAACGCTCATGCAGGTTTGGCCCTGGTGTAGAAATTTACCAAACACGGCAGCTTCTACAGCTTGCCCCAGCTCAGCGTCATTCAATACCACGAATGGGCCATTACCACCCAATTCCAGTTCAAGTCGCTTTAGCATCGGTCCTTCGGCCGCTAATCTTGCGATATTGCGGCCAACTGGCGTTGAACCGGTAAACGATATGACGCGAGGAATAGGGTGGGTAACAAATGCATCGCCAATCTCGCTGCCTGCACCCACGATAACGCTGAGCACACCCGCAGGCAATCCTGCCTCTTCAAGGATTTTTGCAAACAACAATCCGCCTGTTATGGGCGTATCACTGGCTGGCTTGACCACAACAGCGTTACCGACAGCGAGTGCAGGTGCTGCGGAACGGGCCGTGAGTTGAAATGGCCAATTCCAGGGGCTGATTACAGCGACAACTCCCACGGGCTTGCGGTACATGCGGCTTTCCTTGCCGGGAATGTCTGCCGGAAGAATCCGCCCTTCCACCAGATAAGGCAGTGTGGTTGCCTCGAGCAGTACGCCATGTACGGCATGCCACTCCAAATTGGCTTTGATGCGAGTACCACCGGACTCATGAATGATCCATGACACAATCTCTTCGCGCCGTGTTTCCATGATGTGCGCGGCGCGGCGCATGATTGCCGCCCGCTCGCCTGGTATTAATGCAGCCCATTCAAGTTGTGCCTTGGCGGCACCACGATAGGCTTCATCCATGTCATCGCGATTGGCATGCGGTATTTCGACAAGAACGTTGCCATTATAAGGATTCGAGTCGCTTAAAACCTTTACTCCCTTGCCATGGCGCCACTGGCCGTTGATCAGTAACTGATCGAAATTTGAATAAGGCGGTGGAGATTCTTTTTTCTTTTCCATAAGGCATTCCTCATGCGTATTTTTGGAAATTTTACTCAAAATGAAGTATAAAAATTTTGCTCTACAGCCGAATGATCGGTTTAATCGTGATGCCTTTCTCACTATCTTCAGCGGCCTGATTGATTTGATCGAGAGAATAGAACTTCACCAATCTGTCAAAAGGAAACCTTCCCTGCTGATAAAGCTCAACCAGCGATGGAATGAAAAGATCGGGTTTGCTATCGCCTTCGATGATCCCGATAATCCGTTTTCCTGTCGTCATCACACCGTTCACATCGAAGCTCGCTTCCGTACCTAAGGCGGGAGCACCGACAATGCCACAGGTTCCCCGGATAGTCAACGCATCAATGGCTTGGCGCAATACGGCCGGGCGTCCACTCGATTCCAGCGTGAAATCAGCACCTCCTTCTGTAATTTTGCGAACCGCTTCGATGGGATCGGTCTCCCGACTGTTAATGGTATGAGTTGCACCGAGTTGCATCGCCAAGTCCAGGCGCGAAGGAACCACATCGACTGAGATGATGGTCGTAGCGCCGGCAGCACGTGCTGCCATTACGGCACTGAGTCCCACTGCGCCGCCGCCAAAAGCTGCAAAACTGCTGCCCGGATTGACTTTGAGTGCATTCATGACGGCGCCCGCGCCGGTCTGAATGCCGCAACCTAACGGGCCGAGCAGCTCTAATGGCGCATCGCTGGGGACTTTAATCACATTGCGTTCATGCACGAGTGCAAATGTGCCGAACGATGATTGCCCGAAAAAGTGATCGTGAATATGTTCTGATGTATCGCCTGCAGCAAAGGTTGACGTGCTGCCGTCTTCGCGCGCACCGCCGAAGTTCAGCGCATAAAAATGCTCACAATAGGTCAAATCACCCCGCAGGCAGGGTTTGCAGTGACCGCACCACATATAGGTCAGCACAACATGATCGCCAACGGCGACTTTCTTCACATGGCTGCCAATCTGTTCAACGATTCCCGAGCCTTCATGTCCCAACACCACCGGCAGTGGCACTTCGTAGAGCTGATCGCGCGCGACCATATCGGTATGGCACATTCCCGTCGCAACAATACGGACGCGCACTTCCGCGGGTCGTGGGTCATCCTGCATCAGGTCTTCAATCTGAAAAGCCCCGCCTTTCTGGCGAACAACCGCTGCCTTGATTTTTATCACGTGCACCTCCGCTTTGGAATGGTTATTTTCTGTTCAAAGTCAGGACGAAGCTAGCGAATGCCTGATTTTCCCGGCGCAAGGATGCCATTGGGATCCAGCGCTTTTTTAAGTGTTTTGTGGACATTTCTTTGCACCGGGCCATAGGTTTCAGCAACTTTATCCATAAATGCCGTATTGACGCGATAAGTTCCATACCCTCGCGCGGAGAATTCGGTCAGCAATTCATCGAAACACTGGTAAGCTGCTTTCGTCTGCGCCGGGTCGGTCTTATCGTACAGGACGTCGACGATATGATGCATATCGCGCATCCCGACGATGAATTCGCCGGAATAATCCAGTCCGTACTTGGCCAGTATCTGCTTGGTCAGTGCCATTTGTTTGAGGGTTTCGCTGCCACGAGCCTGAGAGACGGGGGCAAACCACATCGATCCGCCACCTCCGCGCCAGTTGTACAACGAAAATTCCGTGAGCGTCATTTCTCCGCGCATGAGCTTGGCCCGGTAAGCAAATGCGGGATCATCACCTGCTTCCTGTTCCGTCAGGATTTTTGCCTTGCCGGATTGGCCGAATGCCTGTGTCACGATGTTCCAGTTCACATCAATCTGTTCCTGCGTGCCATAGAGCGCGGCATACACATTCCAGATTCCCAATTTATGATCTTTCATAATCCGATACACCGATTCATCCGGAATCGAGCCAGACCCGCTCACGTAGTCACTACGACGAGCCTTCACAGGGGCTTCATACAGCGCATGAGCGATGACCACAGCATTGGGAATGACACCGCTGATGCGTAGCGGGCGAATCGTTTCGACGATCTCCACGATGTCGTCTTCATGTTCATATTGAATCACAAACGGTTTGAATGCCGGTGGCTCGGGCATCAACCAGAAACCGAATTTAGTGACAATGCCATAGTTGGATTGCGTAAAAATGCCATCCAGGTAAGGACCATACCCCCATTTGAATACCTGCCAGGTGTTGGAATTGGGCATCGAACCCATGCCGGTGCGCAATACTTCGCCATTCGCCAGCACGACTTCCATACCGCAGGCAAACAGGAAATGCTCACCATAGGGCGTATAGCCGACACCACGATCCAGCGTATTGCCAACCGGTCCCGCAATGGCGGAGGGCGCGGGCATGGATAGCCATAAGCCCAGTTTGTGTTCTTTGATGTAGTCGTAGAGTTGCTGATAGGTGACACCCGGTTCAACCAAAGCAAAGGCTAAGTCCTTATCCACTTCGAGGATGCGATTCATGCGTTTGAGATCAAGCACCACCTGACCACGCTCTGCGGGAGCTGCCGAGCCGTAGCCCAGGTTTTTTCCGGTGGAAATCATCCAAATCGGTACTTTGTATTGATTGCAAATCGCAACGATTTTCTGGATTTGCTCGACGGTAGTTGCGAGCAATGCGGCAGAAGGCGTGTGCTCGGCATCGGAAACCGGCATCATCGTTTTAATGTAGGGCGCAAGTTGTTCCGCGCTGATGAGCACAGAAGCGTCGCCCAATACCTTGCGAAAATCATTGATGGCCTCATCAAATACTTTCTCCGATACGCCTTTGGGCAATGCGATATATTTGCTGGTCATGCTGTGTTCTCCCTACACGTCGGTTACAAACGAAACGAAATGTTTTCCCGTTAGCCCTTGATGAATTGGATTACGCTGATTCAATCGATGCACAAATGCGCGGCTGGAACAAGGTTCTTGATTTATCTCCATGCCCAATGCAGTCGCTACCACCGCATAGCCCGTGACTTCAATCCAGTTATCAAATTGTGGATGTTCAATTGCTGTACCTGCCGCTGTCTTGCCTTGGTCGATGGAACATCCATTGACCCGAGAGCATAGGGATTTCCAATTTTCTGATGCTTTCCAGCCAATCAGTTGACTGGCTTCCAGCGGAAGTACTCCGACACAATGTAAACGGGTTGCGGACTGGTCAGCCAACTGATAAGACGAAAATTCAGATAGGGGTGCCTCTTTTCCTGCACTTTCCAGCGATTGTGCAAGAAAATTTTCGACAATAGAGAAATCATGCTGATTTTGAATAAGCATTGATGCCAGCAATCCCCCGGCACTGTATGCCGGTGACGCGGTAGTCCACACATGACGCAATGGAAGGGAGATGTTATCGCTGGATACGGAAGTGTGCGAACCCAATGCCAGCAGGCGCCCTTCACAATTTCGCACCAGTTCAGTGAAAATGGCCGCATTGGCATAATCCATGACGGCAACCCAACGCATATCGCGGGATTGTGTCAAAAAATCGACTATGCGCAGAGGATTGGTTAATAACTCATCTTCAAATTGGAATGTCGGTACTGCGCCCTGACGGTAGCTGTTACAGCTTGCACAAGCAGCCTGAGCGCCTTTGGCAAATGCTTCACCTATAGGTGTATTTCCCAGCAATAGTTGGCAATTTCGCGTATTCCCGGAAAGAGATTGATTGGTGGATACTGCTTCAGTGATTCGGGGTATACCGAAGGCCAATAAGGTCCCTCCAGTGAGCATGCCCTTGATGAGGCTACGTCGGGTTTCATCCATGAAATGTGACCTCCTTAATGCAGAGATTCTTTTTGTGAAATGAAATCCGCCAGTTTTGCCAGTGATTCATCGTCAATCTCGGAAGGACGAAAGGCGGGCATGGCTCGGTTTCCGTTTCGAACGATTGTGC
>CBFGXU010000122.1:0-7284 GCA_965652935.1 uncultured Nitrosomonas sp.
TTGGCGGAGAGAGAGGGATTCGAACCCTCGATAAGCTTTTTGAGCCTATACTCCCTTAGCAGGGGAGCGCCTTCGACCACTCGGCCATCTCTCCAGTTTCTAACGCGACAGGATAACATGTCGGCAAACTGAATTAGAGTATTGTAAATAATCAAAGTGCCTGTTCTAAATCAAATGCTTTATGAAGCACTCTCACAGCTAATTCCATGTATTTTTCATCGACGACAACCGACACTTTTATTTCAGAAGTAGCAATCATCTGAATATTAATGCCCTCTTCTGCCAATACACGAAACATTTTGCTGGCGATGCCTGCATGTGAGCGCATGCCGACGCCAACAACGGAAACTTTCGCGATTCTATCACCTCCGAGCACATCCCGTGCACCAATATGCGGTTGAATTTTTTCTTTTAATATATTCATCGTATTTTTGAATTCGTTACGATGAACTGTAAATGAAAAATCCGTTAAGCCATCGTGCCCTACATTCTGAATGATCATATCCACATCAATGTTTGCATCAGCGACTGGTCCCAGAATTTGGTAAGCAATACCTGGGTGATCTGGAACACCCAGGACAGTAATTTTTGCTTCATCCCGGTTAAATGCAATGCCTGAAATGACTGCTTGCTCCATATTTTCATCTTCCTCAAAAGTAATCAGGGTACCCTGACCTTCTTCCTCAAAGCTGGATAAAACCCTCAGCTTTACTTTATATTTTCCTGCAAACTCAACAGATCTTAATTGCAAGACCTTAGAACCAAGGCTTGCCATTTCAAGCATTTCTTCAAAGGTTATGGTATTTAACCGCCTGGCCTCAGCGACTACTCGAGGGTCTGTCGTATAGATTCCATCCACATCAGTATAAATTTGGCATTCATCGGCCTTCATCGCTGCTGCTAATGCGACACCCGTCGTGTCAGATCCACCCCGACCAAGTGTCGTAATATTACCTTTTTCATCTACACCCTGGAATCCTGCAACAACCACTACATAGCCTGCATCCAGATCTGCTCGAATTTTTTCTTCATCGATATTTAATATGCGTGCTTTGGTATAGGTGCTATCTGTCAGAATTCTAACCTGTGATCCAGTATAGCTCTTGGCTTTGACATTAAGTTCCATTAATGCCATAGAAAGCAGAGCAATCGATACTTGCTCGCCTGTCGAAACCATTACATCCAATTCACGTGGATCAGGATTTTCCTGAACCTCGTGTGCTAGTGCAATAAGCCGGTTCGTTTCGCCACTCATCGCAGAAACAACAACGATAAGCTGGTGTCCTTGCGAATGAAATTTAGCTACTCTCCGGGCTACATTTTTTATTCGCTCGGTACTTCCAACTGACGTACCGCCATATTTTTGTACGTAAAATGCCACGAATTACTGATCCAAAAAAGTATCGGAATAGAAAAAAGTCGATTATTCTACACGATTTTTCTAATAAAAATTAAATTAAGTAATATTAAAAATATTGTTGGCAGTTACTTGGAAGAATTGATAAACATATTAGTCTGAATCAGTTATGACTGAGTAAATGGCTTTGTAGACTTAAGAAATTTGTGATAGCGATAAAATTTTCTACCGTCAAATTCTCGGCACGCAATCCGGAATCAATACCCAAAGTATTAAAATCATCCCTTCTCAAATAATGATGCAATGTATTACGCAGTGTTTTACGACGCTGTGAAAATGCTGCTGAAACAATTTGTGAAAATAACGCCTCATCTTTGGATTTGATAAACGACTGATGGCGTGGAATCATACGCACGATAGCCGACTCAACTTTTGGCATAGGACGAAAAGATTCTGCTGGAACATTAAAAAGATGTTCCATCTCAAAGCGGTACTGCAGCATAACTGATAGGCGTCCATAATTGGATGTTGCAGGTAATCCTACCATACGTTCCACAACTTCTTTTTGCAGCATAAAGTGCATATCCAGAATTTGTTCTGAAAATTGACCTAAATGAAACAGCAGTGGCGTTGAAATGTTGTAAGGTAAGTTGCCAACAATACGTAACTTGGCGTCGAACACAGAAAAATTAAACTTTAGTGCGTCGGTTGCATGAATAGTCAATTTTTCTAGCGGAAATTCCTCGCTGAGCCTATCAACGATATCACGATCTATTTCTATGACATCCAGATGATCAACTATTTGGAGCAGAGGATAGGTTAATGCGCCCAGGCCTGGCCCTATTTCAATAATTTGATCATTCTTCTTTGGTTGGATCGTAGCAATAATTTGAGAAATAATTTGTTGATTAACCAGGAAATTCTGACCAAAGCGTTTGCGTGGTTTATGGCGCATTATGGGACAAGGCTCGATTCTTAGCCAATTGAATGGCCATTTCAACAGCCGCTAATAAACTGCCTTCATGTGCACGGCCGGTTGCAGCAAGTTCCAGTGCGGTGCCATGATCGACTGAGGTACGGATAATAGGTAATCCTAAGGTGACATTGATGCCACCGCCAAAACTCGCATGTTTTAATACCGGTAATCCCTGGTCATGATACATAGTAAAAATACAATCATATTGCTTGAGTTGTGAAGGATTAAACAATGTGTCCGCCGGAATAGGGCCGACCAGGTGTATTCCTTCATTTCGCAATTTGTTGAGCACGGGAATGATAATGTCAATTTCTTCACGTCCTAAATGACCCGATTCACCGGCATGTGGATTAAGTCCTGCAACGGCAATACATGGTTTAGCCACCATGAAGCGGGTGGTTAAATCTCGCTGAATTATACGCAGCTTGTTTTCTATGCTATCCGCTGTAATCGCCGCCGCAACATTTTTGAGCGGTAAATGGGTAGTGGCCAGGGTAACCCGCATATTCCCGCCCACCAACATCATTACCACTGAACTCTGAGTCAATTCCGATAAATATTCTGTATGTCCCGAAAAAGAGATATTCGCATCATTAATCACTCCCTTATGCACCGGTCCGGTGACCATGCCGTCAAATTGACCAGTCTTGCAAGCCTCGACAGCATGGCGAAGCGTCGTCAGAACATAAGGTGCATTAGCTGGATTCAATACACCAGGCATAGCCGCTTCGGTTAATGGAACATGCAGAACTTGCAAGCTGCCTGTTTTGTGTTGGCTTGGAACAGTTGCTGAGACATCGATGAGCTTAAGCGGAAGCTTGATCTGATGAGCACGTGCCAGCAATAATTCACTATCCGCGATGACTACAAGCTTGCAAGCCAATGATTGCTGTGCCACCTTTACACACAAATCAGGGCCGATTCCAGCTGGTTCGCCAGCGGTAAGTACTAATGCCGGGATAAAATTATTGCTCAATGGTCGTCATCCAAGCGCAGCTCAACATAGGCCTGATCACGTAATTGTCGTAACCACTCCTGAACAACCACATCCGCCTTGCGAGTTCGTATTGCCTGCCGTGCCGTCTGTCTACGCCGATCTGTGCTGATATCTTGCGAGCGGCGTTCCAGTACCTGAATTAAATGCCATCCGAATTGTGATTGCACGGGTTCGCTGATTTGGCCAGGTAATAATTTATTCATAGTTTGTTCAAAAGCAGGTACGGTATCCCCTGGCGAAAGCCAGCCAAGATCACCACCTGAGGTGGCGCTACTATCTTCAGAATAAAGCCTCGCGAGTTCTTCAAAATTTTCTCCCCGATCCAGTCGCTCCTTGAGTTGAGTAATTTTGAGTCTGGCATCATTCTCAGAAGTTAATTCGTTAATTTTAATCAATATATGACGAGCGTGCGTCTGATCAATGATCACAGTTGGAACTTCCTGGGCACGTCTACCGAGTAATTTGAAAATATGAAAGCCCGATGGGCTTTCTATGATAGGTGTTAATTCTCCGGGTTGAAGGGGGGCCAGCAATTCAGCAAATTTAGGTCCCATTTGAGTGATAGGGCGCCAGTCTATAATTCCCCCCTTGGAAGCATCGGCAGCATCTGAGAATTCAGCTACCACTTGCGCAAATTCTACGCCTTCTTTGAGTTTCGCCAATGCCATGTTGGCGCGTTCGCTTCTTTGCTGGATTTGACTTGAATTCATGTTGTCGGTTACCAGGATCAATATGTGCGCAAGACGATATTCATCATTCCCCACGGCGGATGTTTCCTGGGTGCGAAGAAAATTATCCACTTCTCCTTCTGTCACATTAACCTGATGTTTGATTTCCCTTTCTTTAAGCCGGGCCATGATCATTTCTTCACGGATTTCCTCGCGAAATTTGTTATAACTGATGCCATCTTTTTCAAGTACAGCATGAAATTCTGGTAAGGATAACTTGTTTTCTTCAGCAATACGGCCCACTGTTTCGTCGACTTCACTTTCGCTGACTGATAGACCCACTTCCTTGGCATGCTGCAATTGAATTCGCTTGGTTACAAGCGATTCGAGAACCTGGTTTTGCAGGGCGTATTTATCTGGTAATTGAATTCCTTGTGATTGAAGCCGACCGACAGCTGTCTTAATCGCTTCATCCAATTCCTGTCGAGTAATGACATCTTCATTCACGATAGCGACAATATGATCAATCGGTTCTGCAATGGGAATAAATTCCACTTCTTGTTCTCGTGCTGTGATATGAGCCGACATGAATAACATGAGCAGTAAAAGAAGGCAGGAATAGTTTCTTTTAAGCATAAATCGTTGACGATTCTTCATGGATACGAATGAGAGCCAATGATCAATGAACACTGGTATATCCTGGAATACTTTGCTGCAGCACTTGCAATGGGTTGTTGCCGATACCCATCAATCCTTTCAGTTCCAACTGCACAAAAAACGCGGTGCTAGTGGTTTGCGTCGCTGTTGTCAGCCGTTGCATGACAAGCCGTAAAGCCCAGCAGCACGAATTGTATTCAAACCCTGCCAATCCGGCCAGGATTTTGTCATCTTTCAGAGAATAATTGACCCGTGCTACGCCATGCCAGTTTCCATGGATTGGCCATTGTACTGAAGTATCTACTTGTTCTAAAACATCCCTTGTAAATCGATAACCGAGATTCAGAACTTTGCCTACATCCGGTTGATAACTGATGCCGGAACGAACCTTTTCAATTCCCAGTTTTGATTCATCCATTTGAATGTTGGAGTCCGTGCTGATATGCGGTGTTAAACGTCCTGCGATGGCGGCAACAAAGTCGGATTTTCCGCTTGTAACTTGAGGAGGAAGCAACAACACTCTGGGATCGGTAAAATTGATCTGCTGGCCTACGGCAAGTCGCAGACGTTCAATACCAGTCTCTTGTTCGACGAATCGCGATGTCAGTGCGGCTGTAACGCGATTGGCATCGTTAATGCGATCACCGCCACTGAATCGATTCTCGGTGAGCATTTGTGCAAAACTGAAGTCATTCACGGCAGAGTCAAAGTTGGGTAAATAATCCTGATTCCGGTAGGGTGCATAAACATAAAACAGCCGTGGTTCGAGCGTCTGGATAAAATTTGTATCGCTCAATTTCACCTGGCGGTCAAATGCGATACCGCTGTCCAGGCTGAAAATTGGAACAGTGCGGTCAACATTTTCTCCCTTGCTGTCTACGGGGGCGGCTAGGTTATAGTGTGTGTAATGCAGGCCAAATTTAGGTATGATATAACCATATTCATTTCGTAAGGGAGCACTGACAGTAGGATAAAATACCGTACGGTTGCCATCGACGAGAGTAGGATGATAAAAATTTGTCCAACTGCTATTCAATTCAAAATCGAGTTTGCCTACATTATATTTAACGGCATTCAGGGCGAAATGGGGCAACCGTTCATACGGTGAAACAAACAACGCCAAGGGATCCTGGATGGTTTGAAAACGTTGCGCAAAACCAGTGAAATGCATCGATCCGTTCGTACCTAACCGACCTGTATAAGCAAAGCCGCCTTGTTGTGATAAATTGGTCAAGCTGGTTTGCGCCAGATTTGGCGTAAGTTCGCGAAAATAACGATCGTCGGAAACCTGATTGTAATTCAGAAAGCCCTGCCAGCCTCTGCCAATATTTTGCGTATGCGTATATAAAATACCCCATCGTGTCTGATTGGTATTGATATCCTGGGGAAGAATATCGAATAATAAATGACCCTTCATATCCTTAGGACCGATATACCGCACCTCGCTACTCAGTAAAAAACCACGCATGGTCATAATGCGTGGAGCGATGGTGGCATCAATATGGGGCGCAATATTTAAATAAACAGGAAGCGCAACGTCAAACCCGGTATTAACGTTATAACCCAGAACGGGCGCAAGTAATCCTGTTTTACGCTTTCCGCTATAGGAAAAATCTATCCAGGGAGAATACAGGATAGGTGTGTCTTTAAATACTATACTGACATGCCGTGCGGTACCCACTTCTTTTTTATTATCTATTTCCAGCTCTCTGGCGCGAATATACCAGTCGTGATTACCTTCGGGGCAGGTGGTGTAGCTGGCTTTTTTCAGCCGATAGTGGTCTTTGCCTTCAAATAACAAAAGACTGCCGGCGCCGCGTCCTTTACCATCTTTGATATAGTAGCGTGGCTCCGACATACGGCCTTCTTCAGTTTTCAGATTGAGCTGCAGATCCTTTCCTTTCAAGGTGTCTCTAGGTCTTTCTAGGCATACATTGCCTTCAACCTCAGTGTCTTCGGTTAATTGAAAGTACTTCATGCGATCAGCGGTTAATACATTGTCGCCATAGCGTAATTCTGCGTTACCCGTTGCCTCTATTTCCTGCTTGTAATAGCCTGTAATGCGATCAGCTTCAATGAGTATCGGCTTCTTTTGCGGTTTAATGGCTGATCTTTGTTCACTTTCTGAGTGAGTGGACACCTCCTTACTTAATCCAGTCAATGGCAAAACCAGCAATAAGAAAGAAATGAATATATTTAGAGCGATATTCATTATGGGGATGATTATCTTGGAACTTGAAAACTTAAACAAAATGTAATTTTTTACTATTTCTCAAACCGATCAATTTAATTACGCACAGGATGATCGAATAAAACCCAAGGTGAAGCGGCACATGAAGGAATATTTGTACGGAGATTCAACTAATGGTGCTCCATTTTCTCTTATCGATAATTATGAAATCATATTATCAGTTGGTTAAATATAATTTAAGTCGAACATTGTACTATTTCTCCTAGCAAGTTATCTATCGAGAAGAAATTGTTTAAAAACAAATTTAAGCTGGCTGATTTAAATATTTAACAATAATAAAATATAAGCTTATGTTTAGTATAAATTGACAGATTGAAATCTGGTAAATTTTAAAAGTCAGCGTTATTACCCGCTTGATAGAAAGGGAGCATTCCCTAG
>CBFGXU010000123.1:0-7240 GCA_965652935.1 uncultured Nitrosomonas sp.
CGGAAGTTTTAAGCGTTAATGGCTGCAATAATGCAAGATCATGCTGCTGGGCAAGCAATTTGACTGCACTGGCCACAGGCTTCATTCCCGCCGGTATCTAATCCTGCATCCATCTGCATAATCGTAATGCCGGTCTCATTATCACCTGCCAAAATAGCTCGCTGAATCGGTGCAGCACCACGCCAACGCGGCAATAGTGAAGCATGAATATTCAAACATCCCAGATGAGGAATATTTAATACGGCTTGCGGCAGAATTAATCCATACGCCGCCACAACCATTACATCCGGCTTCAATGCTCGCAATTGTGCTTGAATGCCGGAAGTTTTAAGCGTTAATGGCTGCAATAATGCAAGATCATGCTGCTGGGCAAGAAATTTGACCGCACTGGCCACAGGCTTCATTCCCCGACCAGCGGGACGGTCTGGTTGGGTTAACACAAGCACGATTTCATGCTTTGCTTTGATCAATGCATCCAGTGCAGTAGCGGCAAAAACAGGGGTTCCAGCGAAAATAATTCTCATTTTAAACGCATCGACTCACACATCTATACTATATCGCTCCGGTTCTATTCAATGTCATCGGTGATGAGAACAATACTCATGGGCAAGTTTCATGTTATGCCAGCCTTCATAAAGGCACTTACATGGCACTTCGCTGTTTTTTCTTTAGTTTCGCCAGCGTACGCGACTGCCTAAGTCGTGACCAGTATTCAACAAATACTTTTCCAACCAAATGATCCATCTCATGCTGAATGCATACCGCCAGTAATCCGTTGGCATCCAGGACATAGGATTCTCCTTCAGCATTCCAGGCTCTTACAGTAACAGATTCAGCGCGCTGCACTTTTCCATAAATACCTGGGACCGACAGGCAGCCTTCCTCATAATCTGATATCCCATTACTGGCGATAATTTCCGGATTGATCAAAACAAGGAGCTGATCATGCGTTTCAGAAACGTCAATCACAATAATTCGCTCATGTACATCCACTTGCGTTGCTGCTAACCCTATTCCAGGCGCAGCGTACATCGTTTCAGCCATATCTTTTACCAACAAACGAATTTCGTCGGTAACTTGTGCTACGGGAGCCGCTACCGTATGCAGCCTTTCATCCGGATATTGTAATATTTTCAAAATAGCCATGAAAAAATGTGCAGTTTAATAAATAAAATGACTTATTAGACCGTATTATTAGTCAATCATTCTGTGTTCTCTACAATTAATTCCCCAGCGGAGCCATCCATGCAACAACCTATTATAGCTGTGATTTTATCCCTAGGGCTGCTTTGTGCTACCCCAGCCAAAACGGAGAGCATTCTACTGCGGAGCGACACGCCTGATCATCATGTTGTCGTGCCAGGCGATACTTTATGGGGAATCTCATCCAGATTTCTTAAGGATCCCTGGCGCTGGCCTGAAATTTGGGGATTAAATCGCGAACAAGTCAAGAATCCGCACAAAATCTACCCCGGCGACAAGATAATACTGGAAAAATCCTCACTTGGCGTTCGATTGCGTCTTGCAGAAGACGAAAGCCACATCAAGACGATCAAATTATCGCCCACGATCCGCACAGAACAATCGCCTACTGCACCTATTCCTAGTATTCCGGCAGCTGCCATCGAGCCTTTTTTAAGCCAGCCGCTAGTTATCGAAAGAAATGGTCTTGCCAATGCACCGTACATCCTGGGTTCCAGTGAAGGCCGGGTTATTTTGAGCACCGGCAATACGGTTTATGTGAGCGGATTGCCGGAAGATAAAGGCACTGCCTGGCAAATTTTTCGCCCTGGTAAGGCACTTACAGATCCCGACCAGAAAGGGCGAATCCTCGGTTATGAGGCAATTTACCTGGGAAATGCCAGAGCCGATGTTTTTGCTGACGTTAGCACGGTAACTATTACTCGGATCAAGGAAGAAATCCTAAAAGGCGATCGCCTGGTTCCTTCACCCGATATCATATTCAATAATTATGCACCTCATGCACCGGAGATTCCAATTCATGGGCGAATTATTTCGGTTTATGGTGGCGTCACTGAAATAGGTAGAGGTGCCATAGTTACAATGAATAAAGGCAAACTGGATAACCTGGAGATGGGGCATGTACTGGCCATCTATCGAAAAAGTCAGGCCAAATCTCTCAAAGGGGAAATGGTACAATTACCGGATGAAAGGACCGGACTGATATTTGTATTTCGAGTTTTTGATAAAATATCCTATGGACTGGTCGTACAGAGCACGAATTCCATCCGAGTCCTCGATGCGGTAAAAACCCCCTAATCCATGCTGTACATTCATGAAACATGCACCAGATATTGAATCATGGCTGAACCTTAACCTGATTGATGGCCTGGGCGACGAATCGATTCGCCGGCTTCTGGTCGCTTTCGGCCATCCTTCAGCTATCCTTGCCGCACCCGTTACTGCACTTGAACGCACTGTAAAAAATACAATCGCCCAGCGTATCAAGCAAGGGGCTGATCGCGATAAAATTGCCGGAGTGTTCAAATGGCTAGAAGACCCGAGCAATGCCATCATTACTTTAGCTGATCCTGATTATCCGGCACAATTACTCAATATTGCTGATCCACCTCCGTTACTTTATTTCAAGGGAAGGAGAGAGCTTTTACAGCAACCTGCGCTAGCGGTTGTGGGTAGTCGCAATGCCACACCGCAAGGCTTATCCAATGCTGAAGCTTTTTCTGAAGCTGCCAGCAATGCCGGGCTTTGCATCATCAGCGGCATGGCATTAGGTATTGATACAGCTGCTCATCAAGGCGGCTTGCGCGGCTCTGCTGCCAGCATTGCTGTTGTCGGTACTGGTCTGGATATCGTTTATCCCGCAAAAAATCATCCCCTTGCCCATAAATTGGCAAAAGAAGGCGCGCTGATTTCCGAATTTCCGCTTGGCACACCAGCCATCGGCAGAAATTTTCCGCGCAGAAACCGCATTATCAGCGGCATGAGTCAGGGTTGCCTAGTGGTAGAAGCTGCATTGCGCAGTGGCTCACTCATTACAGCGCGTCAAGCACTGGATCAGGGACGTGAAGTCTTGGCAATCCCAGGTTCTATCCATTCCCCACTCTCAAAAGGCTGTCATGCATTGATTAAACAAGGCGCAAAATTGGTAGAAAGTACTCAAGATATTCTGGATGAATTAAACTGTCTCTCACCAACTGTTGTCGAAGATAAAAAAGAAGAATTTACTACCCAAAAGATAAGTGAAAATGGGCTATTACTCAAACACCTAGGATATGATGTCATTGACATGGATACTTTGTGCGCCCGAAGTGGCTTGACGGCTGAGATAGTATCAGCCATGCTATTAACGCTTGAGCTTGACGGCCAGGTTAGCAGTTTGCCTGGTGGATACTATCAGAGAGTTCAATGATACTTACTGAGGAATTAACCAGAAACTGCGGATCCTATCTGTAAACATACTTGTAATTTACTAAAACACATGTTCGATATACTCGTTTATTTATTTGAGAACTACTTTGATTCGGGCAGCTACCCGGATTCTGCCACGCTGACTCGCAAACTTACCATGGCCGGCTTTGCGGATGAGGATATCACCGAAACGCTTGATTGGCTTTCAGAGCTTGAACGACATGATATCGGTAATTATTCTGCCAGCCTTGCTGAAAACGATTCTTTCCGTTGCTATACCGATTATGAAATGGAAAAAATTGATACCGAAGGGCGAGGATTTATTAGCTTCTTGGAACAAGCCGGGATCATTAATCCCTTACAACGGGAATTATTGATTGATCGAGTACTAACCATGGATGAAAATTCGTCCAGTCTTGAAAAAATCAAATTAATAGTTTTAACAGAACTATGGATTCAGAACCAGCTCACTGATGATACTATTCTGGCAAAATTGATGGTTGTCAGTGATTCTCATTATCGGCACTAAAGTTAAATCGTATTTTATTCTTTAGATAGCCATGGCGAATAATCGCTAGAGTGAATGTATCCAATACACTCAATCAGATATGCTTGCAGCCCTTATTCAGAATGTCTCTTCAATAGCTACCATCATGCTTAGCAATGCATTGATGCATACCCCATCGTGAGAAGCTCATGAGTAAAGCATTGATTATTGCTGAAAAGCCTTCTGTTGCAGCCGATATTGCGCGGGCACTGGGTAATTTTACCAAACAAACTGATTACTTCGAGAGCGACCAGTATATCGTCTCTTCGGCGGTAGGACATCTGCTCGAGCTGGCCATTCCGGAAGAATATGAAGTAAAACGCGGTAAATGGAATTTTGCAAATCTGCCAGTTATTCCACCGCATTTTGATTTGAATCCGATCGAAAAAACTTCATCGCGCTTAAAGCTTCTCAGTAAGCTCATCAAACGTAAAGATGTGGATACTCTTATCAACGCATGTGATGCAGGACGTGAAGGTGAATTGATTTTTTCTTATATTCTGCGCCATGTAGGTAGTAAAAAACCCGTCAAACGTCTTTGGCTGCAATCGATGACGCCCGATGCGATCCGTGAAGGATTTACTAAATTACTGGATAGCTCACAAGTACAGTCGCTTGCTGAGGCTGCCGTCAGCCGTTCAGAATCAGACTGGCTAGTTGGTATTAACGGCACGCGTGCCATGACTGCTTTTAATTCCCAGGAGGGCGGGTTTCATAAGACCACGGTTGGGCGGGTGCAAACGCCTACCTTGGCGATTCTTGTTGAACGAGAAGAAAAAATCAAAAAATTCCGTCCTCAGGACTATTGGGAAATCCATGCCACATTCGCAACCGGCAAGGGCAACTACATCGGCAAATGGTTTGATGAAAAATTCAGCAAAGATAAAGTTAATCAGGAATTAAAACCTGAGCGGTTGTGGGAGCAGCAAAAAGCCGAAGCTATTCGTGATAAATGTCAGAGAAAGCCCGGTCAAGTAAGTGAAGAAAGCAAGCCCAGCAAAGAAATCTGCCCATTGCTTTATGATCTGACCAGTTTACAACGAGATGCCAATAGTCGGTTTGGTTTTTCTGCCAAAACCACACTCGGGCTAGCGCAGGCTTTGTATGAAAAACATAAGGTATTGACTTATCCGCGGACGGATTCACGCGCACTACCGGAAGATTATATCGCTACTGTTAAAGATACCTTACAAAGCCTGGAAAATACCAATTACGGAAAATTTGCCCGGCAGATTCTCGCATCAAATTGGGTTATTCCCAATAAACGTATTTTTAATAACACCAAAATTTCAGATCACTTCGCCATTATCCCGACTGCATTAAGCCCCGTAAAATTAAATGAAGCAGAAGCAAAGCTGTATGATCTTGTCACCAAACGCTTTCTGGCCATTTTCTTTCCAGCTGCCGAATTTCTGGTTACCACGCGCATTACGCGAGTTGAAAATGAGCCTTTCAAAACTGAAGGCAAAGTTATGGTTAGTCCAGGTTGGCAAGCGGTTTATGGCAAATCTGTCAGCTTGAATGATCAAGAAGATGACACAACACTTGTTGCCATTACACCTGGAGAACCCGTTACAACCGAAGATATCAAAATTATCGCCCATCAGACTCGCCCGCCTGCGAGATTTAACGAAGCAACACTCCTTTCTGCGATGGAAGGAGCAGGTAAACTGGTAGAAGATGAAGAATTGCGCGCAGCTATGAGTGCAAAAGGTTTGGGTACACCGGCAACACGCGCAGCCATTATTGAAGGTCTGGTATTAGAAAAATACCTCCAGCGTATAGGACGTGAACTTCATCCAACTGCCAAGGCCTTCTCATTGATCACCTTATTACGTGGCTTAAAGATTCCTGAATTGATATCACCCGAGCTTACTGGTAACTGGGAATTTCAATTACGTCAAATTGAGCAGGGTCATTTGAAACGTGCCGCATTTATGGAAAAAATTGCCGAAATGACGCGTCATATTGTGGAGCAAGCCAAAACTTATCGCGGAGAAAACATTGCCGGTGATTTCGCCATCCTTAAATCACCCTGCCCTAAATGCGGTGGCATCGTGCACGAAACTTATAAGAAATTCCAATGCCAGAAATGCGATTTTGCACTTTGGAAGATTTTGGCAGGGCGCCAATTTGAAGTTGAAGAAATGGAAACCTTAATCACCCAGCGCGAGGTAGGTCCGCTGCAAGGGTTTCGCAGCAAAACGGGGCAACCATTTAATGCCATTATCAAACTTACAGACAATTTTGAAATGAAGTTTGATTTTGGCAATCATGATGAGAATCATGAAGAAGTTGATTTCAGTGATCAAATTCCTTTAGGCAAATGTCCAAAATGCCATCATGCGGTTTATGAGCATGGTCTGCAGTATGTTTGTGAAAAATCTGTCGGCCCAACCCGTACTTGTGATTTTAAAACAGGAAAAATTATCCTCGAGCGCCCCATAGAGCGTGAGCAAGTAACCAAACTGTTGGAGACAGGAAAAACAGATCTGCTTACCAAATTCATTTCCAAGAAAGGCAGACCTTTTTCAGCCTACTTAGTCAGGAATGAGGATGGAAAGATTGGCTTCGAGTTTGAGCAAAAAGTTCGCAAGAAAACAGCTGAAGCCAAATCAAAAAAAACAACTAAAACAGCTTCGTAAGAAAATAAATTTGAGCTTTTTTTTACCATAAACTACACCCGTTACTACTATTTCAAAAACATTCGGGCATCCTTAGCAGCCCGAATATCTGGTTTACCTGAAGCACAGTAAAGATTAGGTATAAAAGTTGATGACGTACTTAACCACCCCACTCGAAGCTATGATAATCATGATAAGCCCCCCCCACAATCGCGGTCCCCTCTATAATGATGGAAAGGAGCGCCCATCCTGTATTTTCAAATTCTTCTTCCCCCAAGACATTTTTGCGCTTTTCTCTGCGAGCCTTCACCCATAACTGTAGCCAGATGGCGACAGGAATAGCCAGCAAAGAAAACATTAAAGTAATTTCTGCATCTTCCATTCATAACCCCTTTTTTTTGTAAAAATAGTACAACAATTTTAACGTGTGCCTATTAATCCGGCATTAAAAATGACATCTTTTCAAAAACATCATTAACAAAAAGATGCTCTTCATCCAAAATTCAATGCGATAGATTACCTTAAACACGATGGTTTAATAAAGACTTTTACATTTAATGGATCAATCCGAAGCACTTTAGTAAAGCTATTGATGTCTTGAAAAATTAGTAGCTTATATTTTCTGAGAACTTTGCACGGTCAGAGCCAGTTTGCAGATGCGATTAATGATATAATAATG
>CBFGXU010000124.1:0-7207 GCA_965652935.1 uncultured Nitrosomonas sp.
CGGAATTTTTACTTGGCAGCGCATAACTAATCGCTGAATTTCTGAGTAAGCTCTAAATATCATCTAGTGCAAGGCTGAGAACTGATATTAATAGACAGCAGATCGTGATGCAGAGATGGGTTCCCATGGGAATGGACTTTTTTGCTACCGGGTCGATTTGCTGGATTTTGCTGTAAATAAAGTGGACATCGGCCCAGCGACAAAATTTCTCTAAATCAATGTGACCGTCTTTAAAAGTATAATGACCGGCGATTAAGCCGGGCAACATTCCAGAGTAAGGGGTTAAGGTCTATTACTGATGAGTGTAACTCTGATACCTGAAAGAGAATACCTTCTCAGTTTCATGATAGCCGTAATATGGCTATGACCATCACCGATTAAATAGACGTCTTTTTATGAGAAGTTAGATTTATCCTTTACTCATTCGGATTGCGTTATAGTCAGAAAAGTGTGATAGTTCAGTCGCAGTATTATAAAGTGAGTTTTGTCATTATAAATATGGATATCTATGGCTTCTAGAACTTACTTAAGTAAGATATTGAAAGTATTTTAATTTATCATTAAAGTATGAGTTTCTCATGATTAATGATTTGTTTACTTTATGGAGGGGAACAATGAAATCTAGCAAGATCAGTACCTTAGTAACTTATACGATTCTTTTGTTATCTGTAGCACTGTTATTTGGTTGCAAGCCGATTTTTGAAAAAAAACCAATTCCTGATAAGGAAAGCGAAAGCAAAGAAGCTGCACCACCTGTACCAGCACCAGCACCAGCACCAGCGCCAAGCACAACTACACCTGCTGAACCCCTTACTAAAATTGAAGAGCTACAAAGTCTGGAGTCCACGGCAAGAACGCTTGATATGGAAAGTACTCAGGAAGATCAACCGAGTGTTGCATCTACTAAAGCTCCAGCACAAGCAGCTGATGATGGGGATGATGTCGTAAAAGCAACTCCTGCGCTCATGCGCAAAGTACAACAAGCCCTTGTTAATGCAGGATTTAATCCGGGTCCAGTTGATGGTGTCAGCGGTGCCAAAACAGTTGCTGCTATTGAAAGTTTCCAAAAACAAAATAATATTCCAGCAGGTAAATTAGACAAGAGAACGCTGCGTGCGCTGGGTGTTGATTTCTAAGGAGTAAAAACTATTTTATAATTTTCCAGATACATCAAGAGCTTGTAGTTCTTGGTGTATTTGTCTATACATAAAATAAAATCATCAATTTTTAAATTTCCTTGTTCTCGAATAAAATAATGTGCCTGATTGACCAATTGGTTATCTGTTTTTTAGATGATTTAAAAATATTTGCTATAGAGGAAGTCATGCTCTATAGTTAAGTGCATAAATAAAAGCAATTTCAAAGGAAAAGCAATTTCAAAGCTTTTCAGGTAATTGCAGGAATTTATGGAGGTTAGCAATTTTACTATTTATAGTAATTTCCGTTGTTTTTAGCGCTTAGGTTTCTTCATAAATTGTATTTATTCAGTATTCTCAGTATTCAGACGAGCTTGGTTAATTTCAACGGGCTCTGTTTTTATTCTTAGTGTTGATCATTAACTTACTTTGAAGTACTTTTGGAGGTTTTGCCCATGGGAGTTCCTTTACGCCAACAGATTGCTGTTGGCAGTTACCTAATCAAACAAAAACTAAAAGGGGTCAAAAAATATCCTTTGGTGCTGATGTTAGAGCCCTTGTTCCGCTGTAATCTGGCTTGTGCGGGGTGTGGAAAAATTGCGCACTCAGAAGAAGTTCTCGATCAACGTCTTTCTTATGAAGAGTGTATGCAGGCAGTAGACGAATGCGGTGCGCCAATGGTTTCAATTCCAGGGGGTGAACCGTTGATCCATAAAGATATGCCGCGAATTGTCTCGGGTATCGTTAAACGTAAAAAATATGTCTATTTATGCACCAATGCGTTATTGTTAAAGAAGAAGATTGATGATTACACTCCATCGCCCTATTTAACCTTCTCAATTCATCTAGACGGTATGAAGGAGCGTCACGATGCTTCAGTTTGTCAAGAAGGTGTTTTTGATCGCGCGATTGAAGCGATAAAACTAGCGCTCGATAAAGGGTTCAGGGTTACAGTAAATTGCACGTTGTTTCAGGGTGAAACACCGCAGGATGTGGCTGAATTTCTCGATTATGCGATGGAATTAGGGGTTGAAGCGGCGACGATCGCACCAGGGTTTAGTTACGAGAAAGCACCTCAGCAAGATGTTTTTATAAAAAGCCAAGATACAAAAATACTATTTCGTGGGATTTTTGAACTAGGTAAGAAATTGAAGCGGAAATGGAGACTGAATCACTCTGCGCTTTATTTAGATTATTTAGCAGGAAATCAAAATTATAAGTGTACGCCATGGGGTAATCCGACACGGAATGTTTTCGGCTGGCAAAAGCCTTGTTACTTATTATCCGATGAAGGGTACGCAAAAACCTTCAAAGAACTTCTCGAAGATACCCCTTGGGAAAAATACGGTACCGCAAATAATCCTAAATGCGCTCAATGTATGGCCCACTGTGGTTATGAAGCAACCGCAGTGGAAGATACGCTGAAACATCCATGGAAAGCACTGATTACCTCTCTGAGGGGACCTAGAACTACAGGCCCGATGGTAGCCGAGCCGACCCCCAAATGGGCCACGGAAGAAAACAAAACACCCAAGAAACTCACTGATATACCCGTTACATTCATTAACAAGTAAGCAGATAGAGAGGATCATCGATATTATTTTTTAGAATCTCCTATAAACAAGGGCATAGTGGATGGAAAACCTGTTAATTTTTGGTGCCTTATGCTGGTGGTTGTTAATTCTGTTTCCATGGCGTCCTTGGAGCACTCGCGAAAAAATAGAGGCACGTGCTGAAAACTCCAGAGCTGCGCTGGATGACATCACGGTATTGATTCCGGCACGTAATGAAGGCCCTTATATTCAACGTACTCTAAGCGGGATATGTGCACAAGGTCAGGGTATATGTGTTATTGTCATAGATGATCAGTCTGTTGATGATACGGCTGAACAGGCAAGAAAATGTGGTGCGAAGATCATAACCGGAACCTCGCCACCCCGGGGATGGAGCGGGAAGTTATGGGCGCTTGAACAGGGACTGAGGGAAGTTAAAACTCCCTATACATTATTGCTGGATGCTGATATTGAATTAGCGCCTGGGATTGTGGCTGAATTGCGGCAGAAAGCGCATGCTGAAAATCTGGCGCTAGTGTCATTGATGGCTGAACCGCCGATGAAGAATTTTATTGAACGCTTACTGATGCCTGCTTTTATATTTTTCTTCAAGCTGCTTTATCCTTTTGGCTTGGCAAATAAACCAGTATCACGTATTGCCGCTGCCGCCGGCGGCTGTATTTTGGTAGAAACACAAGCACTGCGCTCAGTAGGTGCTTTCGCTAATCTGCATAATGCCCTGATTGATGATTGCACTTTAGCGGCGCATATCAAGCGCGCCGGTATGCGCACTTGGATTGGACTTAGTCATGCAGCCCGTAGTCATCGTGGCTACCAAACGTTAAGGCCCATCTGGGAAATGGTAGCACGCACGGCTTATACGCAATTAAGATACTCACCCATTTTGCTTACCATTTGTACATTGATCATGATATCCATGTTCTGGGCAGCGCCACTTGGATTTTTATTAGTACCTGCTCACGAAATTTATATAGTAAGTGGTCTGGCATGGGTAGCAATGTTTTTTGCTTATATGCCCACTCTAATTTATTATCAACGCTCCCCTCTTTGGGGGCTGGCATTGCCTATCATTGGTACTTTGTACCTGAGTATGACTTGGACGTCAGCGTTACGATACTGGCGTGGTGAACGTGCTTGCTGGAAAGATCGTCGATATGAAAGCGAAACTATTAATTAAATTGCTAAGGTGGTGCCTGATACTGACGATTCTGTCACCTATCAGCATGGCATTGCGTGCGTCCGACTCAGTATCCGGTAATCCAGAACAGGTGATACAGAAGTTACAATCATCCTTACTTCAGGTCATGCGTGAAGGTGAACAACTGGGTTATGAAGGGCGTTACAAATTTCTGGAACCTGTGATTGAGCAATCTCACGACATCGAATTGATTATTAAAACAATACTCGGTGCAACCTATTGGTCGCAGTTAGATAAAGAACAGAAAAGCCTGGTTGTTGATACATTCCGCCAGCTTAGCATTGCTACCTATGCAGGTCGATTTAATCGATATGAGGGGGAGCAATTCGAAATTATTGAGCAACGAGATTTGCCGCATGAACAGATACTAGTGCGAAGCCAATTAACTAAATCGGATGGCGGTACCGTGAATTTTGATTATGTACTACATCAGACAGAAGGTGGCTGGCGTATTGTCAATATCTTATTTGATGGCGTGAGTGATCTTGCGATAAAGCGCGGAGAGTATCGGTCAATCATGCAACGGGATGGCTTTCAAGCCCTGATTGAGTCGCTTAAGGAAAAGATTGCTCTGACTCGGCAGGGCTAAGTATAAGAGATTTGCATTTCCCTCCCGAAAGGATTTCTTAAGCGTGGAAAAATTACACAGTAGTAGCTATCGGTTTTTTGCACGCTGGGCTGATGTCTGTTATCGCAATGCTGTCTGGGTTATTTTAACCCTATCAGTACTGACTACGCTGAGCACAGTCTACACGGTTAATAATCTCGGAGTGCATACGGATACGACGGACATGCTCTCTGAAGATGTTCCCTTTCGCGCCAATCATATCCGTTATAAAAAATCATTTTCCCAATACGAAGATACCTTACTACTGGTACTGGATGCGCCTACACCCGAGCAAACGCATTCAGCGGCAAAACGTCTTGTCACTTATCTGGAACAAAATAACGCTCAATTTCCGAACACTTATTATTTGAGTGGCGAGCCTTTCTTTGAGCAAAATGGCCTGTTTTTCAAGAGCATACCAGAATTAGGTCGTATCACCGATTATTTAGCAACGGCACAGCCACTGGTTGCGCGTATAGCGAAAGACCCCACACTCTATACTTTTTCTTCCATTCTCACGGAAGCTATTGATGAATTACGGACTGGCCGCACGTTAAAGTTGGAACCGGTGTTAAATGGTGTCAGTGCAACCATGGATGCCCTGCTTGCCGGCAAATCCCGTGCGCTGTCATGGCAGGCATTATTGAGTGGTGAAGCACAAAAAGAAACTTATCAAGAATTCCTGGTAGTAAAGCCCAAGCTTGATTATTCCCAGATCTTTGCGGCTGAAGAACCGATCAAATTAATTCGCACGGCTGCACAAGACATGGGCTTTACGCCGGATGCTACCGAGAAATTGCGTATTACTGGCGATGTGGCGTTAGCCTATGATGAACTGATCAGTGCGATGTACGGGGCCCAAGAGTCTGGATTATTAGCATTAGTAGCCGTAGCTGGCGTGTTATTCTTCGCACTGCGTTCTGCTGGAGCAGTGCTAACCGTGATACTGAGTCTGATAGTCGGATTATTATTGACAGCTGCATTTGCGACCGTTGCTGTAGGGTATTTAAATTTGATTTCGATCGCATTTGCTGTGTTATATATCGGCCTTGGAGTTGATTATGCCATTCATTTTTTGTTGCGGCATGAAGAATTGAGGAGGCCTGATCAATCGGTTGCAGAGGCGCTATATAAAACGGGCGGTGATATGGGACAATCACTGCTGATTTGTGCAATAACAACCGCCATTGGCTTCTATGCTTTTATGCCAACAACTTATCGCGGTGTCGCGGAATTGGGCTTGATCTCCGGCACCGGCATGATAATCAGCTTTTTGATTACCATGATCCTGATTCCGGCCTTGCAAAGGTTCTTCCCAACCCAGCCTAGAAAATCTTCAGTTTCCGTCAGGACCATCAATAAAATTCTGGATTTGCCAAGGCACTCCCGCAAATGGGTGTATGCGGTGACAATCGCTGCCATTTTGGCTTCCGTCATGACATTGATGCAAATCAGATTTGATTATAATTTGTTGAATCTGAATAATCCGCGCGCTGAATCCGTTCAGACTTTTCAGGAGTTATTGAAAAATACGGAGGATTCACCTTGGCATATTGATATCCTAGTTGATGATCTTGAGGAGACAAAACAAGTCGTACAGCGCCTGCAAGCTCTACCGGAAGTCGATAAAGTAGTCAGTATCCTTGATCTGGTGCCTCAAGAACAGGAAGCAAAAAGTCTTCTGATAGAGGAAATGGCTATGACGCTAGGCCCCATTTTCTTTTCCCCGACAGCATCTCAGTCTGCAAATCGTCATACTGTTGCAGAGCAACGAATGGCATTGGAAAAATTATACCAGGCATTAAATCAGTTTATTACCGAACAGCCAGCACATGCTGCTATAGCTTCCGTCCACAAGCTGCATTCTTCACTTTCAGATCTGCTGGCGCGCTTGGAAAACGACAATGATCAAGAGGAAGAGCAGTTATTACATGCGCTCGGTAACGATTTGCTCGGATTGCTGCCGGCTTCTATCAAGCGCCTGCAACAGGCACTGCAAGCAAAACCATTTACACAGCAAGATTTGCCAGTCACTGTAAGCGCGCACTGGCATAGCCCAGATGATGCTTACCGCGTAGCGGTTTATCCCTCGGAAAATATTAATGACAATGATGCATTGCGCAGATTTGTGCATGCAGTGCAGAAAATAGCCCCTACTGCTACCGGCGCGCCCGTGATTAGCCTGGAGGCGGGTGAAGCCGTGGTGGATGCGTTTATCCATGCTTTTTCCTTGGCACTGCTGGGTGTGATATTCACGCTATGGATGATGCTAAGAAGTATGACTGCCACCCTGCTGGTACTGATACCCCTTTTGCTGGCGACCTTATTTACCGGTGCTTGTACTGTCTTGTTAGAGTTACCGTTTAATTTTGCCAACATTATTGCTTTACCATTGCTGTTGGGTATTGGTATCGACAGCAGTTTGCACATGGTGCACCGAAGCCGCCATACCGGCGTCGTGTATGAGAATTTATTGCATAGCAGTACAGCGCGTGCCATTTTCTATAGCGCATTGACGACATTGGCGGGTTTTGGCAGCCTGGTATTTTCCTCTCATCAAGGTACTGCCAGCATGGGATTGTTGCTGACAATCGGTTTATTTCTGACGCTGGTTTGTGTGCTGATTATTCTGCCGGTTTTGTTGCAAGCGCCGGGTAAAAAGAAACAAAGCATTATTTAACCTGAGGAACTG
>CBFGXU010000125.1:0-7176 GCA_965652935.1 uncultured Nitrosomonas sp.
CGGCGAGCCAGCAGCAAATTGGCAAACCCAAACAGCGAGAACATCTGAGCTGTATTCCTGGCCATTCCCTTGTAGGGGTCTCGCCGTGCATGAATAGATTTTTATGACATGAAAGGGATGCTCAACCTTGGCACGAATACTGGCCTTCGCATGCTCAAGGCTCTCCATCAGCTCGCCTGCCACCTTTTGGGTCACGGGTAGTTCAAGATTTCCTTCACGTTTCTCAACACCCTGATAGCCCGCATTTCCAACACATCCGTTTCATCACCATGCAGCAGCGCCTGTGCCTGAGTAACGTCGTGAACATGGGCAGCCGTTCCGATCAAGGTGTGAACCAACCCTGACTGCGCGTCAGCACCGATATGCACCTTCATGCCAAAATACCACTGATTGCCTTTCCTGGTTTGGTGCATTTCGGTATCGCGCGAAGAAATAGCCCCCGATCAGCCAGATGCGCGTTAATCACATTGAAGATGGATTCAGATGATGCTCTTCCAGCCGATGGCGGAATTTGAGCGGTGTCGTCACATCAGGTACGGCTTCTCGATTCAGATCAATGCCAAAAGCGGCGAATTGCCTGATTGTCGTATATGGCATCCTCAACGCCGACATAGCCTGAAATAACTGTAGTTCCATGTATCCTTCAAATATTTACAGCGCCAGTACAAAAATAGGTGCCCAAGTACAGGGCAGAGCAAATAGCCATTATTTAACTTCAGCAGATTTTATAACTGGGCAAAAGCTATAACAGGAGTGCTCGGTAGCCTCCGTGACGCAGAGTATAAGAAATGCGGATTTATCGGTATACAATCGATTTTTTAATTGCTATTCTTAAATTATGGATGGCAGCGCATCAGTTCGAACGATAAGTTGAGTCCCAATCTATGAATGATACAACAGTATTTTTACCAATATTTTTAGGATCTTTGACAAGTAAAAAGTAAGGCAAAGCGTAAACTTAGAAAATTTAGCTGATCGAGATAGAGCAGAATGCATAAAAAAATATATTGCTACAAAGAAACATATCTCTATCAGATATAACTAACTAATGAGATGAGAAATAAAAATTTACTCATCTTTTTTAGTAATAGTAGTGTTAACACACAATTTTAAGGAGATTATCATGCGACGAATCTATTTTCTTGTTCCTGACATCGCTGTTACCAAACGCATCGTAGACGACTTGCTGGCGGCAAGAATCGAGGAGAGGCATATCCATGTGATTGCAAAACGCGGTACGCCGCTTGAAGATTTGCCAGAAGCTAGTTTATTACAAAGAAGTGACTTTATTCCGGCAGTAGAACAGGGCCTGGCGATCGGAGGAACAACCGGTATGCTCGCCGGTTTAATTGCGATTATCCTTCCTCCCGCATCAACAGTTGTAGCTGGAGGTGTCTTGCTGGCGACCACCCTTGCAGGTGCGGGTATTGGAGCATGGGCAAGCGCTCTGATAGGTGTGAGTACGGGTAGCAGACGGATTAAAGAGTTTGAAGATGCAATTGAAGCTGGTCATTTTTTAGTTCTGGTCGATGTATCAGCAGATCGAGTGCATGAAATCGAGGAACGTATAAAACAACATTTACCTGAAGTGGAAGTTGAAAGCACAGAACCTAGAATCCCTGCATTTCCCTGAAAGAAAGGCTCTTCTGTTAATTTGATTAATGTTATTTATGGAGCTTATGCTGATGCAAATATCCAAGAATAGCGCGTACATGGCTGTGTGCCACTAGGAAGCTTAATGTATTTAGCCTTAATCTGACCAGGTTTGGCTATTTTTATTCAACCAAACCTGGTGTTTTACTGTGAATCAATATCAGTATTTGCTTGATGAGAAACCCCTCATTATCCAATTGAATTGAACTGACTGTACGAACTGATAAATTTTGTCTGCTCGTGTCGCTGTCTACTTAATTGAACCGAAGAAATCTCAACGGTATTTTGCTTAAGCTGTAGAAGAAATTCTCTAAGACTTATCGGGTCCTGATAAACCTTGCGCTCTACGAATTTATCTGCAACATATGGATAAAAGAATCAGAATAATTTAGCATTCATTTCCTGGAAAATTAACATCCAGTGCTTGCTTCATACTAGCACTGGCATAATTTCCGAAACATCCAGCTGAATAAAACAAATAATAATATATGTGGTTGAATATGAATATTCCATACTCCCGATACCTTAGCCCTTCGTTTTTATGATCCTACACCAGAAACTTAAACCTAAGATTTAAATCCCGTATGCTTTACTCAGCCAAAAGAATGAAGAAGTCAAACTTATGAATCATATGAATTTATAAAAATTCACAAGTTCTGGTTTTAGTCTTGCGACGGTTGCAAGCGGCACAATAGTGTTGGCGGATGTTGCCTATTTAACAACGAATCTCCTTATCGTCACTTAAAGATGAAATATTCAAAATGGATGTTATTTGCCATAGGCAGTATGTTTCTTTTTACTATTTATCCACATACTCTTCATGCAAATACTTTTAAAAATTTTATTAAAGACAACCGAATAGAACTCGGTGGCTGGATTCATGGCGGTGCAACGTTGAACCCCAGTCAAACAAACGGATTCAATGGTCCGGTTGCCTTTGCTGATCAGGCTAACCGTTTTCAGTTAAATCAATTTAATTTGTTCCTGCAACGCCCAGTTATATCCGAAACCAATAAATGGGATTTTGGCGGTCGCTTTGATTTTTTGTTCGGAACAGATGCTATTTTTACACAAGCATTTGGTGTTCCAACTTTTGATGTGAACTCTGGAGAGCCACTGAAAAGAAATAACTGGGATCTTGACTTATGTTGCGCTTCCACAAAAACCTATGGTATTGCGCTGCCACAAGCTTATCTGGAAGCACATGTGCCGATTGGTAGGAATGGACTAAATCTCAAGGCGGGGCATTTTTATTCTCCAACCGGTTTTGAAACAATCCCCGCGCCGGATAACTTTTTTTACACGCGTGCTTATTCTTTTAACGCTGGTGAACCCTTTACACATACCGGTTTACAGGCAAATTACACGATTAACAATAATTGGTCGGTTCTGGGCGCTGCTGTTACTGGCAGCGCTACTGGCGGCTGGGATGGGGGGTGGAATAGACAGCTTGGTAATTGGGGCGGAGTTTTCGGCATCACATGGACCAGCAATAACCATGCCACTTCATTGAACATTACTGGCACATACGGTGAAACTTCTGTACGAAGCAATGAACCGTGGGGAATGTATAATATCGTGCTGCAGCAAAGAATCAATCCTAAAACCCAGTTAGTTTTACATTATGTCCATGGTTTTGCTGATAATGTTTTATTGAATAATCTGAAATACACCAATGAGGTAAAGGATGCGCAATGGATTGGTTTCGTCACACATTTATACTACGATCTTACAGAGAATGTATCGTTAGGGGCGAGGGGAGAATGGTTTCGTGACCGAGAAGGTTTTCGTAACCCATCCCCTTTCCGCATTGCAGCGGCCACCAATATTGTAAATGGCATCCCGGTCAGTTATGCAGGCAATCTTAGTAGTGTTACCATTACACCGGCTGATTATTATGCAGCGACTGTGGGCATAAACTGGAAAGCAGCCAAGACATTGAAACTTAAATGGGATGCCATCAAGAAGCTCAATATTCGTTCAAATATCCGTTATGACAGAGTCGATGCCTATCATGCCGCTGCCTATCGGCCATTTGCCGGCAACAAGGATCAGATTCTATTTTCGCTTGATTTTGTGCTGCCTTTTTGAAATATATGAAGTGAGCACTTGAGAAAATGGCAGCCATCCATTTAGCTGGATGGCTGCTCAGATTTTTTTCAGAGTCCCTTATTGCCAGAATGCTCTGGTTTTTCCATCGTGAAGTCAGAATTCAAAATGGCTTCCGCTTTAAATTGACTATTTTTTTGTTCTTGCGCCATCCTTCTATGAAGATCAGCATATCTCAGACTCTCTCTCACAGTTTTTTCATAGGCGCGAATATTCGCCGAAGTATGTGATGGCAGATCCAGACCTTGCTTGCCATAATAGTAAGGGCGAGCTTCGTATGCTTCCAGTATTTTTTTGTTTGCTTGCAGTCTTATTTTTGCTTCCTTGGCTAAGTTTTCGTAGTAATTCACCAAAGCCTCATGATCATTATCAGCAATTCCAGCCGGTGCAATTACAGATGAACTCATTTGTGCGCAGGAGGCTAATACGGTGAGTACAAGCAACAGTATTAAAAATTTTATTGCTCTCATGATGAACACCTCCATCATCCTAAAATGAATGGCATCATCTTAATTCTGTCAATGCAGTATGTATATTGGGAAAACCATTGTTTTTTATTAATGGAAACCATTAACCATGAGGTAGTTAATATTAAGATACTTAAGCCATTTACCAGGGATTCAATTTTTTTGGGGAACTGACTTTTGGGCAAAACAGCCAAGCAACTGCTTATCTAGGCACTAGAACTTGCAGTGATTAAGCAGCACTTAAATTTGCTGCTTAGTAAAAGTACGAGTACGCCGATGGGAATGTTTCAATAAAGGATTTATAATCACGTCCGCATGTTTTTCTATAGAACAGAACATCTTCGTGCAGCATGAAATATCAAACAAACAAAAATAATCAATGCTGACATAGCATCCGCTTTTTTCTTTCAGAATAATTCCGAAATGCAAGGTATCTTGAAACTGACAAAGTGGCTGTTATTTGCCATTACAAGTAGTGTAATAATTTTTACAATAGATTCGGACAATATCTACGCTAATAATCTTAGAAGATTATTTAGCAACAGTAGATTAGAGTTCGGTGGGTGGATTCATGGAGGTGCCACCTTCAATCCCAGTCAGGCTAATGGATTTAATGGTCCGGTTATTTTTGCTGATCAGGCTAACCGATTCCAGTTAAATCAATTTAATTTATTTATGCGACGCTCAGTTGTGTCTGAAGGTAATATCTGGGATTTTGGCGGGCGCTTCGATTTTATGTTTGGAACCGATGCTATATTTACTCAGGCATTTGGTGTTCCGGCTTTTGACGTAAATTCTGGAGAACCCCTGAAAAGAAGCAACTGGGATCTTGATTTATGTTGTGCTTCCACGAAAACCTATGGGATCGCTCTTCCACAGGCTTATCTGGAAACATATGTGCCAATTGGCAATGGACTCAACGTCAAGTTAGGTCACTTCTATACTCCGACAGGTTTTGAAACTGTTCCAGCACCCGACAATTTTTTCTACACGCGTGCTTACACCTTAAATGTCGGCGAGCCTTTTACTCATACGGGGATGCTGGCAAACTATAAAATCAACCAGAACTGGCTAATTTTAGGAGGGCCTCTTACTGGCAGTGCCAATGGTGGCTGGGACGGAGGTTGGGACAAACAACTCGGAAACTGGAGTGGGTTGGCTGGTTTTACCTGGACGAGTGATAGTCAGGCTACCTCATTTCATTTTTCTGGTACATATGGTGAAATTTCCACACGAAGCAATGAAATATGGGCATTTTATAATGCTGTGTTGCAACACAGGATTACACCCAAAACTCTATTAGTTTTACACCATGTCTATGGGCATGCAGGTGGAGTTTTGCTGAACAACCTGAAATACATGAATGTAACGAAAGATGCGGAATGGTTTAGCGCTATCGTACATCTATACTATGATTTAACGGATAATTTATCAGCTGGTATCCGAGGAGAATGGTATCGTGATGAAGCCGGTTTTCGTAATCCATCCCCATTTCGAATAGCTGCTGCTACCAATAATATAAACGGTAGAGCTGTAAGTTATGCAGGCGATCTCAACAGCGTCACGATTACGCCGGCAGATTATTACGCTGCAACTATCGGGTTAAACTGGAAAGCGGCCAAGACACTGAAACTTAAATGGGATTTTTTAAAGAAGCTTAATATTCGTCCAAATATTCGTTATGATAGAGTGGATGCCTACCGGGCACCTGCTTATAGGCCATTTGCCGGCAATAAAGATCAGATTCTGTTTTCTCTTGATTTTATACTGCCCTTTTGATGATTCTATTCTAAAATTTAAGTAAGTAGATTTGATTTCCATGGTTAAACAGCCACGCTTCGCTCAATAGCTATTCAGTTTTTCCTCAAATACCTTGTTTTTACTTAGTCTGCCCTGAACAATTCTATTTTCAGGCATATGCGACGATAAGACGATGCCTGGTTCCATCATCATTGGGAGGTGGCCAATGAAGAAACCGCAGCTTCCTCAGTATCATCCGCAGGTTGTGTCTGCAACCCCAGACGATGGCATGGAAGATGTCGCCTTCTGTGCCTTACAGCCACTTTCTACGCACGCGGCCATCATTTTTCGAGTTATAACTGAATCCGGTGTTTGAGGAATTGAAAAATAGCGGTGTATCTGGTTGATTAGTTGTTGCCAGACAATATAGACATCCCATGAGGAATACACCGCTATGAGTAAGAGTAAGGTTATTGAGTTATCAGATCCAGCCTCGTTTACAGATTCATTGATCGAATGATTAAGAACTGGGGCTCGCCTAACTGATTGAACAGGCTGGTGAAGCGGAATTGGCAGGGTTTATGAAACAATACACCGATCTGGTTCTGGACAATGGACGAGCGGCCGTGGTTCGTAATGGCTACCAACCGGAACGCGAGATTCAGACCGGCATTGTGCCGGTTACGGTCAAAATCCCGAAAGGTACGGGCTAAAATGAAGAGGGGTGACTTTTCGTTCGGCGCTGGTGCCGTCGCCTTATGTGCGTAAAACGCGTTCTTTGGAAGCGGCACGGCCGTGGTTGTATTTAAAAGGCATTTCGACGGGAGAGATGGCCAGTGCTTTGGAAGTTCGGGTAGGTTTAGGGCGCGAAAGGGCTATCCGCCAATACGATAGCCAGGCCGAAACAGCAATAAACGGAGGATTACCGGTAGGTAATCATGACATGATGGCGAATCTGGCAAGACTGTAAATAGCTTAATCTTAACAAAACCTGGCACTCCGAGTGCGCTGCAATGATCAGGGGCTATTTAGCGAATTCCATCAGGGATAGGGGCACGTTCTCCAATAGTAATCCGAATGTATGGCTGCAATCTAAACCAATTCATCATCAGCAATTGAATGCCTAGCAAATGCTAGGCGTCCATGATAGTAATTCTAATTTGCATTAGAGAATGAAATAATAGTGTCATGATTTTAGGAGCGAAAT
>CBFGXU010000126.1:0-7114 GCA_965652935.1 uncultured Nitrosomonas sp.
TTAAGGTAATCGGGTTTGGAAAAAATTTTTCTGAACCCCTGATCGGATTCAAGAATGGAGATATGAGCCGCTTGTTATAATTATTTCAATAAAATTTATACTGTCGACGTCAACTTTAAACCCTTGTTGAGTTAGAATGTGTGCGTATGTCAAATTTTTATAATCCAGAGCAAATTATCCGCCCGGAAATTCTTACGCTCTCAGCTTATCATGTGTCGCCTGCAGCCGGCATGATCAAGCTGGATGCGATGGAAAACCCGTACCCATTGCCACCCGTATTGTGTGATGAAATTGCGCAATTAGCAGCTCATGCACAGGTCAACCGCTATCCTGATCCCAGTGCCACTTCGCTAAAAGCAACCTTACGCCAGGCTTTGGCTATTTCTGAAGATATGGATATCTTGCTCGGCAATGGATCGGATGAAATTATCCAAATCATTGCCATGGCGGTAGCCAGGCCGGATGCAGTATTGCTGAGTGTAGAGCCTGCTTTCGTCATGTTCCGGATGATTGCTACCTTCGCGAACATCCGGTACGTTGGAGTACCCTTAAAAAAGGATTTCTCACTTGATCTCGAAGCCATGCTGGCCGCCATTGCAAAACACAAACCAGCCGTAATTTTCCTGGCTTATCCTAACAATCCCACCGGAAATTTGTTCGATGCTGATGCTGTTATAAACATTATTCAGACAACCTCTGGCATTGTCATTATCGATGAAGCCTATCACGCTTTTGCAGATGCCAGTTTAATGAATAAATTAGCAGAATATCCCAACCTATTATTAATGCGTACCCTATCCAAATCAGGACTAGCGGGCTTAAGGCTGGGCTTGTTAGTGGGTCGCCCCAAATGGCTAGTGCAATTTGAAAAGGTGCGTTTACCTTATAATGTTGGCATAATGACGCAATTAATTGCAGAGAAGGTATTGCATTATACGGATGTGTTGTTGGAACAAGCAGAAGCGATTAAATCTGAACGTAAAAAAATGCTGGCATATCTTGGTACAATAAACAATATAGAAGTATTTCCTTCGGATGCTAATTTTATTTTGTTCCGTATTCATGCAGCCAATCAGATTTTTCAGGCACTCAAACAACGCAAAATATTAATCAAAAATCTTGATGGTACACATCCATTATTAGAAAATTGTCTGCGTGTCACAGTAGGTACACCTGATGAAAATTCACAATTCTGCGCCGCATTGCACACCATACTCAGTGAGACTGTTTAAAATTCACCCAACATCCCAGCATTAATCAGAAATTTCATTCTATGCGCCAGGCACAGGTAACAAGAAACACACTGGAAACTCAAATCAGCATTAATCTGAATTTGGACGGGACAGGCAAATCTGTTTTGGATACAGGAGTACCTTTTCTGGATCACATGCTTGATCAAATTGCCCGTCATGGCATGATCGATTTGGAAATTACCGCCAAGGGTGATTTACATATCGATGCACACCATACCATTGAAGATATTGGCATTACGCTTGGTCAAGCTTTTAGCAAAGCAGTGGGTGATAAAAAAGGGTTGCGCCGCTACGGTCATGCCTATATACCACTTGATGAAGCGTTATCACGCGTCGTTATAGACTTATCCGGGCGCCCTGGCTTGGTATTTAATGTTGACTTTGTACGAGCGCGTATTGGTGATTTTGATGTCGATCTGATCCACGAATTTTTCCAGGGATTTATCAACCACGCCCTTGTAACTTTGCATATCGATAATCTATCGGGAAAAAATGCACATCATCAGGCAGAAACGTTGTTTAAGGCATTTGGGCGAGCGCTGCGCATGGCTATTGAGCATGATCCCGGGGCAACCGGCATTATTCCATCCACCAAAGGCACTTTATAAATAACCTCATTTCATAGACATCGTATGACGGATATTGCAATTGTTGATTATGGAATGGGAAATTTACGTTCCGTGCAGAAAGCGCTTGAACATGTCGCACCGACTGCTTTGATCGCGGTTACCAATGACCCAGATGTTGTGCAGAAAGCAAAGCGAGTTGTCGTACCAGGACAAGGTGCCATGCCTAATTGCATGCATGAGCTTGAAACACGTGGCCTGCGTGAAGCTGTGATGGAGGCAGCAGCACACAAACCATTTCTTGGGATTTGCCTCGGCTTACAGATGCTATTCGAAGAAAGTGAAGAAGGACATGTCAAAGGTTTAAACATCCTGCCCGGACAAGTTGTGCATTTTCCTGCGGCGATGACAACAGCGGATGGACAAAAACTCAAGGTACCCCATATGGGCTGGAATCAGGTATACCAGACAGTCAGACATCCCTTATGGGAAGGTATCGCAGAAGAGGCGCGATTTTATTTCGTACATAGCTATTATGTGGAAACAACCGATTCTGCATCCATCGCTGCGCATAGCAATTATCCTTTCGCATTTACTTGTGCTGTTGCAAAAGATAATATTTTCGCTGTACAGTTTCATCCTGAAAAAAGCCAATTAGCAGGATTAACCCTGCTGAGTAATTTTACCAAATGGACACCACACTTATAAATCAAAAAGTAGTACACTAAATCTTATTAATCAATTATTAACTCTGATTAGGCCATGCTGATTATTCCTGCAATCGATATCAAAGATGGACATTGTGTTCGACTCAAACAAGGAATTATGGAAGATGCAACCGTATTTTCCAAAGAACCTGGTGAGATGGCAACACATTGGTTAAGCCAAGGCGCACGAAGACTTCATATTGTCGATTTAAACGGCGCATTTGCCGGCAAACCCAAAAATGAAACAGCAATCCGTGAAATTGTACAGGCCATCGATGACCAGATTCCAATTCAGCTCGGCGGGGGTATTCGTGATCTCGACACTATTGAGCGTTATCTGGATGATGGTATTGCTTACATTATTATTGGTACTGCCGCTATCAAAATACCCGGTTTTCTGCAGGATGCCTGCAATGCTTTCCCAGGTCAGATTATGGTTGGACTAGATGCAAAAGACGGTAAAGTCGCAGTCGATGGCTGGTCTAAGGTAACAGGGCATGATGTGATTGATCTGGCCAGAAAATTTGAAGGTTATGGCGCGAAAGCAATTATCTACACAGATATTGGTAGAGATGGCATGCTCAGTGGCATCAATATCGAAGCCACCGTGGAGCTGGCCAAAGAATTAACCATACCGGTTATAGCCAGTGGCGGTATCACTAATATCGATGATGTTCATAAGTTATGTGCAATAGAACATGAAGGCATTATGGGCGCTATTACCGGACGCGCTATCTATGAAGGTTCATTGAATTTTAAGGAAGCCCAGATATTGGCTGACAAACTCAGCAGGGAAAACGGTATCCTAACCCACGTGCTATAACCGTAAATCCCATTTACTTAATTTTCCTCTATTCTGACAATCGGCTTTAAATCTGATGAGCCTCGCTAAGCGCATTATCCCGTGTCTGGATGTAACCAATGGACGTGTTGTCAAAGGTGTTAATTTTGTTGAACTGCGGGATGCAGGTGATCCAGTGGAAATTTCCCGCCGTTACGATGAGCAAGGGGCGGATGAACTCGCTTTTCTCGACATCACAGCCAGCTCTGACAACCGCGATCTGATTCTGCATATCATCGAAGATGTGGCTGCGCAGGTATTTATTCCTCTCACAGTCGGAGGCGGTGTGCGTCAGGTCGAAGATGTTCGTCGACTACTCAATGCCGGGGCTGATAAAGTCAGCATTAACACGTCAGCAGTTCTGAATCCGCAGCTAGTAGCCGATGCATCCAATCATTACGGCTCTCAATGCATTGTTGTGGCGATTGATGCCAAGCAGGTTAATTCGCCTGACGGTTTACCACGCTGGGAGGTTTTTACTCATGGTGGGCGTAAGGCGACAGGTATTGATGCCATTGAATGGGCGAAAAAAATGCAGTCCCTCGGAGCAGGCGAAATTTTACTCACCAGTATGGATAAAGACGGCACGCGCAATGGTTTTGATATTGCCCTGACACGCGCTGTTTCAGATGCCATTGACATACCGGTCATTGCCAGTGGCGGTGTTGGCAACCTCGATCACTTGGTTGATGGCATTCTGCAAGGGCGTGCAGATGCCGTACTGGCAGCCAGTATCTTCCATTACGGTGAATATACCGTACAACAAGCGAAACAGTATATGGCACAGCATGGTATAGAAGTACGTTTGTAATGCTAAAATAATCTACCTACTTAAGGAAGTGTTCATTCATTTATGCCTGATACTTGGCTTAGTAAAATTAATTGGTCGGAAGACGGTCTGGTACCGGTGATTGCTCAAGAAGCTGAGAGTGGCAAGGTTCTTATGTTTGCATGGATGAACCGAGAAGCACTCAAGCTCACCGTGGAAAAACGTGAAGCAGTATACTGGTCACGTTCTCGTAAAAAACTGTGGCACAAGGGCGAGGAATCTGGTCATATCCAAAAAATAAAAGAGATATATCTTGACTGTGATGAAGATGTCTTACTCCTCATCGTAGAACAAATCGGCGGTATTGCTTGTCACACTGGCAGGAATAACTGCTTTTTTCAGAAACTGGAAGCTGATGAATGGGTGATTGCAGCGCCAATAATTAAGGATCCAGAAAAAATTTATAGCCAATGACCGATCTAACTATTCTTCTGCGTTTAGCAGAAACTATTAAAGCACGTAAACTGGCCGATGCAGATAGCTCGTATGTAGCCAAGCTATTTCAGGGTGGACAAGACAAGATACTCAAGAAGATTGCGGAAGAATCTGCTGAAACATTGATGGCATCAAAAGATGGCAATGTCAATCAAGTGATCCATGAAACCGCAGATTTATGGTTTCATTGTCTGGTATTACTTGCCTACCACGAACTTACTCCTGAGGATGTATTGAAAGAATTGGCAAAACGGGAAGGTATCTCTGGAATAGAAGAAAAAGCATCGCGAACAACTGGATGACGTATGGATAACTGCATATTCTGCAAGATAGTAAAAAAAGAAATTCCCTGCAATAAAATTTATGAAGACGAAGATATCCTTGTTTTTAACGACATCCATCCTGCCGCACCTGTTCATTTCTTACTGATCCCCAAGCTGCACATTGATTCACTCGCTGAAACTCAAGATAGTCATCAGAATTTATTGGGTAAAATGCTATTATTAGCATCCAAGCTCGCAAAAGAGCAAGGCTGCGAAGACGGTTTTCGCACAATTATCAATACGGGGCGTGTAGGTGGGCAGGAAGTATTTCATCTGCACTTCCACATCATCGGTGGAAGGGAACGCCTCCCTGGCATGATTCACCATCAGGGCTAGGGCGGGTACTGTTCCATTTAACAGGAGGAAGTAGTAATGGGTACATTCAGCATTTGGCATTGGATAGTCGTACTGGTCATTGTCGTTCTGGTATTTGGTACCAAGAAATTACGTAATCTGGGTGCAGATCTGGGAAATGCCATAAAAGGTTTCAAGGAAGGGATGAGAGAGCCGGAAACCGATAGTACCTCATCCCAATCAACTGCTGTTCATGATCAAATCCTCGAAATTGAGACCAAGAGAGAAGTTCCAGCGAACACCTACAAGGAAAGCGCTAAACAAGAGTACCCTATTTCTGCGAATCCTTCTGCACATCCCTCTGTCCCATCCACACCAATGAATAAAAACTCTACCGGAAACAATACATTCCAGACAACTCATGTAAATGGTCAGCCAGTTGATGTTGAAACCAAGGAAAAAACGCAAGCTAAAACTTAGGCGCTTCATTAACTAATGCAATGGGGTCGACATATGCAATCCATGACTTATGAATACAGCTGAGTTAATAAAACAACATGTTTGATATCAGTTTTATGGAATTACTGGTTATTTCGGTAGTTGCATTGATTGTGATCGGACCTGAACGGTTACCTACCGTAGCGCGTACGCTGGGACATTTATATGGACGCTGCCGCAACTTTGTTTACAGCGTCAGAACTGATATACATAACGAAATGCGCATGGAAGAACTGAAAAAAATGCAATCTTCCGTGCATGAAACTGTTCAGTCAATTGAGCATTCAGTGCAGCAAGGCATTGATCAGTTGAAAAACGTTACTGATGGTAAAACACAAGAAAACCCTTCAGAGAATTTATTAGTATCACAATCACCCGTTTCAGGTAGTCACGAATCCCCGCATAGCAGCCTCGATAAAGAAAAGAAATAGCATCTAATGACTTTTATAGGGCATCGATTGATGTGCTGCATTCAACAGAATTATCCCTCTGGCATTTGCCATGCTTGAAGGCTCATTCCTGTCACACCTGGTAGAACTGCGCGCCAGAATAATACGCGCGTTAGGTGGACTCATGCTCGGCTTTATTCCGTGCGCTTTTTACGCACGCGAACTTTATACGCTATTGGCGCAGCCACTGCTGGAAAAATTACCGCAAGGTGGCCAGATGATCGCCACCGATGTCGCTACACCTTTTTTTGTACCGATGAAAGTTGCCATGATGGTGGCTTTTGTCATGACATTACCGCACACGTTGTACCAAATCTGGGCATTCATTGCACCCGGTCTATATTCTCATGAGAAACGCCTGGCTCTGCCTTTAGTCATCAGCAGCAGTCTTTTGTTCTTTTTTGGCATGGCATTCGCCTATTTTGCCGCGCTTCCGCTGGTATTCGAGTTTATTACTTTTTTTGCACCGGAAGGCGTTGCCGTGATGACGGATATCGGCAAATACCTAAGCTTTGTCTTATCGATGTTTATCGCTTTTGGTGTGACTTTTGAGGTACCTGTGTTTGTCATCATCTTAGTCAGAACAGAAGTAATTACAGTTAAAAAACTAAAAGAAATTCGCCCCTACGTGATTGTCGGTGCATTTGTCATCGCAGCCATTTTCACTCCACCCGATGTCATCTCCCAATTCATGCTAGCAGTGCCTCTATGCCTTCTTTACGAGTTAGGCATCATTGTGGCTACTTTTATGGCCAAAAAACACCCTAAAGAAACCCGGCTCGATTTGTCAGCGCAATCCGAGCAAGGATCTTCAGGGAAGAAAGATACTCCGGAACAGGTAGACTGATCCTCCTCGCCGTAATTCACAGGTATCACCAGAAAATCATCCTAATGCAACCAACTTAATCCTTCAAAATCT
>CBFGXU010000127.1:0-7105 GCA_965652935.1 uncultured Nitrosomonas sp.
TGGTTAACAAGTGCCCTATTCCAATCGTCGGAAAGCCTGCGACGTCGTTATAGACTCGTTGGCAACTGCAATCTGGGTGTATTGCCTCGCCCTCCCATTGGGTAAGTAGTTCCCTTCCCTTCTCGCTCATTCTCATAATTCAAATAAATCCTCTTGAGTGAAGCCAGGCGGCAAGCCAGGAAATAAAGCCCACGGTAATGACGCCAACAATCCAAAGGAATTTATTAACAACGCCTTTCCCTATTTCCCTGTATGCCTGATCGGTCATCTTTTTCACCGCTTTATCGGCGGCCTTGTCCGCCGCCCTTTCTGCGATCTTCTCGATATCTTCTTCAGATAAGTACGGGCAACCCGGTTCTTTAGCGTTTTTCATTTGCTCTCCTTTTAAATTGCCCTCTTATAAAATTGATTTAATAAATCTGCATTCCGATGAAGATACCCAGGCAAAGCACAGCCAAAGCTGCTCCTATAACGATCGGGAATGTATATTTGCTCTGGCGCAGTTCATCGATTCGCGGATCAATAAACCAGTCAGCAATTTCATTCTGCTTCTCAAGCGCTTGGAGTTTTTCCTCAAAATTTGCTTTTACTTTTTCCATTGCCTCAGCAGTATTTTTGCGAAGATCGACCAGTCCGCTTGTATTGATGGCTTCTGTTATTTTTTTCAGGTCGTCATCCAATTGCGCTTTGATTTCTTCAAATGGGTTCATACGATTCTCCAAAATAAAAAAGCCGCTAATAGCGGCCTTGGTTGAGTTGTATTTACTACTTTAATGCAGCTTTATTTACTTTCCTCACTTGCTTTTTCCGCAGTATTTTATTTCTGCTGTACCGAGGTCTGTGCCTGCTTTTGAATTTTCTGCATCAGGGGCCAGACATTTGAAGATGAAGGCATCTGCCCGAGGATCTGTAGAATGCCGTTGACTTCGTCCAGGTGAAGATCTAATTTGATGTTTTGCATGTTTGCTCCTATTAGAATACCCAGCCGCCGCTATTGCCATTGCCGACTTCAGCGGCAAAGGTTATTGCTGCGGCCTCTCTCTTTAACTGTGCTGTCAATTGTTCATCCGTAGGATCCAACTCCAAACCTTGGATCTGCTTGAAACCGGCTTTGTATCGGTCGTATTGTGTCTGTGTTAATTCAACGATTAGTTGTGGCAATTTAATATCTCCTAAATGGATTAAGCGAGTGCCAGGTTTACAGATCGCACAGTGCCATCCGTACCTTTGACTTTGATGGTTAATTGAGTATTACTGGTGAGCTGCATCATCAGTTCTGAATTGTTGGCTGGTGTGACTGTAGCGGAGAGTTTCTGAATCACATCGCCGCCGAAATAATTAGGTGCTGTACCAATGGAATAAACATTCCAGCGGCCAGTACCTGAGGGAATAGCTGAGTAGAAGCCAAAATTGTTTGTTGCTCCGATCAATGTCGATTCCGCAATAAATCCGTATTGATTTGTTACCGTAGAACCGACACCAAGCGCTTGCGGATCAGCTTTAAAATGCGAAAGATCAGTAAGAGTGAACGCCGCATCTGCTGTTTTAGGCACCGAATGATAGGCTATATAATATGATGTAACATTTGATGGTATGGTTTGTACTGCATAAACTGATCTTGCTCCTGTCGCTGTTGATGGATTTGCGCCCCCAACTAGAAATGATGTTAGCAAATTAGGAATAAACCCTATACCTATCCTCCCTGCACTATCAATCCTCATGCGCTCAGTTGGGCTTGATGCACCGTCAGCAGTAGTGCTAAATACTAGACGGCCTGGCATATCATTTGCGCCTGGTGTGCCATCTATTTGCACATCAATGTAAGCCGCTGGAATAAAATTTACCCCATCATCAGCGCCAAACACGAAACGTCCGATTGAGTCATTGTTTAATACAATGCCTCTAGTGCCAACTAACGCTCCACGAGATTTTAATGCCTGAAAGAAGGCCGGATTTGCATCGTTAGCCCAATATCCGGAGAAAATGCCAGCTTCAAAAATCGAGTTTGATTGAGATTGGATACGCCCTGTGACTGAATTTGTCCCTGTAAGAACAACGGCATTTCCTGAGCATACCCTACCATTCGCATCAATCACAAACGGCGTCGCGTCCGGATTAGCACTATCCTCAACGACTAAAGCGTCTCCACTGCCAAGCTGTGAAATCCTGAGCGCAGCCGTCGCGCTATTGGCTGATATCACGCCACCGACTAGCGGCAGATATTGCCCGGATGGCGGCGGAGACAAGCTAATCGTCCAGGCCGTGAATGTGCCGCTGCCGAACGCGGAACCGGCAGGCACTGTAAAACCAAGAGCACCGGTGCTGCTGTTATGCGAAGTAACTACGGCAATCATATAGTTGACATCCGGTGCTGCGGTATTTGCCACCGCTATCCACATACCAACTACGATCGATTTACCGGTCTGGATCGTGCACGACTTGGCGCCGGTGCCAATTACCATGCTCGTGGTACTTGTCGCTGATGTACCAGGCGCATTGACTGCGGTGAGTGCTGAGGCTGCCGCAGCATCGGCATCGGCATTTACTGCCGTTTCCAGGGCATTGGCTTGAGAGGCAAAAGTATTCAGCTCATTGACATTTGTTGTGTCCCACGAGAGCCGCGCCAGGATTTTTGTGTTGAATACGGCCGGATCTTCCCCAGGTGTTGGGGCCGCAGGCGGGGTTGTGATTACTTGAGTAATTGCCATAGGTTATACCTCAGTCAATTTGAGTTTTGACGAATAAAGCCGGTAACCCCAGAGGTCGATCGCCGCATCATCCAGGATTCCGTAAATCTGCCCGGCTTGTTCTGCATCCCATCCGCTGCCGGGAAACACGCTCAGAAATACCGGTTTGTTTTTGTTTACTGTTCTGATCAATTCAGAGAGGCTGCGCTTGTCCAATTCGGTCATGAAATCCATGTTCAGCGATATCGATTTATGCACCGTGCGTCGGTCGATGATCAGGTTGCCGGAGTCCGTCCTGGTGGATTCGCTCCTGCTCTTCTTCAAAATCTACATCAGGAGATACGATATTTCTGCGCTTGAGTTCAGAAATCAGCGTCTGATTACTTAGCTTGCCGGACATATTGATATCTGCCAGCAGCTGCGCAGTGGCATCCGATAGGCTGGTCACGCCAAAATCTTTATAGGTCTTGACCGTTCCGCCCGTTTCTTCGCCTACCTAATCCGCCATGTATTGCAGGCACAGATTCATGGCATCATCGAAATTCTCAGCGATGCGCTGCAGTGCGCTCTTGTTACCATCGTTTTCGCTGGTTATCTGCGTTGCAGTAACGGTTCCCGGTTGAATCATGAGCAATTCCGCACCGATCTGGCGCATTCTTTCTTCGATGTCGAGCAGATCCTGACGACCTGCGGATATTGCCGCACCGCTATGCTCGACATATTCCATGCTGGCATCAACCGGCAACGAAATGGCATTGGCCGCGCCCACACTGATATCGTCATTCTCGCGCGCACCGATTACAGTCAGAATAGGTACCCTGGCAACATGCAGAATGTTTTGCTGATCGCTTTTGCTCTGATAATGCTCGATGTTCTGGTAAGCAAGTTCCAATAAAGGCGGCTCACTGGTGAATAAACCTGTTTGTTTGCCATAAAAAGCAACGAACGGGATATAGTCAAGACTTGTCGTGCCTTCATCGAACAAAAACCACTCATCCTTATCGTTCTTTCGGTATGTTTCCCATGCACCGGAAGTCAGCACACGAATTTGCTCAACTTCCTTTTCCCCATAATCACCATCTGGCTCGTTGATAGACTCTTTAAGTCTTAGCTGAACCAGTTTTTCAACGCCATTAATGCGATCAAACCGCCAGCCGAGCACATTCCAAGGTGAATAATGCACAAGGTACGGACGGACGCCTGAAGCCTTTTCGTCGGCAGCTGTGCGTATGCCATCCGCTTTAGGATATTCCACCAGGACATAGCTAATCCCATAGCCGAGTGATTCCTTGAGTATTTGATAGGAAAAAGAATGAAGATTCTTTCCCTTCAGATCGATATCCTGTTGCCATTCAAGCATTCTTTCGGGCGTATCTTCGGATGACTTCAGGATCTTGCTGAAGGGTTTAGATGCCAACACCTCAACAGTTTTTGAAAATGCCGGGAAAAGCGTTGATACGGAAAGCCTGCGCTTGTAACTATCCTCTTCTTCTTTGGTAAACTTAGGCAGATAAGTAGTGCCAGCCGCACGAATAGCCTTGGTTCCTCCAAGCAAAGTCGTGATGATCGGCCAATTCTCTGCCATCTTAGAGATAGCGGATGATTGCCTGGCAATTGGGTTGTCAGATATTTTCATACTTGGAGTGGTTTAACTGTTACGGTCCGCTTTGGCATGTTTGCCCGGTACCTTGTTTCATCTGCTATATGATCTTCCGCTTCGGTATCAATGTCGTCTGGATCTTTTTCAGATCGAGGCAACACTGGTACAGTCCGGGTGAAATGTCGGCACGTATCAAAAACAAAAAAGCCCGGATATTCCATCGGAAACACCAGGCTTGCTTTCATAATCTTTCTTAAATATTCCCAGCCGTTTTTGCGGCTTCCCGGGCCTTTATCAGCACGTTCCCAGCGCACCCCGATTCGCGCCATATCATCAGCAATGCATACGCCGTTCTGAGTATCGAATATTGCTGAGTCGGCTGGTCCTGATCTAACCCTTCCAGCAAAACCCATTTCTTTCTCGCGCTGCAATATGCTTCTGGCAATCTCAGCGGCCAGCATTCTGGAACCTTCGTTCGGTTTGCCGTTCCATCCGTACCATTCAGCAATACGAAACAAAGTGCCTCTTGGGTAAGTTCTGCCATTGGTGGCGGTCGTGCCATCAGATTCAGCCCACCAGCCCACTGAGAATGGCCTAGAACTTCCCCAATCGAAGGAGCGATCAATGCGCCAACCTGCCGGGATTTTGAAGGGTTCAATTACGTGTTCTTTTTCACGCCACACATCATCGAACATACCGCCTGCGACAATATCCCATGATCCCTCAAGCCATGCCTTGCGCTTATTCTCATCGGTAATGGACTCTAGCTTCTGGATATACTCGGGATCAGCAGCCAAAAGCTTCTTGTTCTCATACACGCTACCATGAATCCGCACTCTCTCAGGCTTTCCAGGTTCTCTGATCACCACACCTGGCGGCGCAGGGTCAATAAACTTGGCTTTCACCCAGTTATGCCCAACTCCATAAGGGTTGCAAGTCGCCCGGTATTTTCTCGGCATTCCAGGATAGGATGACCGGCTGCAAGACTGCATGGATTCATAGCATTCCGGCGTCGGCCAGTTTGTGATTTCCTCAAAACCGATCCAAGGGTACTCATGACCGTGATAATTCCAATAATCATCCGGAACGCGCATATGCCTAAGCAGCAATTGTTCGCCGGTCGGCCAAGTCCAAATATAATCGCTACCATTAAACTTGATGCCTGGGAATAACTGGTAATACCAGCGCTTAGATTTCGCCACCACGTCCGCTAATTGTGGGTAAGTCTGCCGAAACAGCACTCCCCGCCAGTTTGCGCCAAAACCACGACCACAATGCTGAGCAAAATCCATCAAGAGCGCATCGGTTTTGCCTGGTCCTCGCGTTCCCTCATAAAGGCATTCAAATATCGGGCATGTTAAGAAGAGAGATTGCGAACCACCTTGAGCCTGCCAATTTACCTTCACTTTTGCGCGGCATTTTTCTGAATTTCAGCTGCAGCTTTTTCCCATTCACCCTGCGCTAGTGGAGCGGGCACAAGTAACACACCGGAAGTAGGTACCAAATCAGAACCGTCTTTGCCGGTAATTTCGGTTTTATTGATAAACATTCCTAAATGACGAGCTATACTATCTAAAGCTGCTTTTTTATCAGCTATCTTTATTTTTTTAGTGACAACTAAACCCTTTTCATTTTCTGCATTTGTGATAATAACTTCAAATCCTGCCAAAGCAGCGGCGGTATCATCATCCAGATCATGCACTGGAATTAATTTACCTTCAGAATCATAGAATTTTCTAGGGTCTACGAAAGCCAATTTAGCTAACTCTTTGAGCACCCTATCCTGAGTAATCTCAGTTCTTTTTTCCCTTTCTTTAACTAGCTTGTCTATATATTCTTGAATCTCAGGTTTTTTCAGGTTCTCTTGAGCAATTGAGTATGCTGTTCTTTCACTGTACCCCGCCCTAATTGCCGCCTGCGTAGCATTCAAGTCAATTAGATACTCTTCACAGAATCTTTTTTGTTTTGGTGTCATTTAGGCAACAAAAAAGCCCACCGCATTTCTGGGGTGAGCTTTTCAAAATATTAATTAATTGCGATTTTGGCACAGTTTGTGCCAAATTTCAATAATAAAGCGGTATTGTTATTTATCAGTAGCTTTTCTGACTTTATCCGCATCATCCTCAATTCTGTCGGCTGTATCTTCTGCAGATTTTCTTATTTGTTTTGCTTGCTCTTCTTTTCTATCAGCTATTGCCTCTCCAGCTTTTTCAGTTGCCTCACGGTTGGCTTTGTCTTCCTTGCGAATTTGATCTGCTCGGTCTTCTAATCTATCCGCTTCCCTCTCCGCTCTGTCACTACCAGAACAAGCAACAGAAGAGAAAACCAATAAAGTAACACTGATTAATACGGTTAGTTTATTTAATTTTTTCATTTTTGGTCTCCAGTTATTAAATCAATGATTTTTATAAAACAGCTGATTAATAAAGTAACCTAATAGTATTAAGCTCGTCTGTTCGCAAGGTTACATTTTCTGATTCTTAATATAAGGATATAAGGAAATCATTTTTTAATTTAAATATGTGATATTTCGAACAGATTAAGATCATCTAATTCTTCAGACTCCAATTGAAAATTTAATCATTTGAATTTTTATCTTTTTAATATGGAAGTTTTATGAATAATGCCTTTTTCATACTCGTTGTTCTTGCCTTGTTCTACAGTGCTTCAGCATTTTCAGAAAAAAGCGAGCCAGGCGTTACTAAAGGCTCAATGACAGAAGCAATCAAACATTTGAAGATAGCTAGAGAAAATGAGAATGACGTTAATATTGTTCTAAAACATGCAGAGATGAGTTTAAAACATCTTAAAGCTCTAG
>CBFGXU010000128.1:0-7076 GCA_965652935.1 uncultured Nitrosomonas sp.
TAGTCCCGGATCTTGATTTTCAACAGGTGAATGGTGGAATTGGCAATGATATCCTAGGATTGACAGGGGGCGGCATTAACCTGAATCTGGCCAACTTTCATGACATGATTGATGGCATCGAAACGATTGACCTGGGCGGTAGCGGTGATAATACATTGACGCTCACCTTGCTAGATTTGTTGAGTTTATCTGATACTACCGATACTTTTACAGTGAATGGTAATGGAGAAATTACTGGACTTATCGACGGGTGGATAGATGGTGGTATCGATGGTGACTACCGTATTTTAACCAATAGTGGAACAACTCTGCGGGTACATTTGGCTGTGCGCACAGACGTGCCAACGCCCGGCGTGATTAACTTGGCCCATCTTGATGGCAATAATGGTTTCCGCGTGGATGGAGCGGAAAGTTCGGATAATTATGGAGGGTCAATTAGCGATGCAGGCGATATGAATGGTGATGGCTTTGTTGATGTGATTATCGGTGCTCCATTTGCTTCATTCAGTGAAATTAATTCCGGCGCTAGCTATGTGATATTTGGCAAGGCCTCTGGCTTTTCTACTACGCTGGACTTGACCAGCCTCGACGGTAGCAACGGCTTTCGTTTGGATGGAGAGGCGGCGTTTGAAAACTCGGGAGAATCGGTCAGTAGTGCTGGAGATGTCAATGGTGACGGTTTTGATGATGTGATCATTGGTGCTCCCTTAGCGAACGGCGCAGTTTCAGGCTCCAGTTACATAATATTTGGCAAAGCATCCGGTTTTGCTGCTGCTATGGATTTGTCCAGTCTTAATGGCAGTAATGGTTTTCGTCTAGATGGAACGACGACTGATAGATTGGCTTATTCAGCCAGCAGTGCTGGGGATGTCAATGGTGATGGCTTTGATGATGTAATTATTGGTGCTCCCGGTGCTGACCCGAACGGTGGTTTTTCTGGTTCTAGTTACATAATATTTGGCAAGGCGTCCGGTTTTGCAGCATCAGTAAATCTATCCCATCTCAATGGAAACAATGGTTTTCGTGTGGATGGGGAAAAAAGTGAGCAGTCAGGTTTTTCCGTAAGCAGTGCCGGAGACGTCAACGGCGATGGCTATGATGATGTGATTGTCGGTACTTTCAGTGATTCCAGCTACGTGATCTTTGGTAAAGCTTCAGGATTTAGTGCCACGCTTGATCTATCCACCCTTGACGGTAATACTGGCTTCCATCTGGATGGCGGGAACGTTTTCAGTTTTGCTTATTCTGGCAAATCAGTTAGTACTGCCGGTGATATCAATGGCGATGGTTTTGACGATGTGATTGTCGGTTCTTATCGCGCTGACGCGAACGGTAGCTTTTCCGGCGCCAGTTACGTGGTATTTGGCAAGGCTTCCGGATTCGATACCACATTGAATCTTTCCAAACTCGATGGCAGAAATGGCTTTCGCATAGATGGAGCAGTTAGTGGAGATTCCTTAGGCATTGCGGTCAGCAATGCAGGCGATGTCAACGGCGATGGTTTTGACGATGTGATTGTCGGTGCATATGGTGCAGATCCGATTGGTAGTAATTCCGATGCTGGCTCCAGTTATGTGGTATTTGGCAGGGCATCCGGTTTCTCTGCTGTGCTGAATCTGTCCAACCTCGATAGTAATACCTTCATCCGACTGGATGGAGCGGCAGCGGCTGACTATTCTGGCGAATCGGTGAGCGCTGCAGGGGATGTCAATGGCGATGGTTTTGATGATGTGCTGGTTGGTGCTCCTAATGCTGATCCGAATGGCGAAAGCTCCGGCTCCAGCTACGTGGTGTTTGGCCGTAGCGACTTTGGTGGTGGCAATGTCATACTTGGCACTCCCGGGGATGACATTCTTACGGGCACATCAGCAGCAGAACGCTTCGAGGCGGATGATGGCAATGATCGAATGATTGGCCATGGCGGTGCAGATGAGTTTCTGGGTGAAGCAGGTAATGACTTTATCCGGGTATCCGACCTGAGCTTTGAGTCTGTAGACGGTGGCATCGGCAACGATGTCATGGCCTTGAGCGGTAGTGGCTTGAATCTTAACATGACCGATATGGCCGGCAAGATCAGCGGCATCGAGACCATTCGTCTGTTTGGTAGCGGTGACAATACCTTGACTTTAACTGCAGCGGATGTGCTCAACTTGTCGGATACGACTAATACCTTGCAAGTCAATGGCAATGCCGGTGATCGCATCGTTGGATTAAGCCATGGCTGGGGCGATGGCGGCATTCATGGTGATTTCCATACCTACTTCAACGATGCGGCGGTGCTGCTGGTGGGCGTGAATGTGGCGACGGATTTTGCGTCGTAAGCTCTGAATAACTGTCATTTCGAGCGCAGCGAAATCCATGTCGTTAGGTTCTTGATTGTGTTTGGAATGACAAACGTGTGGGGAATGTAGAAATTCCTTAAACGTTATCATAACTTAGCTTGACTACCGCTACGGAGGAGCCGAATCAATGGCAAAAGATACCAGTAAGTTGGATAAAGTAGTTCTGGAAGCGCGTCGGAATGCAGAAAAACGCGCCCAAGGCTATCGCGAACAGGCACTCAAGCTGTTTCCGTGGGTATGCGGCCGCTGTGCGCGCACGTTTGATCATAAAAATTTGCAGTTACTGGAAGTGCACCACAAGAACAGCAATCATGAGGATAATCCACCTGACGGCAGTAACTGGGAATTACTGTGTACCTATTGTCATGAGCATGAACATTCCAAACTTAAAGATGCAACGGGTCGTATCGATAGCAAGAAAAATGAAACGGTTGCCACGTTCAGTCCATTTGCCAATCTGAAGGATAGGCTAAAAAATAAGCCGTAATTCAGCATATCAATTTCTAACAGTCATTCCGGTACTTTTAGAGATAATCCTCATCTTCAACAAAAGCCTACTCAATGGATAAGCGTAGGCCTGATAAAGTAAAACTGTGACTAAAGAAATCTCAATCTCAGGCTCGTTGTATTTAATTAACAGAGAGATATAATGGGATTTTCAAGCGAACTGGGAGTCTAGTCATGGTTAAATTAACTGATGTAACCGGGATCGGTCCCGTCACGGCCAAGCTGTTGTCTGAACACAACATCCATACCGTTGAAGCTCTGGCGTCAATCAGCCTGGCAGAACTGCAAAAAGTGCCGGGGTTTAGTGATTTACGTGCACGAGCGGTGAAGAAAGCGGCGTCGGATTGTTTGCAGGGTAAAACAGCCAAACAATTACCTACTCCAGTTAGTAATCCTCAAGCCCCCGCTACGAAAGCCGGGGGTCCGAAAGTAACTGTGATTAGCCAAGCTGCAGATCAGATGGAAGCAGATCAGGATAAGGTTAAGAAAAAAAATAAAAAGGATGGCAAGAAGGAAGAAAAAATAAAAGATAAGGATAAGAAAAAGAAGGAAAAGAGTAAAAACAAGAAGAAAAAGAGCAAGAAAAAGGGAAAAGATAAAAAGAAATCTTGATTAATTTTTCCGGCGGAAGACAAGTCATTTAAGCAAATGTCCAGGGTGAGTAGTTTTTACTGTTTCTGTGACTGTGGTAAAAAACGGAATGGTATTTCTATAATTCTTTAGGTCTGATCAGATATTGCAGGTGTGCGTGGTGAGATTTTGCTGTGATGGCCTCATGACCATAATCCAGCACAGCAACGGCGGCGGTAGTCAATAGCTTACCGGTGCTGTTAACCGGTGGTGGATCTTTGGACAGATAACACAGCAGTTGATCGAGTCCTGGATTATGTCCAATGATGAGTAAGGTATGAATTCCGTGGCTGTATTGATTGATAAGGGAAATCAGTTCCTCGAGTGAAGCATCGTAGATCCTGTTTTCCCAAAGTACGTTATTCTGGGGTATATCCAGCTTCTTTGTGACCAATTGGCAGGTCTGCTTTGCCCGTAGGGCAGGTGAGCAAATGACTCGATCAATGCGATAGGCTTTTTGCTTCAACCATTCGCCGATGAGTTTTGCAGATTTTTTGCCGCGTGCTGTCAGAGGACGGTCGAGATCCAGTTTATTCGCCTCAGACCAGTCTGATTTGGCATGCCGCATGATAATTAACTGATGATCTTGCATGAATTTTTTTCTAAAACTTATTTATCAATTGACATATTACCATTCTTATGACACCCCCTATGGATGAATCCTATGCCGCTGTAGATCTGGGCTCGAACAGTTTTCATATGATTGTTGCTAATTTGGTGGATGGTCATCTACAAATCATAGATCGCATGAAAGAGATGGTCAGGCTGGCCTCAGGATTGAATGACAGACAGGAATTGTCTGAGGAATCCATGCAGCAAGCCCTGGAATGCTTGCAGCGGTTCGGTCAACGCATCAAGGAAATTCCACATGTCAATGTTCGCGCTGTTGGTACCAATACCTTGCGGCAGGCTAGAAATGGCGGGGTCTTTTTATCACAGGCGCATAGCGCGCTGGGTCATCCGATAGAAATCATTGCTGGGCGTGAGGAAGCCAGGCTTATATACTCCGGCGTTGCTCATAGTGTCTATGATGAAGTCAATAAGCGCCTGGTCATTGATATCGGCGGCGGCAGCACCGAGCTAATCATCGGCCGTGGTTTTGACACCTACTGTACGGAAAGCTTGTATATGGGGTGCGTCAATATAGGGCGGCGTTTTTTTGAAGACGGCAAAATAAAAGCAAAAAGAATGCGCAAGGCCATATTATTTGCGATGCAGGAACTGGAGTCGATTGAAACGGCGTATAAAAAAATAGGTTGGGATCAAGCCTTGGGATCTTCCGGCACCATGATTGCCATTCGCGATGTGGTGCAAGCACAAGGGTGGTGCGATTCAGGCATTACCGCTTCAGCATTGACTCAGTTATTGGAAGCATTGATTGCCATCGGCGATAGTGCATTGATCAACTTTCCAGGCTTGTCAGAGCGCAGAAAACCTGTGTTTGCCAGCGGTGTGGCGATTTTGTGCGGTGTGTTTGAAATCCTCAATCTGAAGAAGGTGGATGTATCGGAAGGCGCATTGCGCGAAGGCTTGTTGTATGACCTGATTGGCCGGGTACATAACGAGGATATCAGGGATAAAACCATCATGACAGTAACGCAAAGGTATAGCGTTGATATGGAGCAGGCGAATCGAGTGAGGGACACGGCTGAAAATTTTTTTCATCAGGTAAAAACTGATTGGGAGCTTGATGAAAAAACAGACCTAAAATTATTGGTATGGGGAGCCTTAATTCATGAAATCGGCTTATCGGTTGCGCATAACCAGTATCACCGGCATGGTGCTTACTTGACCGCCAATTCCGATCTGGCGGGATTTTCCCGCCAGGAACAAACGAAGCTTGCGATGCTGGTAAGAAGCCACCGCCGCAAGTTTCCGCTGGAAGAATTCGAATCGATTGTCATTTCAGCGAGAACTTCTGTGATCAGGCTTTGCATTCTGTTAAGACTGGCAGTCGTGCTGCATAGAAGCCGATCCAATAGTAGTCTGCCGGAAATACGCATCAGCGTGAACAAAAACCAGGTTGATCTGGGTTTTCCATCAGGCTGGCTGGATAAACATCCTTTAACGCTCGTGGATGTGTGTACTGAGCAAAATTTTCTACAGGCCGCGGATATTAAGTTGACCTTTAATTGAAAGGCTCGCTAATAAAAAACATTTGCTTGGCGTGCCCCCGCATCAATTGCATAAGTTGACTATATGAAGCGCCACTCCTATGAAACAGGCGCTTACTACCCATTATCCGTGTAATAAGCGCCAAACCTTATCCATGACTCATTAATTAGTCTGCTACCCCACGAGTATCGGTACCCCCTTTTGAAGACGTTACCGTAACGGCTGCTGGTGGTACTGCAATACCCGTTAGTGACACTTCATATCGGCCAGCCGCGCCAGTCTGTGTCATTGGGTGGGTGGCTGCGCCTATTTTCAGTGTAAGCACGGGAATGTCACCCGCAGCGATCTTGTCACTGGAGACGGCCACTACCTTCAGTGTTTGCGCTGATTTGCTCCAACTGGCTGTTGTGATATCCACTTGATCGATGACACTAATAGTTTTTGTGGTGCTCAAGCCACCGGCACTCGTGGCAGTAATCTCTACTTGAGCAGGCATAGGATTGCTATTGGCCGCATTTAATGAGGCGCGTTTAAAGAAGGTATCGTCACCATCGAATGTCATTGGACCATTTTGGCTGGCTTGCGGGCCGTTGAACGTCACGGTTGAAGTGGGTGGTGCTTTTACCCATGAATTGATACGGGAAGTCGTTACGCCTGATGCGTTGGTGGAACGGAAGTAACTTGTGCGTATAGGCTTAATTCCTGGTGGGGTACTTGACGCGTCAAAAATTTTACCTTGTACCGAAAATAAATTGGTTTGTACAAAATTATTTCCGCTACCATCCAAGTCCACACCCACTGGGCCTTCGATGCGAAAGTGGTTAGTATTGCAACGGCCATTGACTACTTCATGAGGGATATTAGGATCGCCCACATAACCAGTGGGTGCAGCCGGGGCAATGGTGGGATCCCACACTAAAAAAGGACCGACTTCACTGGTTAATACAGCGTCAAACGGTGCACCACCGCCAACATCGCGCGTTACATTAATGGCACGAGGACCAGTCGCTGTAACGTTAAAGACTTCCGGTTCACAGGCAGCTCCTAGATAGGGGTGCCAGACTTTGTATTCGCCTTCACCACCGGTAGGGACATCGATCCGGATACGGACACGTCCAAAGGCAATCTGCTCGTTCGGTGCAGGATCTCCTGTGCCATAAGCTGCCTCTAAAGCCAGCACTAAAAGAGCTCCTCCGCCGCCAGCCAAGTTTATATCGGCTTCAGCCGACCACCAGAATGCCTCTTCACCAAAGCCGCTTGCTTCGGAAACAGCATTACCCGTTATCACGGGATCAAAGAAACACGGGCCGGTGGCGCCATCGCCATCTAAACACATCTGCAAGGCAAGACCCTTAGAATCGGAAAACCATGTAGGGAAATGATTAACAGGATGCTCAATGCCTTTACCAGTCAATGCTGACTTTGCCGGTGGTATGCTCAAGCTAATCAGTACCACCATAAATGCGGCAATCATGCTAAGTT
>CBFGXU010000129.1:0-6793 GCA_965652935.1 uncultured Nitrosomonas sp.
TAAGCGGGATCGAACCGCTGACCTCTTGCATGCCATGCAAGCGCTCTCCCAGCTGAGCTATACCCCCTGATCAAAGGAAGAGGGATTATACTGATGCCCCGGTTTATTGTAAAGAAAAGATCAATCGGCAAATTCGCTGAGACGTGCATTTATACGAGCCAGTGTTTCTTCACGACCCAGTAATTCCAGTACAGCGTCTATTGAAGGGGTATGAATTTCTCCGGTTACTATAATCCTCAATGGCATTGCGATTTTAGGTAATTTAACATCATGCTCTTTAGCTGCAGTTTTTATTTCATGATGAATAGATTCGCGCGTCCATTCAATATGGTTAAACCTTTCGGTTAAATTGCTCAATAGAAATTTTGTTTCTGCATTAAAATATTGAGCTTTTAGTTCATCCGTAGGCTCCAGCGGACGGTAAAAGTAAACTGCCGCGTCAGCCAGTTCCTCAATAGTATTGACTCTTTCCTTGAGCAAATCGACAATGCGCGTTAGATTTGGACCACCGGAAATATGGCATTTATCTTTATTAAGAAAAGGAACTACTAATTCAGCCAGACGAGAGTTATCCGTTTTTTTAAGATACTGCTGATTAATCCAATGCAGCTTCTCGGGGTTGAATTTGGCGGGAGAGCGACTGATCGATGATAAGTCAAACCATTCAATCAATTCTTCCCGGCTAAATATCTCTTCATCGCCATGCGACCATCCAAGCCTTGCCAAATAATTTAGTAACGCTTCGGGCAAATAACCATCCTCTTGATATTGCATTACTGAAACAGCACCATGGCGTTTGGATAAGCGCTCGCCATTGGCGCCCAGGATCATGGGGACGTGCGCATATTCCGGCAGCGATGCATTCAGTGCTTTGAGAATATTAATCTGCCGTGGTGTGTTATTGACGTGATCATCACCTCGTATGACATGACTGATGTTCATATCCAGATCATCAATTACTACACTGAAGTTATAAGTAGGAATTCCGTCACTTCGTAGCAACACCAAATCATCCAATTCATTATTCGCTACACTGATACGGCCCTTGATTTGATCATTGAATACTACATAACCTTCCAATGGATTTTTGAAGCGAATGACGGGTTTTACTCCGGCAGGTGGAGTTTGTTTTGAATCACGCCAACGCCCGTCGTATCGGGGTTTTAAGCCGGCTGCCAGCTGTCGTTCCCGCATTTCATCTAATTCTTCCTTGGTGGCGTAACAGTAATAGGCTTGATTATTACGTAATAATTGCTCGGCGATGTCATGATAACGCTGTAACCGCTGCATTTGATAAAATGGACCTTCATCATAATCCAAATTCAGCCATGCCATGCCGTCAAGAATTGCTTGCGTGGATTGTTGAGTTGAACGTTCCTGATCAGTGTCTTCAATGCGCAAAATAAATTTGCCACTATGTCTACGTGCATAGGCCCAGGAGAAAAGAGCTGTGCGTGCCCCGCCAATGTGAAGATAGCCTGTTGGGCTGGGTGCAAATCGAGTGCGTACCATCATGATTGGTGTGTCAGTAGTATGCCGAAAATAAAAATTGGATAGTTTACGCGATTCTATAACTGTGGTGTTTTTATTGTCCGGGCTTAGTAGTAAGGAATTGATAAAAGAATTTGCGAATAAGCAGGTCACCTAAAGCCGATATAATGCTAGCAATCTAATTGGATGGGTTTTCCCGCTTGTTTACAATGATGTGTGATCTACATGACTGACTTGATACATGAGCTGATTTTTGCTGCTGCTGAGCGTTCGCCGGATGCTGAAGCACTATCCTATCAAGATCAGTGTATGCGTTATGCCCTGCTGGCCGAAGAAATTGAAGCAAAAGCAGGCGGTCTGCATACGCTGGGTTTAAGCCGCGGTGAGCGCGTTGCCGTTTATCTTGAGAAGCGCTTCGAGGCGGTAGTGGCTATATTTGCTGCATCCGTGGCTGGCGGGGTATTTGTTCCGGTAAATCCGATGTTAAAACCTGAACAGGTGGCTTACATCCTGACCGATTGTAATGTGAGAATATTGGTTACTTCATTGGAACGATTGAAGTTGCTGCATACAGTTTTGCCGTCCTGCCATGACCTGCATGTCATTGTTGTAGTGGATGCCCAGGATAACCTCCCAAGTATCAGTGGCCTTATTGTCACTCGCTGGGAAGCGATTCATCTGACAAACAGGTTGCACCCATCGGCAGGTACTATCGATAGTGATATGGCTGCGATTGTTTATACTTCGGGCAGTACCGGAAAACCCAAAGGGGTCGTGCTTTCACATCGTAATCTAGTGGCTGGTGCAAAAAGCGTAACGCAATATCTGGGAAACCATGCCAATGACCGGATTCTGACTGTGTTACCTCTCAGTTTCGATTATGGATTAAGTCAGCTCACTACCGCTTTTTATGTCGGAGCAATGAATGTTTTGATGAATTATCTGTTGCCACGAGACATTATCAGTATCGTTAAAGAACAACAGATTACCGGCTTTGCGGCTGTGCCACCGCTATGGATTCAGCTGGCTCAATTGGACTGGGGGAAAGTACCTTCATTACGTTACATCACCAGCTCGGGTGGCACCATGCCACGCACGACGCTGAATCAACTACGCAGCGCACTGCCGACTACCCAAATTTTCTTGATGTACGGATTTACTGAAGCCTTTCGTTCAACTTACTTGCCACCCCAAGAAATCGATCGGCATCCAGACTCTATTGGCAGGGCGATACCCAATGCTGAAGTGCTCGTGTTGCGTGAAGATGGGTCACATTGTGTGCCGGGTGAACCCGGAGAATTGGTACACCGCGGTGTTTTGGTAGCCATGGGTTATTGGAATGACATGGAAAAGACGGCCGCATGTTTTAAGCCCATCAAGGCACGCCAAGCCGGATTACCCATCGCAGAGATTGCTGCCTGGTCGGGTGATACCGTGCAAATGGATGAGGAGGGGTTTTTCTACTTCATAGAACGCCGTGATGAGATGATCAAAACCTCGGGTTACCGTGTCAGCCCAACCGAAGTGGAAGAAGTGATTTATGCCACAGGATATATCGCAGAATCCGTTGCGATAGGGGTTCCGCATCCTGTGCTGGGACAAGCCATTGTCGTGATTGTGACCGCCCGGAAGAATATAAAGCCGAATGTGAATACTTTGCGAATGGCATGCAAGCGTCAGCTGCCTGCTTATATGCTGCCTCACCACATTGAGATACGGAAAGGCAGTTTGCCGCGCAATCCGAACGGTAAAATAGACCGGAAATTACTTTTTCAAGAAATGCAGCGCCTGTTTATGGGGAATGATCAATGAATAACTTGCCCCCGAAGCATGCTCCGATTGTGCAGTTTCCTGTACAGAATGACTGCCTGCAAGTAGGCGGTATTGCATTGACCCGCTTGGCGCAGCGCGTTGGAACCACACCTTTTTATGCCTACGATCGGCAGAAAATCACCGAACGAATCGCTTTACTGCGTAGCCATTTGCCGTCTGGAATTCTGTTGCATTACGCAATGAAAGCCAACCCTATGCCAGCAGTGGTACAGCATTTAGCAGGACTAGTTGATGGAATAGATGTTGCTTCAGCCGGTGAAATGAAAATTGCACTAGATACGATATTGGCTCCGGATAGAATCAGTTTCGCTGGACCGGGAAAAAAAGAGTATGAGCTGAGCAGTGCTATTGCCGCAGGGGTTGTTCTGAATGTCGAATCCGAGCAGGAAATGGAATTGATCGCTCAATTAGGAGAATTTTTGGGTCTCGCACCCAAAGTGGCGATCCGTGTTAACCCGGACTTTGAACTTAAATCTTCTGGAATGAAAATGAGCGGAGGTCCCAAACCTTTCGGTGTAGATGCAGAGCGTGTGCCTGGTATGTTGAAGCGATTGCATAAACTTGGATTATATTTTATTGGCTTTCATGTTTTTAGTGGTTCTCAGAATTTGAATGCAGAAGCGATTCTGGAAGCTCACACAAAAACTGTCCAGCTTGGTATTCAACTCGCTGAATATGCGACATCGCCGGTGCAATTGTTAAATATGGGGAGTGGTTTTGGCGTTCCTTATTTTCCTGGGGAGCGAGCATTGGATCTGTCTGCCATTGGTGAAAATTTGCAACGCCTGCTACTGGAAGTGGAACGGCAATTGCCAGGTGCCCGTATTGCGCTTGAATTAGGACGATATATAGTGGCAGAAGCGGGAATTTATGTTTGTCGTGTACTGGAGCGAAAGTTATCGCGGAATCGGGTCTTTTTAGTGACCGACGGCGGTTTACATCATCACTTGGCCGCTTCCGGAAACTTAGGTCAGGTCATCCGTAAAAATTATCCCGTCATCATCGGAAACAAAGTACAGGGAGTAGAACGGGAAGTTGTTTCTGTGGTTGGGCCACTTTGCACTCCGCTGGATATATTGGCAGATCAAATGCAAATGGCAAAAGCATCTGTGGGTGATCTGGTGGTTGTTTTGCAGTCAGGCGCTTATGGTTTAACAGCAAGTCCCGTCACATTTCTTAATCATCCGATCCCACTGGAAGTATTAGTATAAATTTAGGTAATTTAAAGGTAATAAACTGTAGTTTCTTTGTGCAGCCTCGTTTAATACAGTTTTTATCCAAGTGAATCTAAATATTACAGGAATAAGTACCTGTTGTATTTTGTATACATTCTTTTATTGTTGTTGTGATTTTTTCAACTAATTGATGTGGATCAGTTGAATATTCGCTTTAAATAGATAATATAATGAGCCAGCGCTAGTATTAGGTTTTAAGAACAAGTATTTATTTTTTATATGGCTAGTTTTCTGTCTAAATCAGAACTCTCAAAAAGAGCAGAAAATAAATTTTAATAATAAATAGAGCATTGTTTTTATGTTTATTCATGTATGTCATAAAAATAACTTAGTTTATATTTTCAATTAGGCATTAAATTAATAAATACAATAGTTATTTTTTTTAAAAAAAAAGAATTTGAAACGCCTTTTCCAGTATGGGTAGTATCAAGTAGAGCTAATTAAGGGGACTAACTAGGTGATACTATGAGTGCGTTATATGACAGCTTTAAGAAATATTTTGAAATTGTAATAGCGGATACACCTGAATTACTTGAGTATGTATATAGAATCCGTTACCAAGTACTGTGTGTAGAGAAACGTATTCCAGGGTTTGATCCCATACTTTACCCAGATAAGCTGGAGAAAGACGATTATGATAGTCGTTCTTCTCATGCTCTTTTACGATTTCGGCCATCAGGAGATTTTATTGCAACAGTACGTCTAATTTTTTCTGACTTGCTGCATCCTGAGAATCCGTTCCCCGTTGAAACGTACGCTCCATTTGATCCGACACTCTACGATATAACAGCATTGCCCCGTCAGTATATAGCAGAAATCTCCCGTTCTGTTGTAGTCAGTCAGTTTGAGCGACGTGGAATTGATCGGTATGATAGCGATCTTTATAAAAATAATTTACCTAAACAAAAGGTTAGTATTAATAGTGAGAAAGGAACAATCCAAGACCGAAGCTTGATAGATCGTCGTTCTGGCCCCCCTATTGCTTTGATACTCATGGCGAGTGTTGTGCGTATTTCTACGAAATATGATATCAAAAGCTGGATATCAAGTATGGAACCAGCTCTGAATAGATTACTACGATATTATGGTTTAGGTTTTAATCCAGCTGGTCCACTGGTTAATCATCACGGTATTCGCCGCCCTTATTTTGCGAGAGTAGAAGATGTATTAAACAGAATGTACCAAGAACACTACGATGCTTGGGAAGTTGTAACAGATCGCGGCAAATATCATTCTCCTTACCTGCTCATGGAAAAGTTTTAAATCAGGACCACATTTCTTGTTCCAGTTCTTAGTATTAATACCATATTCAAGATACTGTTTGCCTAAGTATAAAGTCTGTTTTTTTTATGTTCTAGCGATTTGTTTATGGAACGTGAACACCGGAGTCTGGGCGCATGGCCATTATGAAATTGTGACTAATCCAAGCGTCAGCGAAAAAGCACTCTCGGTAAATTCATTGCGTTCTATCTTTAGTATGCATTTAAAAACTTGGCCAGATGGGACCAAGATCCGAGTTTTTGTATTACCCGATGATGATCCTCTGCATCAAATTGTTTCCAAGGAAAAATTAAATGTATTTCCTTATCAATTAAGGTCTACTTGGGACCGCCTAGTATTCTCAGGTACTGGTCAGGCGCCCACGAAAGTAAATTCAAATGAAGAAATGTTAAATAGGATTGCTAATACGCCCGGAGCAATCGGTTATTTATGGAGAGCGAATATTAATGAAAATGTTAACGTGCTCCAGATTAAGTAGCTATCTTATAGGCTCTTCCGGGTGGATAACCGCATGGTTAGTCCTGTCATTGATTATCGGAAGCTCCTCTGTTCAGGCTCAAGGATCTGATCAAAAACAAAAGGAAAATGAGTCCGCCAGACCTGCCAAGTGGCTGCAAACATCAGAATTACCTGCGGAAGCTTCGATGAAGGTAGATACTGCAAAGGAAAAACCAGGATTGATAAGCAGCGCAATAAACTGGTTTCGTAATACGAATCTTCCTGGGGATTTGCAGATTCATGGGTTTGCAAGCCAAGCATATATCACCACCTCAGACAATGATGTTTTTGGTAATAGCGATAATGGCGGCAGTTTTGGCCTTACTGAAGCAGGGCTGAATGCTTCAATGCGGCCGTTACCCAGACTTCAAGTATCGGCTCAGGTATTATCCCGTCGCGCTGGTGAAGGAAACTCAGGCATGCCGCGCCTTGATTATGGTTTTCTGGATTACCGC
>CBFGXU010000130.1:0-6764 GCA_965652935.1 uncultured Nitrosomonas sp.
GGCATGATTTTTATTTTTGATGATGATTTTGTTAGCTTGCTGATTAAATTTCAATCGAAGTCCGCATGCAAGGAGTGCAGCGCCTTGCAGACTGGCTTCCTTTTGCTGCAAGTGAGAAACCGGCAATGTCACACATTGAGCGATACCTTGTTGCAGACAGGGCAATTCAGATAAACCGCCTGCCAGGTAAATTTGAGTCAGTGGTGCATGGCGGTGAAAATCTTCCAGGATGCGTGCAACCCGGAAAATAATAGCCTCGATCATGAGGAGGGCGATTTGCTGGGTGGTCAAATCTGAAACAGATCTGGAAAAGTAAATACCCCAGTCGTTGCGAAAATAAGGTGCGCCTAAGCCACTAGGTTCTGCCAGGCAAAAAATGTCATTGCTTGCCAAATCTTCAACACAGCAATCCGCTACGTGGTAAGGCGCCAAGGCCGCGGCAATGGAATTAAGCGTACCTTCAATGGCAAATTGAGCCTGACGGTTATCGTCTTGATAAACCAATGTCTGTAAATAACCTCCAAATGCCGATACACCTTTGGCAAGAGAGCGGATCACAAAGCCGCCGGTGCCGAGATTAACCAGCGCTTCGGTTTGATTGCTCGTCAGGCTGGCAATCAGAGCGGCTGATTGGTCACCTACGCTGGCCTGCAAGGTCAAGCCGATATCCAATGGCAAATTCAGACCAACTGAAGGTTGGATTGACGGCAGAATCGACTGTGGAATATCAAAAAACCTGCATAAGTGGTCTGACCATTGCTGCTGGTGGATATCCATGAGCAAAGTACGTGCAGCCATCGAGGCATCGGTAAGAAAGTGCTGACCGTGCGTCCAGCGCCAGATCAGAAAAGTGTCAAGTGTGCCTGTCAGCCATTCATGATTGGCAAGCTTCTCACGCCAGGTCGGGTTTTCCTGTAGCAGCACACTGAGTTTGGGGGCGAAGTAATAAGGGGTCAAACGTAAACCGGTTCGTTGATGAATAGTATCGTCCGATGTCTGCAAGCGATCACAACATCTTATTCCCCGATCATCCTGCCAGGAAATCAAGGGCGTTACAGGCTCGCCGCGGGCTTTATCCCAGATCAGAAAAGACGAGCGCTGACTGCACAGCCCTAAAGGCAGATGATCGTTGGTTTGGGCAATGCATCGTTTTAACACTTGTTCGGCAATTCGAACATAATCTTGTGCATTACTTTCATAGCGTCCATTGTGGACGTTAATACGCGGTGCAGGCTCCATGACGATGTGCTGGAGATTTCCCTGTTGGTCCATTAAGGACGCCTTGATGGATGTGGTGCCCAGGTCGAGGGCAATCGCAAACATTAATGCATGACCCATTGCTTGCAGCAGTGCTCAACTTCCTGCTGTAACCGTGCCTCATCCCAGTTGATGGCATCGGCTACGCGCAGCGCGATCTGCCAGATTTGGTTTTCTGTCAGCCTGGCCAGAATGAGTAAAGGTAGCCGGCGGCGTAGCAGATCATCCAGATGTATGATCATTTCAAAATTGGCGCAGTACATCAGATCAGCTTCAATAAACGGCAGGGATGGGATGATTCGCTGTGCAAGTCCGGCTTGTGCTTCAATGCTGCGAAAAATTTCTGTTATTTGTGTACCATGCCGACGCAGCAACCATTTTGTGCTTTCTGCATCAATGCCCAGCTGCGTTGCCCGGTTTTGCATCTGAGCAGACCAGTCCGGAAAATTTTCCCGTGGCGCCCAGGGAAACAGTCTGCCTTCGGTTGCACACGGCTTGGGGACACCGAGTTGCGAGCACACCGTATCGACGATCCGGGCAGCATCCTGACGCGATGAGGTTATTTTTCCACCAATGGCGTAGTGCACGCCATTCGAGGCGGATTTTAATTCCCAATCACGGCTCATCGCCGAAGGTGAGCCGGAGGAAGGAAGGTGCATGTTGAGTTTAAAAACCCGAATCCCGGCAAAATAACCAATAATGTCAGACTTTGTCCAGGGTGTTTTCAGATAATCGTTGGCGGCAGCGAGCAGATAGTCAATATCACTCTCATCCACAGAAACTTGCTCAGTGTTGCCTTTAAAGTCGGTATCGGTTGTGCATAGCAGCGTCAGGCCATACCAGGGAATTAGAAAAAACACCCGGCCATCTGATCGGGCTGTGAGCAATAATGCTTCATCCTTCAACAGGGAAGGCATGACCAGATGAACCCCTTTGGAAAGACGGCACCACTCGCTGCTCGGTGTCTCAAATGCTAACCACTGACCGGTAGTAATAACGATCTGCTTGGCGTTTATTTTCTGCTGGGTTTGGGTAAGCTGATCGCAAATTATTGCCCCATCAGCCTTGCCATTGGTTTCCAGCAGCTGGATCAATTTGCAATAGTTGATGCAACTGGCGCCCACTTTTAGCGCTCCTGCGATAAGCTCCCATACCAGACGGGCATCATCGGTTTGCGCATCGGCATAGGTAAAGCCGCCTTTCAATGCATTTTTATTTAGTAAAGGAAAATGGGCGGTGAATTGCTGCCGATTGAGATACTGGTGGCGCATGTGCGGATCGGTATCGCCTGCCAGGAAATCATACAATGTGAGCCCTAGCTTTAGTTGCAGTCGATTCATGCGTTGATTTGCATAAACGGGAACGCCAAAACGCAATGGCCATACCCGGTGAGGCGCTGCGTGGAGCAACATGCTGCGTTCTTTGAGCGACTTGCTGACCAGCTTGAAATCATAAGTCTCCAGGTAACGCAGACCGCCATGAATTAACTTACTGGAGGCAGATGAAGTGGCGTGAGCCCAATCACTCTGCTCAACGATGGCTACTTTCAGTCCGCGTAACGCAGCATCATACGCAGTCCAGGCGCCGTATATGCCCCCACCGCAAACCAGCAGATCGAAATGCTGGTTTTGCAGCGCTGCAAAATCTCTTTTCATTGATCGCGCTTCATCAACGCTTTATGAGGTAAATCGCTGATGAGAATATCAACCCCCAATTGCAGGGCTTTAGTGATTTCTTTATCACTATTACAGGTATAGACGGCGATACATTTATCATGCGCACGCAGCAGGTCGACGATGGCTTGATTCACATTCTCAATAGGTAGGCAGAGACCAAATAGAAAAGTATGCGTGTCTAACAGCTTACGTGCATCTGCAATAGTCTGATGGGTTTCAAAGTTGTAAACCAGCGCAGAGCCCGGCTTATATTGATGCGCGTAGTCCAGGCTGGCAAGATTAAAGGACGAAACGATGATCCGCTGATCGGGATTTTGACCGATCAGATCGAGTACTTGGCGTACTTTTAATACGTGACGGGAAACAGGTTCCCAGTCGCGGTTTTTGATTTCAATCAATAAACGGCAGCGCTTTCGATAGGCAGTCAGAAAATCCTGCAGGGTCATGATTCCCTCATTCTCGGATTCCGGGTTAATCAGCGCCTGGAGCTGATGATAATCAAAATCGTCAATGTGTTTATTGTGAAGTCCGATTTTGTCGAGAAAGCGGTCATGCCAAAGCACTGCGATTTCATCCCGGCTCAACTGCACATCGGTTTCGATGCCATCAATTGCGTAAGTCAATGCTTTATCAAAGGCACTGCGGGTATTTTCCATGACTTCCAAGTGCAGGCCCCGGTGCGCAAATATCAAACAATTTTCAGCAATAGGGCGGGTTTGTTCGGACATCTGTTTTATGAATGGATATGGCGCACTATTAAGACCCATGTTGTCATTATTACGCTGCCGTTTGCAGCAATTCAATAATGGCCGGATCTTTGGCCATTTCAAGTGCAGTTTTTCCTGTTTTGCTTTTGATTTTCGTATTCGCGCCTTTTGCCATTAATGTTTTGACTGCATCGATGTGATCATGTAAAGCAGCCCACATCAGCGCAGTGACGCCATCATCATTTTGCAGGTCGATTTTGGCGCCATGCGCCAGTAATAACTCTATGATTGGCGTATGCCCGTTTTGTGCAGCGAGAATGAGTGGCGTGAAGCCATTCGCCGCTTTATGATCTACTTTGGCGCCATGTTTGAGCAATGCTTCGACGACTTCGGTATTGCCAAACAAAGCGGCAATCGTCAGCGCTGTCGCGTCATTCTTATCTTTCAAGTCGATTTTAGCGCCTTTTGCCAGTAACGCATTGACGACATCGACATGTCCATTCTGGGCGGCGATATACAGTGCCGTCGTGTCGTTGGTGGCCAATAGATCAATAGGAGCATTTTTTTTCAACAATGTTTCGACGATTGCGGTATGTCCATTTCTGGCAGCCATATAGAGTGCGGTGGTATTGTCTGAAGCCTGCACATTTATTTGTGCATTCTTCGCCAGCAGTTTGTCGACAATGCTTGTTCTACCCTCCAAGGCTGCAATCATCAAAGCAGTTACTTTATCTTTGGTCTGCAAATTGACATTTGCGCCTTTTGCCAACAGAGCATCCACAATGCTTTCATGTCCTTTCTGTGCCGCCAGCATGAGGGCTGTAATACCATCCGTGGTTTGCATATCAACTTTGGCGCCTTTAGCTAATAATGTGTTGACAACCTCTGCGTGACCATTTTTGGCGGCAATAATCAGTGCGGTTGCGCCGCCGGCATTTTGCAGATCAATATTGGCATTATTCTCCAGTAACAGGTCAACAATATCAGCATGCCCATATTGAGAAGCAATGATGAGCGCACTAAACCCCATCTCATTTTGATAGTTAACGTTGATACCTTTTTCCAATAATTGCTTGATGGTCTCCGATTTGGCAGAAAAGGCAGCTTTGAGGAATTCTGTATTATCATCATCATCAGCAGCAAAAGTGCTGGTATGAGGGGATAATAATATCGCCGAGGTCACCGTCAAAATTAAGAATGTGCGCGTATAATTAATTAAATCTCTTATATAATTCATCTATTACACCTATCGGGCATTTGTGTTATCAACTGTTGGGCTTTATCTATTGGTTCATCCATGAATCAGTCATAAATCGCAAGTTTCCGGATTTTGCCTGCTATGGCATTGGCATCGGAAATTTAGAACCCAATTTAGAATTCATTGAAGAAGCCTAATCCGGAAAATTTTCCGAGGGTAGCATTTTAACCCAGAAATATTCATTCCAAGGCTTAATTAGTTCGATAGATATTAAAACTGATTTGAAAAATAAGATTCAAGCGGAATGTATGAATGATTGGATAATTCCAGATTGGCCGGCACCCGGCAATGTGAAAACATTGTTTACCACCCGTAATGGCGGTGTGAGTAGTAGCGTCAATGGTAGTTACGCTTCTTTGAACTTAGCAGCGCATGTCAACGATAAGCGAAAAGATGTGGCATACAACCGGGCTTTATTGCGCCGCTATTTACCGGCTGAACCGAGGTGGTTGAAACAAGTGCACGGTAATTTACCTGTCTGGATTGATGACACGACAGCGGCGATTCCGGAGGGAGATGCTGCGCTTAGCCGCAAACCAGGCACAGTGTGTGCTGTCATGGTTGCTGATTGTTTGCCGGTATTTTTGTGTGATACTGCAGGAACGACGGTAGGTATTGTTCATGCAGGCTGGCGTGGGCTGGTTGGCGGCATCATTGAACAATCGGTTACGGCCATGCAAATGGATCCTACTCAGCTGATGGCGTGGCTGGGACCGGCGATTGGCCCTGACCATTTTGAGGTCGGTGCTGATGTCTACGACGCATTCGTCCAGCATGACGCGCAGGCGGCACAAGCGTTTACGCCAAAGGATCATTATCAGAAGAAATGGTTGGCGAATATTTTTCTATTGGCTCGCCAGCGATTAGCTGGTATGAGTATTCCTGCAGTGTATGGCGGAGAGATTTGTACCTTTAGTGATCCTGACCGTTTCTTTTCTTATCGCCGTGATGGTGAAACCGGACGGATGGCAGCTTTGATCTGGCTCGAATGAATGCGCTGTGACTTGTTCATCTATTACCGCTTACAACAGCGTATAATCCCGCCTTTCCTTTTCAATTAACTTTATGTCGACGCTTACCTGGATTATTTCTGCCAGTTTACTCGGGGGGGGATTGAGTTTATTGCTCGCAGCAATACTGGCACTCAATACGCGGGTAGCGTGGCTTTCCATGCTGGTTTCCTATGCCATTGGTGCATTGCTCGGAGCCGCTTTTCTCAATACTTTGCCAGAAGCATTTGAACTTTCAGAAAATCCAATGCAAGTAACCATCACGGTATTGATTGGGATTTTAATATTTTTTATTCTGGAAAAACTCGTATTGTGGCGTCATTGTCATTTAGAGGACTGTGAAGCGCATGATCCATCACATGGTATGGCAGTAACTACAAACTATCAGCACGAACATGATCATGGACGTAGCGGAATGATGGTTATTGTAGGTGATACTTTTCATAATTTTGTTGATGGTATTTTGATTGCTGCAGCTTTCATGGTGGATGTGCAGCTGGGTATTGTGACATCAACAGCTATTATCGCTCATGAAATTCCACAAGAAGCCGGGGATTTTCTTATTCTGTTGAATTCAGGCTACACCCGGCGGATGGCCTTTCTCATGAATGTGTTATCCAGCTTTGCCACGGTAATTGGCGGTGTATTGGCATACTTCATGCTGCATAAGATGAATTTTATGGTGCAGCCGCTCTTGGGGCTTGCCTCAGCCAGCATGATTTATGTTGCCATGTCGGATTTGATTCCAGGCTTGCATAAGCGCCCTGAGATCCACGCAACCATTCAGCAAGTGGTATTAATTTTGTTAGGAATTGCTTCCATCTGGCTAGTGGGCAATATTTTTACCCATGTCTAG
>CBFGXU010000131.1:0-6480 GCA_965652935.1 uncultured Nitrosomonas sp.
CTGCATTTCCGTTAAGCGAGAAAGCGTGCGTTCAAACTCAAAGCTGGCATCTCCAGCCACACACAGGGACTGAAGTGACACTGCAGCTGAGCACAGGAACTTGACGCCATGTTCGTAAAATGCGTCGATCAAGGTGATGAAGCGCCTGGCCTGATCGCTGTTTTCGTCGTTAAACTGCGGAATCGCGACCACGATGACGGTGTGATAGGCTCTGGCAATGGCGAGATAATCCGCCGGACCCAGCGGATTGGCGCACAAGCGTTTAAACGAAAACACGGCAACCCCGCGCGCCGCTTTGGGGACAAACAGTGTGCGTCCCTGTACATTCAATTCCTCACTCGGAACCTTCGCCCGGTCTTCGATGCTGCGATCAGTCAAGCGAAAAAAAATTGCCGATAATTGTGCAGTGGTGTGTTCATTGACTGGAAAATAGTAAGTTTCAGCGCCCTTCAAACGGTGATAACGGTAATCTGTCGGTCCTTCAAGGGGAATGATTTCCAGTTTTTGCTTGATTTGTGCAATGAAAGGCAGAAAACGCTGGCGATTCAGTCCATGCTTGTAAAGATCATCGGGTGCTCGGTTGGAAGTGGCAACCACAATCACACCTTGAGCGAACAGTTCGTTGAACAGGCGGGCCAACACCATGGCATCGGCAATATCCGTGACCTGCAATTCATCGAAGCATAACAGCGTTGCCTCACTGGCGATTTTTCGCGCAATGGACGGCATAGGGTCATTGTCATCAGCGCGACTGCCGCGCTGTGCTCGTTTCTGAACTGAAAGAGCATGCCATTCCTTCAGCCGCGTATGGATATCCAGCATGAATTCATGGAAATGCACGCGCCGCTTGGAGGAAATGGGCGTTACAGCGTAAAACAGATCCATCAACATGGATTTGCCGCGTCCTACGCCACCGTGGAGATAGATGCCTTGCGGGGGAGGCTTACCACTACCCAGCCAACGAAATAGGGCGGCAGGCCATCTTAGATGAAATCCACCATTTACGTTTTTAATCAATGGATAATTGACTAATTCACCGTGCAATCGCTCTAACGCGGCAACTGCCTTGGCTTGATCACCATCTGGCTTGAGTTCGCCGTTCTGTAGCAATGCTTGGTATTCTGCTTCAGGTCCGGTTGTTTGGATTGGGTGTTGCATATTGAGTAGAGAGGATTATCTATCTGACAGAAGTTTCGAACTTTGCCTGTCCGGCCAGCCAGACCAGCACCAGCACCGGCAGACCTAATAGGGCAGTGGTAATGAAGAAATTCTCATAACCATAAGCATCGACAAATTGCCCGCTGAAACCGGCGATGAATTTAGGGAGCAGTAACATCACCGAGCTGAAGAGGGCGTACTGAGTGGCCGAATAGGCGGAATTGGTCAAGCCGGACAAGTAGGCGATAAAAGCACTGGATGCGATGCCAGCGGAAAGATTATCTGCCGAGATGGTAAAAATCAGCCCGCTGACATCATGGCCGCGGCCCGCGAGCCAGACAAACAACAAATTCGTGATAGCCGATAATACCGCTCCCAAAAACAGGGTACGCATGATACCGAGCTTAACGGTCAGTATGCCACCGATTGCCGCACCGGCAATGGTCATGATAACGCCGTACACTTTTGAAATGGTGGCGACTTCGTCTTTGCTGTAGCCCATGTCCACATAAAAAGGGTTGCTCATCACGCCCATCACAACATCGGAAATACGATAAACCGCGATCAGGGACAAAATCAATAATGCCTGCCGACCATGGCGCACAATGAAATCGCGAAATGGGGCGATCAAAGCACCATACAACCACACCAATAGGTTGCTGATGCGCGGATGGAGATGCCAACGTCCGACGATCTGCTGGGCGATGCTCTCATTTTCGGAGATCAACCGACTGTACGGAACATCCGGTTCTTGAATGATCAGTGTGGTGATCATGCCGACAGTCATACTGACAGCCATCACCAGATAGGCGAAGCGCCATGGCGCATGGTCATAGGTGGTGGCGAAAGGATCGACTGCGGCTGCGATCCATAGCACACCGGCTGAAGCCAGAATCATGGCAACGCGATAACCCGCTTGATAAGTTGCAGCCATCGCACCCTGCAATTCAGCGGCCACCGCTTCGATGCGATAGGCATCGAGTGCGATATCTTGCGTGGCGGAGGCAAAAGCCACCGCCAATGCGAAAAATACCAGATGTGTCAGATTCACCACGGGATCGGTAAAAGCCATGCCTGCCAGCGCGACGGCAATGATGATTTGTGACAATAACAGCCATGCGCGGCGGCGTCCCAGCCATTGCGTCAACAGCGGCAGCGATAGGCGATCCACGAGCGGCGACCACAGCCATTTAAAACTGTACGCCAGACCAATCCAGCTGAGATGGCCAATCGTCGTGCGATCAATGCCTGCTTCGCGCAGCCAGAATGACAGGGTGCCCAGTATCAGCAACAACGGCAGACCAGCGGAAAATCCCAGCGACAGCATGCCCAGTACCCGGGGATGGGTATACACACGCAGCGCATGTGACCAGCTTGCTGGGGATCTCATAGCGTATGATCGTAGTCGATCATTAAAGGGGCATGGTCTGAGAAGCGCTCAGCTTTATAAATCGAAGCATGACGCGCTTTTTGTGCGATGAGCGGGGTGGCGATTTGGTAATCGATCCGCCAGCCTACGTTTTTAGCCCAGGCTTGACCGCGGTTTGACCACCAGGTGTATTGATCAGGCTCGCAATTAAGCAGTCGGAATACATCGACGAAACCGATGTCATCAAAAACACGGGTTAACCAACTGCGTTCTTCGGGCAGGAAACCGGAGTTTTTCTGATTGGCGCGCCAGTTCTTCAGGTCAATTTCCTTATGCGCGATATTCCAGTCACCGCACAAAATCATCTGCCGGCCGCTGGCCATCAGGACCTTCAGTATCGGAGCGAATTTTTCCATAAAAAAGAATTTGGAAGCTTGCCGATGCTCACCGCTGGATCCAGACGGCAAATAGAGTGAAATGATGCTTAAATTGCCGAAATCGACTTGGAGAAAGCGGCCTTCCTTGTCGATTTCCGGGACACCGATACCTTCAATGACTTTGTCGGGCTGGGTGCGGCAATAAATACCAACACCGCTATAGCCTTTCTGGGTTGCGCAATGGAAATAGCCGTGATAATGACCGGGTGACCGCATTTCATCGGTCAAATCGGATAACTGGGCTTTTAATTCCTGCACACACACAATTTCCGCTGATTGGGCTGCCAGCCATGTGAAAAAGCCTTTTTTTGCTGCTGCACGAATGCCGTTCAGGTTAAGCGTTATAATCTGCATCTTTTTATTTCTGATTTGGTTAAGTTTATGTCCGATTTCAGGCAGGCATTTATCCAGTTCGCGATTGAACGCAATGTGTTGTGCTTTGGTGAATTTAAAACCAAGGCAGGCCGTATGTCGCCGTATTTTTTTAATGCGGGCTTATTCAATGATGGCGATTCGCTACGCCAACTGGGGCAATTTTACGCCAAAGCGATTGTCGCTGCAGCGCTTCCGTTTGATATGCTGTTTGGCCCTGCCTACAAAGGTATTCCGCTGGTCAGTGCGATCGCTATTGCCTTGGCCGAGATGGGGCAGAATTATCCTTTCTGCTTTAACCGCAAGGAAGCGAAAGACCATGGCGAAGGTGGAATGCTGGTCGGTGCACCATTGAAAGGACAAGTGCTGATTGTCGATGACGTGATTTCGGCGGGCACTTCCGTGCGTGAATCGGTCGATCTGATCAAAGCCTGCGGTGCGTCGCCCAAGGGTGTCGTGATTGCACTTGACCGCATGGAGCGCGGCATCGGGCAGCTATCCGCAGTGCAGGAAGTAAAAAAAATGCATCATATTTCTGTCACTGCGATTATTGATTTGAACGATCTGGTTGAATATTTACAGGGCAACAGCAGGCTGTCTCATCATTTGCATGCGGTACAACGTTATCGTGAGCAGTATGGCGTTAATTGACGGATAGCTGATCGCCAGATTTAAATTTATCCACCCCAGAAGCGGACACGACCGGTATCCACGTGGACAAAATCGGAGGATGGATAATAGCCGACGCCACCCATTTGCAACGATAGAGCAGCTTTGCGCAGATCGGATAGTTTGCGTCCTGGCAAACGGATGTCGATCGCTTTACCAAAAGTGTGCAAGCTGGTTTTGGCTACGCCATTGCTGTGGGCAGCGAGCATTTCGTTGGTGGCGGGGGAACGATATGCCGAAATGACATGAAATTCCTGCTTTGAACCCAGTTTACGCTGCAATAAATGCAGTATGTCAAACAGATCAGTATCCATTTCATACTGATCCCCCGTACGATGATCGCGCAGTACGCTATAAATATCTTGTAGTGCCCCGGGTATATAACGTCCATTCGCCCAGTACACGGATCGAACACGTTCTCCGGTATGTAAATTAAGAAAACTCAGTTTCTTTTCAAACGGCTGTTTTTTTATCGCTGCGTGGGCGGACGCGGCCATTGGCAATGCAAGCAAAGCGCAAGCGCTCAGTCCGGTCTTTAAAAATCGGCGGCGGCTGGGTACCGGTTCAGTTTCTGATAGATAACTTTGATTCAGGAACTTTCGTATCAGTATCATATTTTTCTCCAGAAAATTTTGCGATGGATCTTGGAAATGATTATGTAGAAATAAATGACTTACCAGCCGGCATACTGCAATGCGCGCAGATCCCGGCCATAGATGTCGGGTGAGAAATGTACTTTTTTCTGCTCATCCACCCAGGCCGTAATATACACCAAGTAAACCGGCAGTGGTTTGCGTAAATGCATGGTCATCGTCTCACCATTTTCCATGTCAACCAGGAATTCAGGCGATAAATTTTCCTCGCCCAGTGAGAAAGCGGCGAGTTCCAGTGGTTTTTCCAGCCGAATACAGCCAGAACTGAAGGTGCGTATATCTCTGCTAAATAAGGACTTGGATGGCGTATCATGCAAATAGATGTTGAAAGGATTGGAGAGCATGAATTTAATTCTGCCTAAGGCATTATTTGCACCCGGATCCTGGCGTAATACGTAGGGAAATCCTTTTTTGATGGCATGCCAATCGATCGTGCCTGGATCAATCGCTGCAGCATCGCGGGTGTGATTGGGAAAAACCTTGATATTGGCTGTGGTAAAAAAAGCCGGATCTTTCTGCTGCTTTGGTAGCAAATCCTGGTGCGCAATCATAGTGGGAATAGTCCAGTATGGATTCAGGACCATATGCGACAGTGTACCCTTGAAACTGGGTGTGGAACGATAGTCGCGTCCAACGATAATCCGCATGCTGAGGACATGTTCGCCTTGTTCAGCAGCAGTCAGCCGGAAGCCGGCTGTATTAACCAGCACATAGCGTTTGCCGAGATTGCGTGGTAGCCAGCGCAGACGTTCCATGTTGATGCGCAACTGACGTGTTTTCCAGGCAAGTGGGATATTCAATGCTCGGATGGTATTTCTCCCGATAATGCCGTCAGTATTAAGGCCGTGTTGAGCTTGAAATGCCTTGATCGCGGTGACCAGCTCCTCGTCGTAATACAGAAGACTTTTGTTTGGATCGATATCATATTCAGCCATGCCATCAACGGCATAAGCTTGTGCAATGCGCTGGCGAATCAATGGGATGGAGTCATGGATTGCACCCGGACGAATGGCGGTTGTGTTGGGGATATGAATCCAGTTTGGAAAACTGCTGATATGTTGTTGATAACGCATCAACGTCTGCTTGAGTTGCTGATAGCCGGGCTCTTTGGGGGATAAGTTATTCAATGCTTGCTGCAGACGATTCGATTGGATCGCTTGCTGCAAGAAAGTCACAGCATCAAAGATAGGTTGTGCAATATGCCAATCCGGATCAGCTTCAGTGGCTGAAAATCGGCCACGGTAAAGATGCCGCGCCAGCAACAGCACGGCATGGGTAGTGCGCAACTCCAGTTCAATGGCTGCAGGCAAAGATTGATCGGCTTGTTGCTGTAATTGCCGCAATGGTTGCAATGGATAATCGCGGCTGTCCAATCCTTCATTTTCTGCGCTGGCTAGGAAATTGAACGCGATCTCCAGCAAAGATGACTCAGGGTTTGCGGTTATCCAAACCGGCTGATAATTTCGGACGGTATAAAATCGCTGCAGATTGGCGGTTTCAGCTTTGGTAAAAGCCGCTGAAGCAGGTTTTGACAGGTGCTGTTGTAATACTTTCGCGTCAATCATCCGAGCATCAGCAGCGAATGCGTTTATTAGCAACACAACGCCACAACAATACCGGAGAGTCAGTGAGAAGGATTTAAGGAGATTTCGCACGCAGTGATTCCTCTGCTACTGTAAATTCTTTATCGAGAATAGGGTGAATTTTATCATCACTGCTTAGAGGCGTTAGGCCATGTCAGGTTCAGTCAGACTTGGGCTTGCTGGTACGCACAGAATAACTCATATCCACCCTTCCTGTAGCATGACGCTGCCCACCAGAT
>CBFGXU010000132.1:0-6450 GCA_965652935.1 uncultured Nitrosomonas sp.
CTGGTAAAAATCCCGCATCACATGTTCCAGTTCGCGTTCCGGCATTTGCCCGTGGGCGATATGGATGCGTGCCTCCGGTAACAGACTGGCAAGTTTTTCGTACATCAGTTTAATCGAACTGACTTCATTGTGCAGAAAATAGATTTGCCCGCCGCGTTTCAGTTCACGCAGGCAGGCTTCCCGTATGATGCCCATCGAGAAACCGCTGACAAAAGTCCGGATAGCCAGACGCCGCTGCGGTGCGGTGGCGATGATCGAGAAATCGCGCAACCCTTCCAGTGACATCGCCAAGGTGCGCGGAATCGGCGTGGCGGTCAGGGTCAGCACATCCACTTCGGCACGCAATTTCTTGAGTTGTTCCTTTTGCCGTACGCCAAATCGGTGTTCTTCGTCGATAATCACCAAACCCAGATTCTTGAATTGCACATCTTTCTGGATCAGCTTGTGGGTGCCGATGATGATGTCGATTTCCCCTTTGGCGAGGCCGGCTAACGCCTGGGTTTGTTCCTTGGCAGAACGAAAGCGCGACAGTTCAGAGATTTTGACCGGCCATTGATCGGCAATCAAGCCAAAGCGATCGGAGAAATTCTGGAAATGCTGTTCCGCCAGCAGCGTGGTGGGAACCAAGACGGCTACCTGCTTGCCATCAGCCACGGCAATAAATGCGGCGCGCAATGCCACTTCGGTCTTGCCAAACCCGACATCGCCGCAGATCAGGCGATCCATCGGCTTTCCCGAAGTTAAATCTTCAATTACCGCCTTAATTGCCGCCGCCTGGTCGGCGGTTTCCTCAAAACCGAAACCTTCGGCGAACGCATCGTAATCATGTTGATGCAGCGTAAACTTATGGCCTTCACGGGCTGCACGCAGGGCATACAGATTCAGCAACTCCGCCGCCGTGTCGCGTACCTGCTGCATGGCTTTACGTTTGGCTTTATCCCATTGGCTGCTGCCCAATTTATGCAGTGGTGCGGATTCCGGCGCCGCGCCGCTGTAGCGGCCGATCAGATGCAACTGCGAGACGGGCACATAAAGCTTGTCGCCGCCTTCGTATTCCAGCGACAAGAACTCGCTCAGCTCGCCAGGTTCACCTTCACCCACATCCATGCTGACCAGGCCGAGATAACGGCCGATGCCGTGTTGCTCATGCACCACCGGATCACCCGGCTTAATCTCTGACAGGTCACGCAGAATGTTGTCGGTCGAAGTGGATTTGCGCGATTCCCGTTCACGCCGCCCATGCACATGCGTGGCATACAATTCGCTTTCGGTGATAAAAGCAAGTTGTTCCTGTTGCAGAATAAAACCGCTATGCAGCGGTGCTACACTCAACATAAAGGGTTGCGCGCTGTTCAGAAATTGTGCGTAATCCTGACAGCTGTCCGGGTGCAGATCATACTGATTCAAGTATTCGGAAATCAATTCGCGCCTTCCCAGGCTTTCTGCCAAAAGGAGAACACGTCCGCCGGATTGCGTAAAATGAGTAACGAATGCAGCCAGCTTTTCCAGCGGATTTTCTGCGTGCCGGTTAACCTGGACAGATGGTAGGGGGCAGGTTGATTTCCTGGCAGCCAGCTTGTGATCCTGCCCATTTGGCAGGATTTCAATACGCGCATACGGCTTTAATTTGCCAAAAAAAATATCGCTGGACAAAAATAACTCGTGCGGCGGTAACAAAGGCCGCTCAATATCAGCACGCAGCAGTTGATAGCGCGATTGCGTATCGCGCCAGAATTCGTCGATGACGGGTCGAATATCCCGATGCAGGCAGAGCAATGTGTTGTCCGGCAAATAGTCAAACAGGGTCGCCGTCTGTTCAAAAAACAGCGGCAGGTAATATTCGATACCGGCAGGTGCCAGGCCTTTGCTGATATCTTTATAGATCTGCTTTTTGGACGGATCGCCTTCAAATTTCTCGCGGAAATTGACCCGAAAACAGGTACGTCCGGCTTCGTCCATTGGGAATTCGCGTGCCGGCAGCAACCGAATTTCCTTGACTGGATAAACGCTGCGCTGCGTATCGACATCGAAGGTGCGGATAGTGTCGATTTCGTTGTCCATTAAATCAATGCGATACGGCAACGGGCTGCCCATCGGAAACAGATCAATCAAACCGCCGCGCACACTGTATTCGCCGGGCGAGAAAACCTGCGTGACGTGTGAGTAGCCTGCGAAGGTCAATTGGCTGCGCAATCCCGCCAGATCCAGAACTTCTCCCTGCTTGAGGAAAAACGTATGCGCGGCGAGATACTCGCGTGGCAGCATGCGGTAGAGCGCTGTAGTCAAGGGCGTAATGAGTACATCACAAGTGCCGCTCATCACTTGGTACAATGTCGCGAGCCGTTCTGAAACGAGATCCTGGTGTGGCGAGAAAGTATCGTAAGGCAGCGTTTCCCAGTCCGGCAGCAGATTTGCTTTTAATTCAGGCGCGAAGTAAGTGATTTCTTCCAATAATCTTTGCGCATCCAGTGCATTGGAAGTAATAATGGTGATCGGTTTTGCCTGCAGGGCAAGCTGCGCAAGAAATAACGAATCGCTGGAGCCAGCAAAATCCGCATAACGTAACAGGGTGCCGGGAGGGGGTAATGTGAGCTGTTGTTGCATGTTAGAGCGTGCCAGTCCTGGGCCAAGAATGATCTGCAGCAAAGATCGGCCTTAAATCAAAATCTACATATTATGCCAGTTTTAAGCCATCTTCTGTTTTGCATCGGTTTGCCGGTGGCAGGCTTGCCTATAAAAACATGAATTTCAGTTTTATTCATGATTAGAATCGGTAATGAGTCATATTCTAAACAGAACATCTTGAAGCGGATGCATTTATCGTACAATATAAATTGCTGTCCAACGGATTTACCAAATATTTTCATGAGATTGAGCATACAGCGATTGGAAAAGGGATTGATCTTGTTTACGTATTGGTTGACTGCACTTACCTGTTTGGCGATACCGATTATTGCACCCAGTGCTTCTGCAACTTTACTGACGCCGGAAAATAAACAGAAAATTGAACTGGCGGTATGGAAGTATGCTGTTGATAGGCAGCTGCTGTTAGAGACCATCGGTTGGTTTCAGGAGGTTACGCAGAATTCCCGGGAATCAGCTGCTATCGCGCAGCTTTCCCGTTTGCAATTTATGCAAGCGCAGCTTGAGACTGATAAAGACCGCCGCCTCCAATTATTTAAAAATTGTGTGGCAACTGCTGATCGGGCGCTTGCGCTGAATGCGGATGATGTGGCTGGTCTTTTCTGGAAAGCAGCTGCAATGGGAAAAATGGCTGAAGATAGCGGCATACTCAATGCGCTCAGAATGCTTCGGCCGATGGAAAAAATGCTGTTGCAAGTGATTGCCCTCGATGAAAAATATGAGAATGCCGGTGGACATAGAGCATTGGGCCGCATGTATCATCAACTGCCGGGACTTCCCCTCAGTTTTGGCAGTAATCAAAAAGCGCTGAAGCACCTGAAGCGGGCGCATGAACTCTTTCCCAGGGACGTAATTACTCGTGCTTTTTATGCTGAAGTTCTGTATGACGTGGGTAATAAAGAAGAAGCGCGCAGGCATGCGGATTTTGTATTAGCAGCACCGATTGCCGATGAAGATGCGTTGGAATATGCTGAATATGTCAATATTGCACTGAACATCGTCAGAAAAACCGGCGGCTCAGGAATTAAATTAGGGAATTCCTAGTGTTGCGTCACAGAAACTGAAAGTTACTTAAATTCTCATTTTTTGCTCCTATCAGCTAAACTACCGCATCAATAATTACCTGCTGAAGTTTCTTATGACAGACATTGTGATTGATTTAATTCGCCATGGCGAGCCTGTGGGCGGGCGCCGTTATCGTGGTCATGGCGTTGATGATCCACTTTCCGAAAAAGGGTGGTCTCAAATGTGGGACGCCGTAGGTCAGTATAAGGCATGGCAACACATCATTACTTCCCCCTTACAACGCTGCCAGATGTTTGCGCGCGTATTGGGAGAGCGTCACGGCATAGATGTCATTGTTGAGCCGCGCTTTAAAGAGGTAGGATTCGGGATATGGGAAGGACTCAGCCACGATGAAGTCAGAATTAATCGCGCGAGCGAATATCAAGCATTCCTGAAAGATCCAGCCAATCGGCGGCCACCCGGCGCGGAGCCACTCGATGATTTTATGCAGCGGATCAGCTCAGCCTATGAAGAAATCATCCAGCGTTATCAAAGCAACCATTTTCTAATTGTTGCGCATGCAGGGGTTATCCGCGCACTGATTGTAAGAACAATCCATGCCTCTCCGGCTGGCCTGTATCGAATCAAAATCAGCAATGGCGGAATTACCCGTATTCGTCAAACAGAAGCCGGGGGAGTGCTGGAATTACTGAATGGTAAATTGTCTGATTGAGAATAAATTTTATTTGAAAAGACATTAATCAGGCTGAGGAAGGGATTCTTTTTGTTATTTGTGCTTGGTAGGTAAATTTAATTACGGGAAATTCGACTTTAACAATTAAAGGATTCGTTGAATCTCGATATGATTTATTATTGACCGGAATCGATACTTACTTGGTTTAGCAAATACTGCGCAGGAGGCATTATATGCTTGGATTGTTCAAAGATAGCCCTGTAATTGGCAAAGCCAGTGCAATCATTCAAAGTCCCGCCGATAAGCTTTTCAATTTTATCGGCAATGATCTGCTTATTAACTATCCCAGATGGTCTCCGGAAGTTAAAGAGCTGGAGAAACTGACGGATGGCCCTATTCAACTCGGAACAGTCTGCCGTCAGGTTCGCGTTGATCAGGGCAATCGTTCGGAATCGACATTTAAAGTTAAAATTTTTGATATCGGTACACGTATTTGTTTTGAAGGAGTTTCCAATCCGTATCGATGTGATTATGTGATTGAATCAATTCATGCTTCCGATAGCCGATTAACCTTTGTTTTTGAGTTATTGAGCCTGGATTTGCATGTGAGGCCTTTTGAAAAGCTAGTGCGCATTGCTGTTCAAGATGGTACTGATAGGACTGTGAAGAATATCAAAAAACTCGTTGAAGTAGAGTAAATTGGTTCCAAATGACTGCCTGTAAGTACGTATTTAATTATGCAGTTGATTAACCTGGAGAGAAGATCATGGATTTTATCGTTGAAAAAGACCCTGGATTAATTCCACAAGTATTATCCAAGATTCTTGATTCATGTGTGAATGGTGTAACACTGGCAGACCCTGATCAAGAGGATATGCCTTTGGTTTATGTCAACAAGGCATTTGAGACAATAACCGGCTATACATTTGCGGAGACGATTGGTAAAAATTGCCGCTTTCTGCAGGGAAAGGAGCGCGATCAGGCAGGAGTTAAGCAATTACGGGAAGCGATAGAAAATAAAAAACCGGTTGAGGTCGTTTTGAGAAACTATCGTAAGAATGGCGAGTTGTTTTATAACCACCTACTCATTTCACCACTTTTTGATTCGCATGGAAATTTACTTTATTTTCTCGGGGTGCAATTTGACATTACCCATAAAATCCGGGCGGAAGAGGAAATCAAGGCTTTGAAGCAACAGCTTGCATCACTCAATGGTGCTACCAAGCAATAATTTCGATTTGAAATAAATTGGTATGAAAGTGCAAGCATAATTTTTCTGCGTAAGTTCTAGGCAAGATCCCTTTTCAATTCTCGCCCGGCTGTGAGGCCGGGCGCTGCTTTTTAAGATTTCTATCTGAGGAATACAGCATGACCACACTCAGTATTCGACTAACCGACCAAATCGAGCGACAGCTTGCCGAGGAAGCTCGACGGTAAAATAAAACCCGCTCTGAAATTGCACGCGATGCACTGACCTCGTATCTCACGGAGATCGAAAAAAACGTTTCATGGATCAATTGCTGGAAGAAGCGCGGTCAGCATACGCCAACGAAAACATTCGGCAAGAAGCGCAAGCAATTGCCGAAGAATTTCTACCGATCGAAAATGAGATGCTGGAAAACGCCGAAGGGCGTATATATCCGCTAATTCGGTACGGACTGAATCCAATGAAAAATGGTGGGAGTAATCCGCCGCGGCGAAATCTGGGTTGCCAATCTGAATCCACCGCGCGGGCAGGAAATCGGTAAGATCCGCCCCGTTCTGGTTTTTCAGGATAATGCTCTTACCACCCTTGGAACGCCGATGATCATCATCCTGCCCCCTGACAACGCAAGTTTATCCGGCTTTCAAGCAATGGCGGATAGGTGTCACAGCCCGTGGCCGTCTGTTGAAGGATTGTCAGATCATCGTGGATCAACCGCGAACTCTTAATCGCTCCGGATTCGGCGAAGGGCCTCTGGCCATGCTCAGTGAAGCGGAAATGGAAACTGTCGAGCGCGCTTTTCCGGTGTGTGCGGCATGCTTCATTACGCTATTCATCCACGTTAAACAATCCGGTCAATATTCTTCGCTGATGGGTTTTATCCACCAATGCTTCTGGCTGGCAA
>CBFGXU010000133.1:0-6338 GCA_965652935.1 uncultured Nitrosomonas sp.
GCATTATCCTAGACAACAATCTGAACCACGAAAGTACCAAAGGTAGGGCTCCAGCCTATTGCTGGCTTGGAGCCCTGACGCAAAGTACATCGCTACGGGATTACAGGGCTCGACAGTATATTTCTGGTTCTCCTGCTTTTTCGGTCTTTTCCGCGCAATATCCAGCACCTCAGGATCCACACCCAGCACGGCTTAACCCGGACGAATACAGGCTTTCGCGATTAATGCTGTCTTTAATACCGTTTCAGAAAGCAAGTGCTGCATCACTGGATCGTACCAGCGCGTGAGCCAGTAAAAATGGAATGCCGGGATATAACGCGCGTGTTTTTTCATGATCTAAAACCTCTCATTTTTTCCGTTTAAACTGAAATCGTGCTAATTAAGAATCAACAAGTCCAGTTCTACCACGATAGTCAATTTGAAACGGATATGCTTTAATCCGCATGCTATTTCTCAAACACCAGGATTTTCCGGCTTATCAATAAAGTCTTTTAAACGGATACGCAAGAACATGATTGATAAAAGAAGCCTATCCGAGCGCGATATCTGCACTAAATACATTACCCCCGCTATTATTAGCGCCGGATGGGATTTGCACCGTCAGATCCGGGAAGAAGTGAGTTTCACCAAAGGCCGCATCATCGTGCGCGGAAAATTGCATACGCGTGGAGAGCAGAAACGTGCCGACTATATCTTGTATTACAAACCCAATATTCCGCTGGCAATTATCGAAGTAAAGGAGAACAGCCATAGCCTGGGGGCTGGTATGCAGCAGGCGTTAAATTATGCCGAAATCCTGTGTATTCCATTTGTGTTTAGCTCGAATGGTGACGGCTTCCTGATGCATGACCGCACCGGATTGGTTGATTTGATCGAACAGGAATTGGCATTGGATGCTTTTCCATCACCTGTAATACTCTGGCAGCGCTATTGCCAATGGAAAGGACTGGAATCAACCGAAGCGCGCCACACTGCTGCCATGTCTTACTTCGATGATGGTACTGGTCGTGTTCCACGCTATTACCAAGTCAATGCCATCAACAATTGCGTGGAAGCCGTAGCGAAATACCAGCAGCGTATTTTACTGGTCATGGCCACCGGCACCGGCAAAACATACACGGCATTTCAAATTATTTGGCGGCTATGGAAATCCGGCGCGAAAAAACGCATTCTGTTTCTGGCAGACCGCAACATTCTGGTCGATCAGACCAAGAATAATGATTTCAAACCGTTTGGCGCAGCGATGACCAAGATCAGCAAGCGCCAGATAGACAAAAGCTATGAGATTTACTTGTCGTTGTACCAAGCCGTCACCGGCAGTGAGGAAGAGCAAAACATCTATAAGCAATTCTCACCGGATTTCTTCGATCTGATCGTGATTGACGAGTGCCATCGCGGCAGCGCAGCGGAAGATTCTGCCTGGCGCGAGATTCTGGCCTATTTTTCCTCCGCCACGCATATCGGTCTCACGGCCACACCCAAAGAAACCAAGGATATTTCGAACATCATTTATTTTGGCGATCCTATTTACAGCTACACGCTCAAACAGGGGATTGAAGATGGTTTTCTGGCGCCCTACAAAGTTGTGCGCATTGACATCGATAAGGATCTGCAAGGCTGGCGGCCAAGTAAAGGCCAAGTCGACAAACATGGTGTATTGATTGAAGATCGCATCTACAATCTGAATGACATGGATCGTACGCTGGTACTGGAAAAGCGCACCGAACTGGTCGCCCGTAAAATCAGCGAATTCCTGGTGGCAACCGATCCTTATGCGAAAACGATCGTTTTCTGTGACGACATTGATCACGCTGAGCGCATGCGCCAGGCGCTGGTAAACCTGAATCCCGAACGGATCAAGGAAAACCGCAAATACGTGATGCGCATTACTGGCGATGATATCCAAGGCAAGGCCGAGCTGGATAACTTTATCAACCCGGAAGAGCGTTACCCGGTGATCGCCACGACCTCCAAACTGATGACGACAGGCGTCGATGCGCAAACCTGCAAACTGGTAGTGCTGGATCAGCACATCAAATCGATGACCGAATTCAAGCAAATCATCGGACGCGGCACGCGCATCAACGAAGACTACGATAAATTCTGGTTCACCATCATGGACTTCAAAAAAGCGACGGAGTTGTTTGCCGACAAGGACTTTGACGGTGAACCGGTGGTGATTCATGAACCGCAAGGCGATGAACCAGCCGTACCGCCTGATCAGGAATCAGCGATACCCTTGGATGAGCACGGTAATCCTTTTCTCGCGGATACAAAAGAGGCCGGCATCATGCCAACTGGCGAAGCAGAATCCGGCCCCAAGCGGGTGAAATATGTCATTGGTGATGTGACCGTGCATGTGATTGCCGAACGCGTCCAGTATTACGGACCGGAAGGCAAACTGATTACCGAGTCACTGAAAGATTACACGCGCCAGACGGTGCGGAGCGATTATGCCTCGCTCGATGAATTTCTGCGCCGCTGGAGCCAGGCCGAACGCAAGGCTACCATTCTGCAGGAACTGGAGCAACATGGCGTATTGCTCGAACCCCTGGCTGAAGAAGTAGGCAAGGATTTCGACGCATTTGACCTGGTCTGCCATGTCGCCTTTGATCAACCGCCGCTGACTCGGCGCGAACGTGCAGAACAAGTAAAAAAACGCAACTACTTTGGCAAGTACAGCGAACAAGCGCGCAAGGTGCTGGAAAGTCTGCTGGAAAAATACGCGGACACCGGCATTGAAAACATCGAAGACCTCAAAATCCTCACGCTTGATCCTTTCAAGCACATGGGCACTGCCACTGAGCTGGTGTCAGCCTTTGGCGGCAGATCCGCCTATCTGGCTGCGCTGCATGAGTTGGAAGACAATCTCTATGCTTAATTTAATGACCGCAAAAACATTCAACCGATGAGCATTTCCGCCACCATTAAATCCATTCAGGATATCATGCGCAAGGATGTCGGCGTCGACGGTGACGCCCAGCGCTTAAGCCAACTGGTTTGGATGTTGTTCCTGAAAATCTTTGACGACCGCGAAAAAGAATGGGAGTTGCTGCAAGACGATTACCAGTCACCGTTGCCGGAGAAATACCGCTGGCGCAACTGGGCGGCCGATGCCGAAGGCATGACCGGTGATGCGCTCAAGCAGTTTCTCGATAACGATCTGTTTCCCGCTTTGCAACAACTGGAAGCCAAAGGCAGCGACCAGCGCGCTTACGTGATCCGCTCGGTGTTTGAAGACGCCTACAACTACATGAAGTCCGGCCAGTTGATCCGGCAAGTGATCAACAAAATAGAGGAATGCATCGACTTCAACAAAGCCCAGGAGCGCCACCTGTTTGGCGAGATGTACGAACAATTACTACGCGATTTGCAATCGGCCGGCAATGCCGGTGAGTTTTACACGCCGCGCGCGGTCACCGCATTCATGGTGCGCATGGTCAACCCACGTCTCGGCGAAAAAATAATGGACCCGGCCTGCGGCACGGGTGGTTTTCTTTCCTGCTCGATTGAGCACATGCGCAAGCAGGATGTGAAAACGGTAGACGATGAAGCGCAGTTGCAGGCGAGTATTTTTGGAATCGAGAAAAAGCCGTTGCCGCATTTGCTGTGTACCACCAACATGATCCTGCATGGCATCGGGGTACCGAGCAACATCCGCCACGACAATTCGCTGGCGCGCCCATTGATCAGCTGGACACCGAAAGAGCGCGTCGACGTGGTGGTTACTAACCCGCCGTTTGGCGGCATGGAAGAAGACGGCATTGAAACCAATTTCCCGGCGGCATTCCGCACCCGTGAAACCGCCGATCTGTTTTTAGTGCTGATCATGCAATTGCTCAAGCCGGGCGGCCGCGCCGCGCTGGTTTTGCCTGATGGCTTCCTGTTCGGCGAAGGCATCAAAACCCGTATCAAGGAAAAACTGCTGCAAGAATGCAACCTGCACACCATCGTGCGCCTGCCCAACGGCGTGTTCAACCCGTACACCGGCATCAAGACCAACCTGCTGTTTTTCAGCAAGGGCACCCCCACCCAATACATCTGGTTCTACGAGCACCCGTACCCGCCCGGTGTGAAAAGCTACAACAAAACCAGGCCGATGAGAATTGAAGAATTTAATGCCGAAGCAGCATGGTGGGGAATTGAAGCCGACGGCTTCAAGGCTCGCAAAGCCAATCAATATGCCTGGAAAGTCAGTCTGGAAGACATCCAAGCGCGCAATTACAACCTCGATTGCAAAAATCCGCATATCGCTGAGCAGGAAACCCACGACCCGGATGTGCTCCTGGCGCAATATCACGCCATGCAGAATGATATCGCTGCACTGCGCGGACAGTTGAAAGATATACTTGAAGAGGCGCTTGGCAGCTCCCATTGATCGTTATTCTATAGAAAGATTATCTAAAGTTACTATGGTTTATTATTAGTTACGAATTATTTGATATACTTATATATAAATACACATAACCTTAAATCAAAGGGGACTTGAACAATGGATGAAATACGCAATCCTTTTTCGCCGGGCGCGGGCACTCCGCCACCCGAACTCGCAGGTCGTAGCGCCCTAATTGACAGGATTAAACTATTGCTGGCACGCGTCCGTGAGGGCCGTCCGGGAAAAAGCGCCTTGCTGGTGGGTTTACGCGGCGTCGGTAAAACCGTGCTGCTCAATGAACTGGAAAACCTGGCCGAGCAGGTCGGCTACAAAACTATTTTGGTGGAAGCGCATGAAAGCAAGTCACTCACAGCCTTGCTGGCACCCTCGTTACGCAAGCTGTTATTGTCCCTGGATCGCATGGAAAATGTCAGTAACAAGGTGCGGCGCGGTTTGCGCGTGCTGAAAGGCTTTGTCAATGGCGTAAAAATAACGCTGGGTGATCTCGAAATCGGTCTGGATATAGAAGCGGAAGCAGGGACTGCCGATAGCGGAGATCTGGAAGCCGATCTGCCCGAGCTGTTCATCGCTGTGGCAGAGGCGGCACAGGACAGAAAAATCCCTGTCGCCATCTTGCTCGACGAAATTCAATATTTGTCCGCCAAGGAACTGAGCGCCCTGATCATGGCCATGCACAAAATGGCGCAAAAGCGCTTGCCATTGGTGCTGATAGGTGCCGGCTTGCCGGTATTGGCCGGACTGGCCGGAGCCTCCAAATCCTACGCCGAGCGACTGTTTGATTTTCCCGAAGTGGGCCCCTTAGCGCCGGATGATGCACGCCAGGCCTTACGAGAACCGGCGCAAAAAGAGGGGGCCGATTTCACCGACGAAGCACTGGATGAAATCATTCGCCTGACCCAAGGCTACCCCTATTTTCTACAAGAATGGGGCTACCAGTCTTGGAATCATGCACCGCAATCGCCGGTACAATTAGCCGATGTAAAACGCGCCACGCCCCGAATCATCGAGCGTCTCGATGCCAATTTTTTCCGTGTGCGCTTTGATCGACTGACCCCGCGTGAAAAAGACTATTTGCGCGCTTTGGCTGAGCTGGGCGCAGAACCGCAACGCTCCGGCGATGTCGCCGCCGTATTGGGCGTCAAGGTACAAACCGTAGCCCCCCTGCGCGACAGCTTGATGAAAAAAGGCATGATTTACAGCCCGGCACACGGCGACACCGCATTTACCGTACCTTTGTTTGATGCCTTCATGAAGCGCGCTATGCCGCAATTGCCGGCCAAGGGCGGCAAAGCATGAACGCCCTGCCGTCATTGCTGACCGGTCAACTCGACATCTGGACCGCCGCCGAAACAGAAAAGAAGTCAGGGCGCGGCCGTAGTTCGGGTAATGGGGTTGGCGTATATGGTATTAAGAAATTGCGTGAGCTGATTCTGGGCCTTGCTATATCTGGAAAGCTATTACCCCAAGAAACGGAAGATACTCCAACAATTGATCTAATAAAAAATTTGGGGATAAAGAAGAAAATACTTCACGAAGTATTGTTACATGAGTTTCCGATCCCGGACACTTGGGGGTGGCATTATATTTCCGATTTGTGCGAGTTAAAAACTGGTGCGACACCCAGCACAGCCAAAAAAGAATACTATGGCGGCCAAATTCGATGGCTTGTATCTGGGGATGTAAACAAAAGTGAGATTTATGATTGTGAAGGTCGAATCACTGAGGCTGGTTTGAATAATAGTAATTGCAAAATTCTACCCAAGAATTCCGTGTTAATTGCTTTGAACGGACAAGGAAAAACTCGGGCAACAGTTGCAATCCTGAGAGTTGAAGCAGCATGTAACCAATCGCTAGTAGCGATAATTCCAAAATATAAACCTTTAGTACTGCCTGAATTTATATTAATTAATTTGAAGTACCGTTATTCTGAAATTAGAGACAT
>CBFGXU010000134.1:0-6286 GCA_965652935.1 uncultured Nitrosomonas sp.
TTAATTATTGCGCATTTTGAATTGATCCATGGCTCTGACCAGAGCCGCTTGTATGCCGGGCTCCCATACGGAGTGGCCGGCATCGTCAATGATGATATATTCGGCCTGTGGCCATGCGCGATGCAGGTCGTCAGCACTGATGATCGGGCAGACGGCATCGTAGCGGCCCTGCACGATGGTGGCAGGGATGTTGTGCAGTTGGTGCACGTTATCCAGCAATGAATTTTCCGGCAAGAAGATATTGTGGCTGAAGTAGTGGGCTTCCATGCGCGCAAGCCCCAGTGCGACAGTGTCGCTGGCAAAATAACTGACCGTTGCCGGATTAGGTAGTAATGTGGAGCAAGAGCCTTCATAGGTGCTCCAGGTGCGTGCGGCGGGCATGTGGATGGCAGGATCCGGATGCATTAAGCGCTGATAATAAGCAGAAAGAATATCGTTGCGTTCTGCTGCAGAAAGTGGCGCAACAAATTCACGCCAGGCCTCCGGGAAGAAATGGCGTAACCCATACAGAAACCAATCAATTTCTTCTTTGCGGCAAAGAAAAATCCCACGCAGAATAAAACCACGACAGCGCTCAGGATGGGCCTCACCATACGCAAGAGCCAGTGTGCTGCCCCATGAGCCGCCGAATACGAGCCATCGATCGATATTCAAGTGTTGCCGCAGTAGCTCCAAGTCATTAATTAAATGCGGTGTTGTATTGTCACGTATCTCACCGAGTGGGGTTGATCGTCCGGCGCCTCTTTGATCGTATATGACAATACGATAATATGCTGGATCAAAAAAGCGCCGGTGCGCGGGGGTTGCTCCAGCGCCGGGTCCGCCATGAAGAAAAACGACAGGTATGCCTGAAGGATTACCTGATTCTTCCCAGTACATCGTATGTAATTTGTCGAGGGATAAGGTTCCCTGACGATAGGGTTCGATTTCTGGGTATACAGTAGGAAAATGAATGCTCATGATATTAGTCGATAATTGAACGATTGAATTCAACGGCCTGTTAGAAATGATAGAAAAGTGGCAAACTGTACAGAGTTCAAAACTTAAATGAATTATAGTTCTGATATAGTGATATTGCTTGACAGCTTGCTGACTATTTCAATGTGATAAGGAATCAGCGTATGCAGAATACGACAATGGGAGAACAAGAGATTTCAATGTTAAGGGAAGAAATGGAAATATTAATGGATGAACGTCAATGCCTGCTGGATGCGACAGGTGCTGCTGCAGTTTTTATCGCTAGCCTGGACAGTGCTTTATTGCCGGATTCGGTCTGTCAGGCAGCGAAGGTTTTATCAGACTCTCTCAATAATTTACCGGAAGAAACTTTGCGTGATGCGCTGGAGAAAGTGAGAGCAGAGCCTATCGTTCGTGTATAAAAAAAAGACAGTTTTGGCCGGACCTAAGGTAGGGCTTGTTTTAACGGGAGGAGGAGCTCGTGCGGCATATCAGGTGGGGGTATTGCGGGCTATTGTTGAACTACTGCCCGATAAGCGACGTAATCCGTTTCCAGTTATTTGTGGAACCTCTGCAGGCGCACTCAATGCAGCCAGTATTGCAGTTTCAGCCAATAATTTTGCGGAAGGGGTCAGTCAACTTGAAGCTGTCTGGTCCAATTTTCATGTAAACCAGGTTTATCGGTCAGATTTCATCGGGGTAATGCATAACACGTTACGCTGTTTGCTGTCATTAGTATCGAGTGAGTATGGTCGATATAATGCCATTTCTTTACTGGATAACGCGCCATTAAAAGTACTCTTGAAAAGCCGTTTTCCGTTTCGTTCGATTAAATATGGCATCCGTACAGGCGCATTGCATGCTTTAGGGATTACGGCATGGGGTTACACTTCCGGGCAATCGGTTACCTTTTATCAAGCCGCGAGAGAAGTGGCGCCTTGGAAGAGAGCGCAGAGATTAGGTATTCCAGTGGATATTGGAATTGCGCATTTAATGGCTACTTCTTCAATCCCTTTTCTTTTCCCTGCAGTAAAAGTGAATCGAGAATACTTTGGAGATGGTTCAATGCGTCAGTTGGCGCCGATCAGTCCGGCGCTGCATCTGGGAGCGGACAAGGTGCTGATCATTGGTCTGCGCAGAGCCGTAGTTGGCGAACCGAAGCGGGTCAGCGCCACCAGTTATCCTCCCTTCGCGCAGATTGCAGGTCATGCGCTGAACAGTATTTTTGTCGATAGCCTGGATGTTGACCTGGAACGTTTATTGCGTATTAATGAAACGCTTAAGCTGATTCCTCATGCATCCTTTAAAGAAAGAAATATCGCCTTGCGTCCGATTGAGGCGATGATGATAGCGCCCAGCCAGAGTATCAACGAGATCGCAATAAAATACGCCCATACTTTGCCGTGGATCATGCGTTATTTATACCGCGCGATTGGTGCGATGGGGCCGAATGGAGCAACTTTATTGAGTTACGTGCTATTTGAGTCACTTTTTTGCCGGGATTTAATAACATTGGGCTATAACGATACCTTGCTGCAAAAAGATGAGTTGCTGAAGTTTATAGGAATATCAAATTAGAAATAGAAATATTGAAATTAGGATGAGATGTCTTTTAATCAATTATTATCTGGTAGGAAGATCAAATGGATTTCGATAGCCCGCAATTCTGGATTGCAGTCATGCAAATCATCGCGATTGATATCGTGCTGGGGGGTGATAATGCGGTTGTGATCGCACTTGCCTGTCGGCGATTACCTGAACAGCAACGTAAGCTGGGAATTTTCTGGGGTGTTTTTGGTGCGATTGCTTTACGGGTGGTGCTGATCTTTTTTGCACTGAGTCTGTTAGCGATCCCTTATCTGAAGATCGTCGGCGCAGTACTGCTGATATGGATCGGTATCAAACTCCTGCAGCCTGAATCAGAAGGGGGACACGAAATCGACGCCAGTACGACCTTACTCGGAGCCATCAAGACCATCATCGTGGCGGATGCAGTGATGAGTCTGGATAATGTGATAGCGATTGCCGGTGCAGCCAAGGACGAGATCAGTTTGGTGATTTTCGGGTTGGTAGTCAGTGTGCCGATTATTGTCTGGGGAAGTCAATTAGTGATGAAGATCATGGATCGCTATCCGGTAACGATTGCGATTGGTGCCGGTTTATTGGGGTGGATTGCGGGTGACATGGTGGTGAGTGATGTGGTTACCAAAGAATGGGTCAATACGCAGGCCAAATATTTGCACTGGATTGCACCCGTAGCCGCTGCATTCATGGTGATTGGGGTGGGGAAAATGCTCGCAGCCCGTCAGCTGGCCAAGGTCAGGCCAGTGGTTGATCTGGTTGAAAAAACACCGCCTAAGCAGTAGTTTTTTAATATTTATCATACAAAAACTGAGGGATTCATCATGCTAAAAATCCTATTACCCGTGGATGGTTCCGACAATTCCAATAAAGCAGTGGCTGATTTCATTCAATTACTGGATTGGTATAAGGAAAAGCCGGAGATTCACTTGCTGAATGTTCAGCATCCGCTGGATGGTAATATTTCATTATTTATTAATCAGACGAATATCAAGCAGTACCATCAGGAGGAAGGTTTAAAAAGCCTGCAAAAAGCCCGTGATTTACTCGATCAGGCAGGCGTCATCTATCAGTATCATATTACGGTCGGTGATCCGGCGGAAATGATTGTCCGTTTCACCGCCGAGAAGCACTACGATCAGATCGTAATGGGGCCGCGTGGAAAAGGAAATATACAAGGTTTATTACTGGGATCTGTGACGAACAAGGTGATGCAATTATCAAACATTCCTGTGTTATTGGTTAAATAACGATTGTTGCGGCGACTCTGTTGAGCCTGGGATTCGGGAATGTTTGAGAACCAATCAATGATTCAAGTTTGAGGGATTCTGAAGGTCTGATGTCATGAGTACAGATGCTGTTACGCCACTGATTGAAAAAAATGTTCCGGATGAACTCAATTTTTCCAGGCATCTGCAATCGGCGATCAGTAAAATCCATGCGGTCAGCCAGGCGGTCAATAATATTGATGAGATTATACGGGGGATCAGCAAGGATCTCTGTGTCGTATTTAATGCAGAGCGGCTGATTATTTATACCCTGAGTGAGGATCAAGCATTTCTGGTCACCCGCGTCAAGACCGGATTTGACTCAATGCAGGATTTGAAATTACCGGTGGATGGAAGCAGCCTTACCGGTTATGTCAGTTTGAAGAAAGCAGTATTAAATATCGAGGATGTTTACAATAAAAGCGAACTCAGAAAAATTGATTTATCGCTCAATTTTTCTCAGATAGTGGATAAACGCACCGGTTATCGAACCAAGCAGATGCTGGTTGCACCGATTCTGAACGCGGATACTCAAGAATCATTGGGTGTGGTTCAGGTCATTAATCATAAAAGCGATCAACCCTTCCCGCCCATCGCCGTTGAGGGAGTGGTCGAAATTTGTCGGGTGCTTGCAATTGCCTTTAAGCAGTGCCAGAAACAACCTGCTCAGCTGCTGAAATCAAAATATGACTACCTGGTTTTTAATGCGGTGATTTCTGCCGCAGAGTTTAAATTAGCGATGCGGTCGGCGCGGAAAAAAGGATGCGATCTGGAAGATGTGTTGATCGACGAGTTGCAGATCGGCTTGCCGCTGATCGGCCAAGCGCTTGCTTCGTTTTTTGATATCCCTTATGAGCCTTTCAGGAAAGATCGCATCAAGCCGATGGATCTGCTCAGAAATTTAAAAAAAGATTATGTGGAAAGTAATGCCTGGCTGCCGATTGATGAAACCAAGGATGGATTGGTCATTTTAACGCTGGATCCCGAGCAGATTAAATCTCAGCGCATCGCTCACACGATTTTCCCCAAGCATAAAATTATCTATACCGTTACTACCCGGCGTGAGTTTGTAGCGACAGTTGAACAATTCTACGGCGGAGGCCAGGGTGGCATCGTTGCGGATGATATCAATGAAATGCTCTTCAATCTTGAAGGGGAAAGTATTGAAGAAGCATCCAGCAGGGGAATAGAGGAATCTTCGGCAGCTTCAGATAATGAGCTGGTTAAGCTCGTCAATAAAATCATCATCGACGCGCATAAAATGGGGGCGTCCGATATTCATGTGGAACCCTATGCAGGGAAAGAGAAAACTAAAATCCGTTTTCGCAAGGATGGTTCATTAATGCCTTATATCGAGGTTCCGGCCAGTTATCGCAATCCTCTGGTAGCAAGGATCAAGATTATGTGCGACATGGATATTTCCGAAAAGCGCAAACCCCAGGATGGCAAGATTAAATTCAGGAAATTTTTTCCATTGGATATTGAATTGCGGGTAGTCACCATTCCTTCAGCGGGCGGCCTGGAAGATGTCGTCATGCGTATTTTATCCGCCGGTGAGCCGATTCCGCTGGATAAAATGGGGTTCACCCTGCACAACCTGGAAGCGCTGAAAAAAATAATCAGCAAGCCGTATGGATTATTTTTTGTGTGCGGCCCGACGGGTTCCGGTAAAACCACCACCCTGCATTCCGTTCTGAAATACCTCAATCGCCCGGACACCAAAATATGGACCGCGGAAGATCCGGTTGAAATCACGCAGAAAGGGTTGCGGCAGGTGCAGATCAATGTCAAGGCGGGTTTGACCTTTCCGGCCATCATGCGTTCTTTCCTGCGCGCAGACCCGGATATCATCATGGTCGGCGAGATGCGCGACAAGGAAACCACCAGCATCGGCATTGAAGCTTCGCTGACCGGGCATCTGGTTTTTGCCACGCTGCATACCAACAGTGCGCCGGAATCCGTGATCCGCCTGCTGGACATGGGCATGGATCCGTTCAACTTTTCTGATGCGTTACTGGGCATACTGGCGCAACGGCTAGCCAAGCGGCTATGCAAATGTAAACAAGCGCATGCAGCGAGCGAGCACGAAATCCAGGCGTTATTAATGGAATATTGTGAAGAACTGAGAAATATCGAGCGCTTTAAAGCCAATCCGGAAGTCGCCTATCAAGAAATTCATGACCAATGGATCAAACAATACGGCGATGATAAAGGCCGGATCACCCTGTATAAACCGGTGGGTTGCGACAACTGCGCAGGCACCGGCTTCTCCGGCCGGGTGGCATTGCATGAACTGATGACTGCCAGTGATGCATTGAAAAAGAACATCCAGGAGCACGCCCGCGTGGCGGAAATGCTGGTGACCGCGCTGAACGATGGCATGCGGACATTAAGACAGGATGGGATAGAGAAGGTGCTGCAGGGAATGACGGATATTCATCAGGTGCGGGTGGTGTGTATCAAGTAAGCGGGTTGGGTTT
>CBFGXU010000135.1:0-6274 GCA_965652935.1 uncultured Nitrosomonas sp.
TAAGGAATAAAATAGGAGGAAGTAAAAAAACTGCTGGACTTGTAGCATCTTTGCAAATGCTGAAAAATTGAGGGAGAAATACAAAACGTAATTCAAATTGAGGCACTATTATTAACCGCTGCTTTAAATGATAGTAAATTCCCTATTCCCTTGTTAAAATCCATACTTTTTACTTTATAAAATATCTCACTATAAATTTAGGATTGTTCATGAATACCGAAGATTTTCGCCCAGAAAAAGAAGTCAAAATATTTTATCCACCGCAGCGCGTATTGATGGGGCCAGGACCATCGGATACTCATCCGCGTGTGCTGAATGCGATGGCACGTCCTACCCTAGGCCATCTTGATCCTGTTTTTACCGATATGATGGAGGAAATAAAAAGTTTGATGCGTTATGCATTCCAAACCAGAAATCGCATGACTTTTCCGGTTTCGGGGCCTGGATCTGTCGGCATGGAAATGTGCTTTGTGAATATGATGGTTCCTGGTGATAAAGTCATTGTGTGCCGCAACGGAGTTTTTGGCGGACGTATGATTGAGAACGTCGAACGTCATGGCGGTGTTGCAGTGGTAGTGGATGATAAATGGGGTGAACCGGTTGATCCACAGAAAGTTGAAGATGCGCTAAAGAAAAATCCTGATGCTAAGATTGTTGCGTTTGTTCATGCTGAAACCTCGACGGGCGCTTCATCGGATGCCAAAACCCTGTGTGAGATCGCGCGCAAACATGATTGCCTGACGATTGTGGATACCGTAACCTCATTGGGCGGTTCTCCCATTAAAGTCGATGAATGGGGAATTGATGCGATCTACTCCGGCAGCCAGAAATGTTTGTCTTGTCCGCCAGGTTTGTCCCCCGTAAGTTTTTCCGAACGCGTGACCGAACTGGTTAAAAATCGTAAGGAAAAAGTGCATAGCTGGTTTATGGATATCAGTTTGCTGCTGAATTACTGGGGATCATCAACGCGTACTTATCACCATACGGCACCGACCAATGCATTGTACGCATTGCATGAAGCACTGCTGATGCTGGCTGAGGAGGGATTGGAGCATTCGTGGGCGCGTCACCGGCGTAATTATGAAGCCTTAAAATCCGGATTTGCGACATTGGGTATGAATTATGTGGTTAAGGAAGAATACCGCTTGCCACAGCTGAACTCTGTTTTGGTGCCGCAAGGCGTGGATGAAAAAGAAGTGCGCCGCCGCTTGCTGGATGACTACAATCTTGAAATCGGCGCAGGTTTGGGCGATTTTGGCGGAAAAGTATGGCGTTTTGGTTTGATGGGTACTTCCAGCCGAGTGGAGAATGTGCTTTTTTGCTTAAATGCGCTTGAAAGTGTATTGTCTGATATGGGTATGAAGGTAGAACGCGGTGCCGCTGCATCAGCAGCGCATCAGAGCTATGCCGCCAATCCCATGTTCTAAGGTCCTATCAGAATTAATAGCTGTTTAACTACCCATGCCATTTTCTTGTCCTAAATGATGAGAAAATGGCGTGTGTGTTTTTTATCGATCTTTAACGGATAATCCTGTCAATATGGTTTTGGATTCTCCTCTATCAGTCATAACAGCGCCTCTGCTGTCATTTGCTATCGCTTTTTTCTTAATTTTAGGATTGATAAAGAGCAAAATTGAATGCGTGCTGGATTATCCTAATTCACGTTCGCTTCACTCGGTGCCCGTCCCTCGTATTGGAGGATTAGGCTTATTGGGTGGGGTAATCAGCACATGGCTGGCTTTCTCAGTAGAAATACCTGTTACCGTTTGGTTAGGTATCAGCTTGTTAATCTTCATTTCATTCATTGATGATATTTGGCATTTACCGATATGGTGTCGGTTATGGGTACAGGGCATTGTTGCGGCGGGACTCTCTATCGCCTTTCTATTGGATACCTATGGCTGGATAACGGTAATATGTATGGTTGGCGCACTGATTTGGATGTCTAATCTCTATAACTTTATGGATGGTTCAGATGGCTTGGCGGGGGGAATGACGGTAATTGGATTTGGATACTATGGCTTAACTGCTTATTTGGCCGGGAGTTATGATTTCGCGGTGATCAATTTTTCAATCGCTGCCGCCGCATTGGCTTTCTTGGTGCATAATTTTTACCCGGCACGGATTTTTCTGGGAGATGTCGGGGCAATTCCGCTCGGGTTTCTGGCAGCTGTATTAGGCATACTAGGATGGCTGGATGATATCTGGTCAATCTGGCTGCCCTTGATGATATTCTCACCTTTTATTGTAGATGCGACAGTGACACTCATAAAACGCTTGTTGCGCGGAGAAAGAATCTGGCAAGCTCATCGTGAGCATTATTATCAACGTCTTGTACAAAGCGGTTTTGGTCATCGTAACACAGCGCTTGCAGCTTATGTATTGATGCTTGCAGTAGGTGGAAGTGCGGTGTGGGCAGGAAAGCAGGATTTAACGGTGCAGCAGGGAATAACCGCGGTTTGGGGAGGTATTTATCTAGTGCTAATGCTTATTTCTGATTGGAATCAGAAATATTATTCCAGTTGGAAATAGTATGTTTGTAGGCAAATTTGGAATCCGCACACTGATTGCTTTTTCTCATGATCTGGTAGCAGTTGCTGTTGCGTGGTGGTTTGCTTATTTATTCCGCTTTAATTTTGAAATCCCTTCCGTTACATGGTCATTTTTACCAAAAATTCTACCTTGGATTGTGCTCATCCATACCAGTTTTTTTTTATGGCTGGGGCTTTACAGAGGGTTGTGGCGCTACGCCAGCCTGCCTGATTTAAAAAGAATCTTTGTTGCTGTGGTTATCGGCACGGCAACGGTATTGCTGGTATTGTGGCTAACGGGCCTAGTAGCAGATATTCCCGGTTCCGTCATTTTGCTTGCTCCGTTGTTATTGTTGCTGATCATGGGTGGGAGTCGTTTGGTTTATCGTGCATGGAAAGAGCATCGTTTGTATGGCTTGGAAAGCTATGAAGCAAAGCTGGTTTTGATCATTGGTGCTGGTAACACTGCGATGAATCTGGTTAAGGATTTAGCGAGAAGCCGTGATTGGCATGTGGTTGGAATGCTGGACGATGATCCCAGGAAATTGGGTACTCGTCTACATGGCGTACGTGTGCTGGGGGTGATCAATGAATTACCGCAATGGGTGCAAAAGCTGAATGTCGGCCATGTCATTATTGCCATTCCCTCCGTTCCTCATCGAATACATCGGCACACGTTGGAGATGTGTTCGGAAATCGGTGTAAAAGCGATGACCGTACCGTCCTACGCCGATCTGATCAGCGGTAAGACAACGGTGTCCAAGATCCGTGAAATAGAGCTGGATGATTTGTTGGGTAGAGCACCCGTGGTTTTGGATAATGATGGATTGCATAGTTTTCTGACCGGAAAAATCATTCTGGTAACCGGTGCGGGCGGTTCGATCGGATCAGAACTATGTCGGCAGCTGATCAATTTCAATCCTGAGCGTATCGTATTTCTTGAGCTGAATGAACTGGCTCTGTATAACATCCAGGAAGAACTCTCGCAGCGCTTCTCTAATCTCAAAATGTCGTTTTTAATTGGAGACATCAAAGATCATGCGCGGATGACGCAAATATTTACCCAATACCGGCCCTCAGTGGTTTTCCATGCAGCCGCCTACAAGCACGTACCGCTGATGGAGCAAGAAAATGCATGCCAGGCCTTACTGAATAATGTCTTAGGTACTTATATATTGGCCCGGGTGGCGATAGATTTTGGCGTAGAAAAATTTGTGTTGATTTCAACGGATAAAGCAGTCAATCCAATCAGTATTATGGGGGCAAGTAAGCGACTGGCTGAAATGGTGTGCCAGGCTTTGCAGCAATCCATTCTAAAACATACCAAGCCTGACCAGGTTATTCGGTTGCAGCCCACCTGTTTTGTAATGGTGCGTTTTGGTAATGTGTTGGGGAGTACTGGCAGTGTCATTCCAAAATTTCGTGAACAAATTGCTAGGGGCGGTCCAATTACGGTTACTCATCCGGAAATGACTCGCTATTTCATGTCTATCACCGAGGCTGCGCAATTAGTTTTACAGGCTGGGTTAATGGGCGGTGCGAAAGGCGGGGGCGAAATATTTGTACTGGATATGGGTAATCCGGTCAAAATTGTTGAACTTGCTAATGATCTGATCCATTTATCCGGGTTAGGAGAAGATGATATTCGGATTGTATTCAGCGGATTGCGGCCTGGAGAAAAGCTGCATGAAGAGTTACTGGCAACCAATGAGAATACTTTACCTACACCGCATGAAAAATTGCGGATTGCACAGGCATGTCAGGTTGATGAACAATGGTTAGCTGATTTGATCACCTGGTTAAGCAAAGTGACCGTGTTGAGTGATCAAGAAGTTCGCGATCAGCTTGCAAAATGGGTTCCGGAATATATTCCTAAAGAGCTGGAGCACATCAATACGACTGGTTCTGATCTTGAACCGGTTAGAAAGAGCGCAAGTTAGCTGGGAAAGCTCTGAATAAGTGTCTGTGCACCTGCGCTGGACAGCTTATTCAAAGCTACTGGGTGAGGTTCTGTGTGATGCAGCCATTTTTCAGGAAAACAATTCGGTCAATTTTTTTCAAATGCGGGACATCTTGATTGAAAATCAGCGTGGTACGGTTTTGCATCAGTTTCTCCAGGGCAGGGCATAAATTATCTGAATCGTGCTGGTTGGCTGCAGGTATCTCATCCAGAATCAGGATAGGCGGATTTTTAAGTAACGCGCGTGCGATGGCAATTTTCTGAAATTGCTCTTTACTTATGCTGGTGCCGTCTTTACTAATCCGCGTCTGTAAGCCTTCCGGCATCTCCCGGATAAAGTTCATGGCATGAGAGGCACGGGCTGCGGCGGTAATTCTTGCTTCGTTGGCGCATTTCATGGCGCCATACGCAATATTACCGGCAACGCTCTCATCTAACAGAATAGTATTTTTTGCGATAAGGGCGATATTGGCATGTAAATTATTTAACCGGATTTCAGCGAGGGGTTGATCATCCAGCAATATTTTTCCACTGGTAGGCTGCTGTAAACGCAGAATCAAATCAATGAGTGCATTTTTTTCTTCTTCGGTATAACCTGTGAAAACAATTGCTTCACCGGGCCTTATGGTGAGGTTGAGATGGTTCAGGATGGGTTTTGCTAGCGAATTATCATAAAACCGAACTTGTTCAAATGTTAATTTTCCATCCACATGCTCGAGGCTTCGAGTGCCTGTATCCTGTTCAGATGCTTGCTCAAGAAATAAGAACAGGGCCTGTGTATTCTTTTGATCATGCTCAAGTTGCCTGAGAGCGTTGGCGAGGCGCTGTATGGGGTTGATAAATAGTATGGCTGCTGTTAAAAATGCACCTGTTTTATCCAAATTCAATGGGTTATCTGGTATTTGTTGCATGTTAAAGTAAATAATTGCCATCAAGATCAAAGCAAGTGCTACTTGACCGAAAGGGATGAGCACTGCTCTAGTCAGGGCTTGCTGCATTTCTGCTTGGTAGATGGGTTCAGCAGTTTTACCCAGGCGCTGACTTTCATGGTCTTGCCCACCGTTCAAGCGGATTTCTCTGCAATGTTGGAGGGATTGCAGTAAGTGCCGAATGAGATTGTCAGATGCATATAAATTTTTCTGATTGAATTTGTTTAAATGATCATGAGTCATCTGAATGATCAGTATAGCCAGTGGTAATATCAGCAGCAGTAGCAGCGCAAGCTCCTGATTGAGATAGAGAATACAAATAACGAGTCCAATGATCGTCAAACTATCTTGAACCAGAATAATGATATGCCGGGTTGTATGGTGAGTAATGTGATTAATAGTGGATACCAGCCTGTCAACTTCACTATATTTATTAAAATGCGTATAAAAACTGATCGGCAATGTCAGCAATTTATTAAACATATCACCACGTAAACCAATACCTAATTGACCGCTGGCTTTAGTAGCCGTATAGATACTGATCGAGCTTGCAACGCCACGCACAATAAACAATGTAATCATTGCCATTAACGTTGTTTGCAGGAGTGCTGGATCCTTTTGAATAAAGGTGCTGTCGAGAAGCTGTTGGATGAGTATCGGTAATGAGGCTGAGGTTGTTGCTATGACCAGCATGGCAAGTAACGCAAGTGAAAGCAATTTCCAATGAGGAGCAAGCCTCCTTAGCAAACGGAAATAGGGTTGTAAGCGGATCATAATGAGTCATTTTACATGAACATTCATTGGCTATAACAGCGCGCAGTTATCAGGAATGGGGAGCAGATATAGTACAATCC
>CBFGXU010000136.1:0-6258 GCA_965652935.1 uncultured Nitrosomonas sp.
TGTTAAATCATCTTTTTCATTTTCTGAGAATAAATGATTGGTTTCAGTGACCGGCATAGTTTGCGCAGCAACCATTGATGCCATTCTTGTTTGCATCGCGGAGGAAAAGTCCGAATCATTCTCGTCTAATTCCGCTTCTTCCTTTGATTGATTGCGTTGTTTCTTAAGAATCAATAATAAAGTCAGCAATATTAAAACTGAAGCAGCACCAATGTATTCAATATTACTGGATATCTGATCAATGAGTGATCGGTTTTCTGTTTCTTGTGGTGGTAATGATTTGGTAGCCACATCTTTTATAACCCCTTCAGTAGCTGATTGAGCAATTAGCGCTTTTTGCTCTTGTGTCTGCAAGAAATTCATATCTGGCTTAGACTCATTGCTCGATAAGGAGTTAATCGTTTCTATCAAATGTGCTTCAGATTTGGTCTCAATTCTGGGATCAGATCCTGCTTTTATTTGCGCCTGAGCCAAAACAGAATCTTTTAATTCCAATAATTGTTTTAAATTTTCAATGCCTTTTTCCAACATTGCTACACGCTCATTCGCTTCTTTCAAAGCAAGATTTCGTGCAATGGCGTCTTCTTCCATCATACGAAGGCGATCCGCTAAAGCAGGTTCAGAAATCTGATCACCTTTAGTTGTTAATCGAGCACCGCTCGATAACCGCAGCACTTCCTTTGGAGATTCACGTGCTGAAACAGAATTCTTATTGATGCTGGTCGTAATTTTTCCCTGATCTGATTGCCGGATATGAGCAACCGATGATTCGCTGGAAATTGAGGTAACTTTGCTATGGTAACGATGCCAATCTTCAACTTGCATTCTAATTTCATTACTCGCAGTAGGTACATCTATCGCTGCAATTTCACTTTGCTCAGGTATTTTTAAAATTGCACCAACCTTAAGTAAATTCATATTATTTGCGATAAATGCCTCACGATTTGCACGATAAAGCGCTACCAGCATTTGATTTAGATCGACACCCGTGGGTAAAACCCGGCGCGCTATCGACGATAAAGTATCTCCTCGAATCACCGGTCCATAAGTATCTTTTGCTTGATTTGATCGATTTATTGATCTGGTTGATTTTTCTCCTTGGCGATTTTCCTTAACATCAAACGTTCTTTCTGTATTTCTGCTCACAGCATTAGTTATTGGTACAGGACTAACCGCAGGTGCGGCGATATTTTGGTTCTGCGCATTCATTTCAATAGGATCAAGCAAAACGGCATATTCACGCAAAATAAGCCCGGAATCCCAATTTAATTCTACCAATATATTTAAAAATGGGTCATTGATAGCCTGTGGTGAAGCAAGTTTGATATATGGATTACCATTGGTCCTCAATTCTATGGAGGTTTTGAAAGTCGGGAAATTAGGCTCATAATGGATGCCTGCTTGAGCAAAAGCCTCTCGGCTAGCAATGTTCGCCTTTAGAGATGAAACTTCATCGCTATTCGTAGTAACAATATCTATTTCAGCATTGAGTGGCTGTCCCAGAGCTGAATTGAGCTTCAATTTACCAAGCCCCGCTGCATAAATGACGGTCCATGGTAACATCAGAATGATTACCAACAAGCTTACTCTACAAGACATTTTATGCACTGAAATACCCTCTTAATTTTTTCTTTGGAAATAAATATCTGTAAGCTTGCATTGTAACGTAATCACATAAGCCAAAATTATGCTTAGGATTATGAATTAATCTATAAAACTCTTTAATAAAAATGATATTAATCAATTAATTCAGAAACTTGAAGATAGAAGATATATCGAGGTGCGTATCTAGTGCGCAAGCAGTATCCGTAACATTCTACGCAATGGCTCTGCAGCTCCCCAAAGCAATTGATCGCCTACTGTAAAAACTGATAAATATTCTCCACCCATCGCCAGTTTGCGCAGACGGCCTACAGGTATTGATAAAGATCCGGTTACAGCTGCAGGAGTTAACTTTGACGTAGTTGCCTCCCGTTCATTAGGGACAATCTGCACCCAATCATTGGAATTAGCGATGATTTCTTCTATTTCATCCAATGGTACATCCTGTTTTAACTTAATGGTCAACGCTTGGCTATGACATCGCATCGCTCCGACACGCACACAGATCCCATCCACTGGAATTTGCTGATCAATTCTTCCAAGGATTTTATTGGTTTCCGCCTGGCCTTTCCATTCTTCGCGACTTTGCCCATTGGCAACTTCCTTATCAATCCACGGGATCAAGCTACCAGCCAATGGCGCACCAAAGTTTTCTGTTGGAAATTTCTTATCGCGCAAAGTACCAGCAACTTCACGATCAATATCGAGAATATTTGAAGCAGGATCCTCTAATAAGCCTTTGGCAACCCGATGCGCTTCACCCATTTGCTGTAATAACTCCCGCATATTCTTAGCTCCAGCACCCGATGCTGCCTGATAAGTCATGGCGCTCATCCACTCCACCATGCCTTTTTCAAAAAGACCACCAATTGCCATTAACATCAAACTTACAGTGCAGTTACCGCCAATGTAATTTTTTACGCCATGATGCAACGCCTCTTCGATCACAGGCATATTGACCGGATCCAATATGATGACTGAGTCATCTTCCATACGTAACGCAGAGGCCGCATCGATCCAGTACCCATGCCATCCGGATTGACGTAATTGTTTAACCACTTGATTGGTATAATCACCGCCTTGACAGGAAATGATAATATCCATCGCCCTCAGTTGATTGATATCAAAAGCATCTTTTAAGGGCGGAGTTTCTTTACCAATTTCAGGACCTGCACCACCTTTCTGAGAGGTTGTAAAAAAAACAGGGTCTATCAGAGAAAAATCCTCTTCTTCCCTCATTCTCTGCATTAATACGGAGCCAACCATTCCTCGCCAGCCAACAAAACCAACTTGTTTCATTGCTTATCTCTTATCCTAAAATGATAATCGGTTAATTAAAAAATATTGTAGAAATATTAGCTTACTTTACAAATCTGAAATAAATGATTTAGCATATGAAGATATCCTTATTCCAAACGTGCCCTTCGGATGCCTTGCTCAAACCAATTCACATAGATGACAATACAGCATCACCCATTGCTTTAGTACCAACAGATTTCATACCATGCTCAGCAATATCATTAGTTCGAATTCCATGCGCCAGAACCTGCTTAACTGCTTTTTCTATCCGCCGCGCGGCATCTTCCTGATTAAATGTGTAGCGCAGCATCATGGCTACTGAAAGTATTGTTGCAAGGGGATTAGCCAAATCTTTACCTGCTATATCGGGTGCCGAACCATGAATCGGTTCATATAAACCTTTATTATTTTCATCCAAAGAAGCAGAAGGCAGCATGCCGATAGATCCCGTCAACATCGAAGCTTCATCAGATAAAATATCGCCAAACATGTTCCCTGTAACGATGACGTCAAACTGTTTTGGGTTTCGGATCAATTGCATGGCAGCATTATCGACCAGCATATGTGAAAGAATCACCTGCGGATATTCGTTTGACACTTCGGTAACGACATCCCGCCACAGCTGCGTGCATTCCAGCACATTCATTTTATCGACAGAACACAATTTGTTTTGACGTTTACTGGCAGCCTGGAAAGCGACATGCGCAATGCGCCGTATTTCAGCTTCACTATATATCATGGTATTAAATCCGACACGTTGTCCATCTCGTACGTCAATGCCGCGCGGCTCTCCAAAATAAATATCACCGGTGAGTTCCCGCACAATCATGATATCGAGACCAGCAACCACATCATATTTCAGACTAGAAGCATTGGCCAGTTCTGGATATAGTATTGCGGGCCGTAAATTAGCAAATAAGTTGAGTTCCTTACGGATAGCCAGCAAGCCTTTTTCAGGCCGTTGCTGGCGCGGCAACGTATCATATTGTGGTCCGCCCACAGCCCCTAACAAAACCGCATCTGCTTGACTGGCTAATCGATGTGTTTCTTCAGGGTACGGTTCCCCGGTTGCATCGACTGCACAGCCTCCGATCAATCCATATTCCAGTTCAATCGCCAAACCATCGGCTTTTAAAACATCCAATACCCGCACAGCTTGCGCAATAATCTCCGGTCCGATGCCGTCGCCTGCTAAAACAGCAATTTTCATCATATCCTAACTTTCAACAATGCCATTTAGATAAACAACCAAGGTTGTTCATTACGCCGTTTCTGTTCAAATTGTTTAATTTTCTCTGCGTGTTGCAAAGTTAGTCCAATCTCATCCAGGCCATTCAGCAGGCAGTGTTTGCGGAAAGCATCAATCTCGAATTTAAATTCTTCATTACGGGGTGTAGCCACTGTCTGTTTTTGCAAATCTACCGTAAGACTATAACCTTCGGCTAACTTCACTTCATCAAATAAACGATCCACTATTGCGGTCCCGAGAATGATGGGCAGCAAGCCAATCTTGAAACAATTATTAAAAAATATATCTGCAAAGCTAGGCGCAATAATGACACGAAAACCATAATCCTGAAGTGACCAAGGCGCATGCTCACGACTCGATCCGCAACCGAAATTTGCGCGTGCCAGCAATATCTGTGCACCTTGATAACGCGGTTGATTTAATACAAATTCAGGATTTGGGCGGCGCTGTGCCGGATCCATACCTGGCTCACCATGGTCTAGATAACGCCATTCATCAAATAAATTTGGGCCAAAACCCGAACGCTTGATGGATTTAAGAAATTGTTTGGGAATGATGGCATCGGTATCGACATTTGCACGATCCAGTGGCACCGCCAAGCCGGTAAAAGTATGAAATTTTTCCATTTGTTTATATTCCGGATACTATCCGCCCATTTCACGCACATCGACAAAATGCCCGGCAATGGCTGCAGCCGCCGCCATTGCCGGGCTGACTAAATGCGTTCTTCCTCCAGGTCCCTGCCTACCTTCAAAATTGCGATTAGAGGTGGACGCACACCGCTCGCCCGCAGTCAATCGATCGTCATTCATTGCCAGGCACATGGAACAGCCGGGTTCACGCCATTCAAAACCAGCTGCCAGGAAAATCCGATCCAATCCTTCATGTTCGGCTTGTTTCTTGACCAGCCCGGAGCCAGGCACAACCAATGCTTGCTTAATGTTAGCTGCAACATGCTTCCCTCTGACAACTTGCGCGGCTGCTCGTAAATCTTCAATGCGTGAATTCGTGCAGGAACCGATGAATATTTTGTCGAGAGTAATTTGCTGAATCGGCGTATTAGCACGTAATCCCATATAGTTTAAAGCTTGTTGCATATCATGGCGCTTCACTTCGTCGCTGATGAGAGCAGGGTCAGGCACCACGCCATCAATCGTTGTCACCATTTCAGGAGAAGTCCCCCAGGTGACCTGGGGCTTGATTTGCTCAGCGTCTAAAACCACGGTTTGATCAAAAACCGCATCTGCATCACTTTGCAGCGTGCGCCAATAAGCGACCGCCATATCCCACAGCTCACCTCGTGGAGCAAAAGGTCTCCCTTTAATATAATCAATTGTGGTTTCGTCAACACCTATCATGCCAGCCCGTGCACCTGCTTCAATAGCCATATTGCACAAAGTCATGCGTCCTTCCATGGACAATTCTCGAACTGCATTACCCGTAAATTCAATAGCATAGCCTGTTCCACCCGCAGTGCCGATTTTACCTATTATTGCCAACGCAATGTCTTTAGCGGTTATCCCTAAACCCAACTTGCCTTCAACGGAAATACGCATGGTTTTAGACTTTTTCATCAACAGACACTGCGTCGCCAATACATGCTCAACCTCGGAGGTGCCGATACCAATTGCCAGACAACCGAATGCACCGTGTGTACTGGTATGAGAATCACCGCAAACAACCGTCATGCCGGGCAAAGTTGCGCCCTGCTCAGGACCAATCACATGCACGATGCCTTGACGCAAATCTTGCATCTTAAACTCGGTAATTCCCAATTCGTCGCAATTCTTATCCAATGTATCGACTTGCAAGCGCGAAATCGGATCATGAATGCCGTGGCTGCGATCGGTAGTCGGAACATTATGATCCGCAACCGCAAGAATAGAATCAAGACGCCACGGTTTACGTCCTGCTAGCTTCAAGCTTTCAAATGCTTGCGGACTGGTTACTTCATGCACTAAATGACGATCAATATAGATCACTGCCATACTGTCCGGTTCGTCAGATTCGGTAAAAACTACATGCTGGTTCCAAAGCTTGTCGTATAACGTGGACATCATGAAATTCAAATTTAATTAAACGCGCAATTATCCCATAAAGTTTACTGA
>CBFGXU010000137.1:0-6239 GCA_965652935.1 uncultured Nitrosomonas sp.
TGAAATGATCCGGGAAGACCATAATATTATCGTAAGCGATGGAGCCGCAGATCAGGGTGCGCATGGTTTTCGATCGTGATTAGAAGAAACGGACAGCTACGGCAGGTTCAGAGATCTTGATGATCCAGCAAATCTGCAAATTCCCTGCCGTAATGCCAAGTGAAATGAAATGTGATGATTCTTTCTTATTCAGGTGCTTGGTTTCCAGGTCTCCAGGCCAGATCCAATTCGCGCGCAGCTTTGACATCATCCAGCCTGCGCACTGGCATGGTGTGCGGTGCACCTTTTACCATATCCGGCTGCTGTTCAATTTCCTGCAGGATTTCTTTCATCGCTTTGACAAACGAATCCAGCGTTTCCTTGGATTCTGTTTCAGCCGGTTCGATCAACAAGCATTCGGGAACCAGCAGTGGGAAGTACGTGGTCGGTGCGTGATATCCTTTATCCAGTAGACGTTTGGCCAGATTCATCGCAGTGACACCGGTTTTGTCTTTGATGTCTTTCAGCGTGACAATGAATTCATGGCTGGCGCGACGATTAGGGTAGGCGATTTCAAAGCCTGCCTTGCGCAGTTCGGCCATCAGATAATTAGCGTTCAAGGTAGCAAACTCAGAAATGCGGTGCATGCCATGCATTCCCAGCAGGCGGACATAAATATAAGCGCGCAATAACACACCGGCGTTACCCATGTGCGCAGATAAGCGGCCAATCGATTGAGGTTTTTCTTTTTCGGTAACCCAGCGATAAGTATCGCCTTCTTTGGCAACGATCGGAACCGGCATGAAAGGCAGTAGACGCTCAGCCACACCCACCGGCGCAGACCCTGGGCCACCGCCGCCATGTGGTGTGGAGAAGGTTTTGTGCAAATTGATGTGAATCACGTCAAAGCCCATATCTCCCGGCTTTACTTTACCTAGCACAGCATTCAGATTGGCGCCGTCGTAATACAATAATCCGCCGGCTTGATGCACGACACGGCTCATTTCGGCGACATTTTTCTCAAAGACGCCCAGTGTAGAAGGATTGGTCAGCATCAATCCTGCTGTCTGTGGACCAACTGCAGCTTTCAAGGCATCCAGATCTACATTGCCATCATTGTCGGTCGCAATTTCCACGACTTTGAAACCGCACATCACCGCAGTGGCAGGATTAGTGCCATGCGCCGCATCCGGTACAATGATTTCGGTACGGGCAAAATCACCGCGTGATTCATGATAAGCACGAATCATCATGACACCGATCAATTCACCTTGTGCGCCAGCCATGGGCGTCAGGCTGACGCCGGCCATCCCGGTGACTGCCTTCAGAATTTCCTGTAATTCATACATACAGGCGAGAAAGCCTTGTCCCGTATCTTCGGGCGCCAATGGATGCCGTGATATAAACTGCGGTAGCATAGCCAGCGAGTTACACGCGCGCGGATTGTATTTCATCGTGCATGAGCCCAATGGATAAAACTCGGTATCAATGGAGAAATTCTTTTGCGACAGGCGGGTGTAGTGCCGCACCGTATCCATTTCGGAAACTTCTGGCAGTAGCACTTTCGATTTGCGCAATAAGTTTTGCGGAATTGCGGATTTGGTTGCCAATGTTGCCGGTGACTGGGAATAATTGCGGCGCCCTGGGCGCGAGTGTTCAAATATCAGCATGATGTATGGGTGTAAAAGCGTTAATTTCTAAATATGGGTTTGAATGGATTAACTGAGTACTTGTTTCAAGGCTTCCGCATAATTATGCAAATCATCCGCGGTTTTGGTTTCTGTAGCACAGACCAATAATGCGTTACCCATTTCAGGATAATGTTCCTGTAAGTTTAATCCCGCGAGTATGCCTTTCTGCTTTAGCTTGGATAATACCTCAGCGACGGATGCAGGTAAGGTTAGCGTAGCTTCGTGGAATATCGGTCCACTGAATATTCTTTTCACCCCTTTTATTTTCTCCAATTGATCAACCAGTTCCAGCGTATTGGCATGCGATTGTGCCGCAACACGGCGCAAGCCTTCCGGTCCGATTAACGACATGTAAATCGTCGCAGCGGTGACCATCAATCCTTGGTTGGTACAGATATTGGAAGTTGCTTTCGAACGGCGGATATGCTGTTCACGTGCTTGCAATGTCAATACAAAACCCTCTTTGTTATCCAGATCGGTGGTGCGGCCAATGATACGCCCCGGCATTTGGCGCACCAAAGCGTCTTTGCAAGCCATGAAACCAAAATAGGGGCCACCGCTGGAGAGCGGAATACCCAGCGGTTGACCTTCACCCACCGCAATATCGGCACCTTTACTGCCCCATTCGCCTGGCGGTGTCAGTAACGCCAGCGCAGTCGGATTGACGACACCAATGGCAAGAGCATTCTTGCTGTGCGCCCAGTCAGTCAGTGTGTCGACTTGTTCCAGTACGCCAAAGAAATTGGGCTGCGGAATGACTAAAGCAGCGAAATCTTCATGATTCGATCTGGTTAACGATTCCGGCAGGATTTGCCCGCACTCAGTGCAGAATGGCAGTTCAACTACTTCAATTTTTTGATTGCTGACAATCGCGCGCACAACCTGGCGGTAAACGGGATGGACGGTTTGTGGGATCAGAATGCGCCGTGACGTTTTATGCGAACGCACGGCCATCAATGCAGCTTCCGCCAGCGCGGTTGCACCGTCATACATGCTGGCATTGGATACATCCATACCGGTGAGTGATGCCATCATCGATTGGTACTCGTACAATAACTGTAAGGTTCCCTGGCTGGCTTCAGCTTGATACGGTGTATAGGAAGAGTAAAACTCCCCGCGTGTGGTGATTTGCCAGACGGCGGCGGGAATGTGGTGCTCATAAGCGCCTGCACCGATAAAGTTTTGGTAAAAACCATCTTTTGTAGCGCGTTCCATCATCAGCCGGGTTATTTCCATTTCGCTGAGTCCGGGCGGAACGCCTGTTAGCTGGTCACTGACTAATTCTTTTGGAATTTCATCAAAAAGCTCTTCAATAGTCTTTGCACCAATACTGGCAAGCATTTCGGCAACATCTTCTTCGGTATGTGGAATAAACGGCATGATTTATTTTAAAAACTTAAAGTAATGAGGGTTTAACAAGCAAAATGCACAAAACAGATTTAGTGATCTTCGTTCTCGACCAATTCGGTATAGGCTGCCGCATCCAACAATCCATCCAGCTCAGCAGCATTGCTGGGTTTTAATTTAAACAACCAGGCGGAATAAGCATCTTCGTTGATTTTACCCGGCTCATCTACCAGTGGAGAATTAACCGCGGTTACTTCGCCGGAAATAGGTGAATAAACATCAGCGGCTGCCTTGACAGACTCGGCGACAGCACATTCTTCTTTTTGTTTCAGCTCGCGCCCAACTTCTGGTAATTCAACAAATACCATATCGCCGAGCAATTCTTGCGCGTGATGGGTAATCCCAACAGTTACCGTGCCATCGGCTTCAGGTTTCACCCATTCATGGGATTTACTATATTTCAAATTTGTTGGAATACTCATTTTTTCACTCCAGATTAAAATAATATTTCGTTACAGTATTGAATTAAACCAATACCTTTCCGTTACGTACGAAGGGATATTTTACCACTTTGGCGCGCAGCTTCTTATCGCGTACCACGACACTGACTTCATCCCCGACGACTATTTGCACCGGGATGCGTGCCAAAGCAATCGATTGATTCATGGTCGGTGAGAAGCCGCCACTGGTGATTTCGCCCTGATATTCAATGCCATCACGTTGGCCGACTACTTGCTGGTGACTGCGCAGCACGCCGCGATCGATCAATACCAACCCTACTAGTTGTTGCGTAGGAGGGGTATCTAGCAGTGCCTGTTTGCCGATAAAATCCCGTTCGCTTTTTAGATCAACCGTCCAGGCTAAGCCCGATTCCATCGGATTCTTGGTTTCATCCATATCCTGACCGTACAAATTCATGCCAGCTTCCAGACGCAATGTATCACGCGCACCTAATCCGGCAGGCGCAACACCCGCCGCATGCAGTGCTCTCCATAACGATGGTGCATCAGCAGCAGGCAGGATAATTTCAAAGCCATCCTCACCGGTATAGCCGGTGCGTGCAATGAAATATTGATCGACAACCGCTGATTGGAATTGTTTTAATTCTTCCGTCGCAGCTTGAGAGTTAGGAATGACTTGCCAGACTTTGGCGCGTGCGTTGGGGCCTTGGACAGCGATCATGGCCAAATCACGCCGTGGGATAATTTCCAAATTGGGCGCCAGTTCATCGCGTTGCTTGAGCATCCAGGCAACATCTTTGTCGGCGGTACCAGCATTTACCACGATTCGAAACCAGGTTTCAGACAGAAAATAGATGATTAAATCATCAATGATGCCACCTTGCGGGGTCAGCATGCAGGAATACAGCGCTTTGCCAGGAAGCGTCAATTTATCGACATTATTAGCGACCAGGCTGCGTAAAAAACCGCGTACATTGTCGCCTTTGATATCGACCGGAAGCATATGAGAAACATCGAACATGCCTGCATCTTGGCGTACTTTATGGTGTTCGTCTAACTGTGAGCCGTAATGTAACGGCATATCCCAGCCACCAAAATCCACCATTTTGGCGTTCATGTCCCGATGAGTTTGATTAAGGGGTGTCATTTTCAGCACGGATTCTTCTCCCGAAAATAAAAAAAGCCATTTCATTGCAAATGACTTCACGCCCCTCTGTCCTTTTTACCTGAGAGATTTACAGATTAATATCCTAACATCCGTGTGCCCCTTCGGTGGCCAAAAAATTTCTCGGCACTCTCCAGATTGCCTGTCACAAGCGGTTTTCAGGGAACAAGTTTGGCTTGACCATGCCTGAGCGATTCCGGGGGGGTTACGCCTTCGGCGGCGCTTCATAGATTAGATGATAGCGCACTCTCCTGCTTGGACCAAAACGGCAGAGTGCGAACTATACCGAGTAACAGCAGTTTATTCAAGCAATTTAGCTAAATTTCTGATCGTTCTTGCGACGATTTCAGATTTAAATAAACTGCATAATGATATGATTATTGTTAATTATTACTGATCTGCATTTTACTCCTAACATAGTAATTGTAATGGCAGCAACATATAAAGAAAAAGAAAACGTTTTATTATTTTATAATAAGCATTTGATCTATTTCAATTTTTGATCACTCTTTGACAGCCATAGCTTTATCACCAGTCGAGCGGATTTTCTCTATTTTGGGTTGTGATCGAGTAACACCGCATATTAGGGTTGCGCTTCGAGAGCGCATGCATATGGGAATTTTTGTTGGTTTTTCCATCTTTGGTAATTTTAAACGGCTGTAAACCAAGGATTGCCAGGTAGCTATGGGCTACTTTGTATTTCTGCCATCGAGTTATTTAGTCATGACATCATTAGTCATGACATGAGTTTTGTGAGTTGATCCCGTATCGCTTGGAATAACCAAGATCCTCCCCATGCAATTACCAGCACCATGCACAGGATTGCAATAATATAGAATATGTTTTGAAATATCTTCTTAATCATTTTTATCTTGTTTTATGAGTTGCTATTATCATCAATTTTCCTCAATGAGAAATCCAATCAATGCAATAGTTTTATCGCCTTAGCTTGAAATGATGCTTGTTCAAAGCTTCCTTAAATATCTCTTTCTCCCAAGATCTGCTCATTTCATCTATAGCTCATCTATAGCACAAGATCTTCGAAGCTCTTTACTATCCAGTATCACGATCGTTCCTAAGCTTACCTTGAATTTTCCCAGTGACATAGAGAATATTAGCCGCGTTACTAGGCTGTGCTACGTAAGCAGTTGCGCCGCAGTGAAACGACGAAATTCTTTGCTAACTTAGAACCCTGCTTGATCGGTATGGAAGCTTGTGGCAGCCGCACACCATTAGGCTATGAAACTGGAGCTCTACGGTCGCCTTGATGAATCCTTAATTATGTAAATAATTCTGCAAAGCTACATTATGAAATTGATTGCTGTGCTTAGTTGTACGGTTGCATGCATAATTACGACATCAATTTGAAGACGCTACATCCAAGGTAATGCCTTTTCACTCATGATATGCCAATACTTCAACTTTGAAGGGTGCCCAAAACATAGAAAAAAGTTAAGTTCTATTAACTTACTACGCACCACAACCGCTAAATTTATTGAATTAAATTGTGCATAGGAGGTCTAATTAGCGCTAGGTTGCTGGGTTTTTGTCTTCATTAAGTCTGAAGTTGTTTGTTAAGTTCGTGCTATTTTTGTA
>CBFGXU010000138.1:0-6099 GCA_965652935.1 uncultured Nitrosomonas sp.
ACAGCCAATGGCACAAAATGCGCTGGCAGCATGTACTCGGGTAATTGCCTGCCCAGCGTTTGCTTCAGTTGAGTAACTAGGTTCTGCGCTGATTGCTCTGCGGCGGGAACCACATAGGCAATCAATTGCGCGCCGGTTGCGCCCTCATGCACAACAACTGCCACATCAGCGACACCCGCGGCTTCACGGATACGCGCTTCGACCTCACCCAGTTCAATACGAAATCCGCGTATTTTGACCTGATGATCGGCACGGCCAACATACTCGATGTTACCGTCATCCATCCACCTCACCAGATCACCTGTCCGGTAAAGCCGGCTACCGTTTTCATCGAAAGGGTCGGCAACAAAGCGTTCAGCGGTCAAACCGGCCCGTCCCAAATATCCCCGCGCCAATCCATACCCGCCGATATAAAGCTCGCCCACGATACCCATCGGCACCGGTTGCATATCCACATCCAGTACATACACGACACGCTCACCCACCGGACGTCCAATCGGGGCGTAAGCACAATCGAAGCTGTTGCCGGCCTCGGTTTTCCAGATCAATGGCGTTACCACGGTTTCGGTCGGCCCATAGCCATTGATCAGCATCCGCGGGCGTAAAGTCTGGCGGATCAAGTCATACGAAGCTTTGGGCATCGCTTCCCCACCAAATACATACAGTTCGACTGGCGGCGGGTCGTGCCGAGGCACGGCCCATTCCGCAACCTGTCCCAGATAAGCGGGCGGAAAGGCGGCATTGGTGATGCCATAGTGATGCAAGGCATCATAAGTCTGCTCGGCCGTCCACAACTCCTGGTCCCGTACCGCCAGCCCTGCCCCGACAGTCAAGGCGGTCAGCCAGCGTTCGTGCGCGCCATCGAATGAAAAAGACATGAACAACAACACCCACCGGACGTCCAATCGGGGCGTAAGCACAATCGAAGCTGTTGCCGGCCTCGGTTTTCCAGATCAATGGCGTTACCACGGTTTCGGTCGGCCCATAGCCATTGATCAGCATCCGCGGGCGTAAAGTCTGGCGGATCAAGTCATACGAAGCTTTGGGCATCGCTTCCCCACCAAATACATACAGTTCGACTGGCGGCGGGTCGTGCCGAGGCACGGCCCATTCCGCAACCTGTCCCAGATAAGCGGGCGGAAAGGCGGCATTGGTGATGCCATAGTGATGCAAGGCATCATAAGTCTGCTCGGCCGTCCACAACTCCTGGTCCCGTACCGCCAGCCCTGCCCCGACAGTCAAGGCGGTCAGCCAGCGTTCGTGCGCGCCATCGAATGAAAAAGACATGAACAACAACTCGCATGAACTGGGATGCATATCGTAAATTTGCGCCGTCGCCTGGCAATGCATGGCAAGCGGACCGTGCGTCACCGCCACTCCTTTTGGCAGACCCGTAGATCCAGAAGTGTAAATCACATAAGCCAGATGATATTCATGAACCGGTATCTCTGGATTGAATGCCGGTTCAGCCGCAAACTCGGTCGCGTCCATCACCAGTTTAGGCACAGTCAAGTTGAGTTCAAGCTTAGTCAGTACTTTAGTTTGCGTAATCAGCAGCGATACCGCACTGTCTTTGATCATGAACGCCAACCGATCAGCCGGATAGTCGATATCCAGCGGCACATAAGCGGCACCAGACTTGAGAATGGCCAGCAATGTCACAATCACATCCAGAGAACGTTCCATCGCAACGCCGATGCGGACCTCGGCCCCTGCACCCATCCGGATTAACCGATGGGCAAGCCGGTTAGCCCGTGCATTCAGTTCAGCGTAGGAAATCTCCTGCTCACCCATCAGCAGCGCAATGGCATCAGGCTGAAGCGCTGCATTGCGCTCGATCAGACGATGAACAGGCTGATAAGTGCGTGCTGTTGCGCTGCTGGAATTCGAGTCACCACGCAACAGGAACAGTTGATCGAGTTCATGCTTGCCTAACCACCCCAGTTCTCCAACCGCCCGCTGTGGATCACTCATCATTTCCCGCATCAGGCCTTCCATTTGGCTACGCAGATCCAGCACAAACTGGTCGTCAAAATCGTTACATCCATAGGCATACTCGATTTCCAGCGTATCACCCATCACAACCTGCAAATCCATCGCGTAGCCGGTCAATCCTTTGCCTGCCACCTCGCCAAAACGTAAGCCATGCACTTCATCGCTTTTACGCAACGTCGCATTGATGGGGTAGTTTTCAAATACGACAATGCTATCGAACAGCGGTTGACCGGAAAAACCTGCCCAGCGCTGGATATCAGCCAGTGAGGTATATTCATAATCGCGCAACCTGGCATTCGTCTCCTGCAAGGCGCTTAAATATTCGCTGACCGTCAATTCACTGCGCCGCTCTACCGGAATGGGAATAGTATTGATAAACAACCCAAGAATTTCATCCGCTTTTGGCAGGCTGGGCGGCCTGCCGGCAACTGTCGCACCAAAGATGATCGTCTGTTTGCCGGTATAGCGTTGTAGCAGTATGGCCCATGCGGCCTGCACAAAGGTATTCACAGTTACATGCACCCGCTGCACAAAAGCCTGCAAACGGCGTGTTTCTTTCTCGCTCAGGCGCGTGTAAATCTGAGCAAAGTCGGATTGATGTTCTTTTTTAGTTACCTTTCCCACCGCTTTTGCCAATAATGTCGGACCATCGATGTCTCCGAGTTCAGCCTGCCAGAAATGCTGGAGCACCTGTTTATCCTGCTGTGCAAGCCATCGCACATACACGCTGTAATTCGGTCCCGGCTGCGCAAGTGTTTCGCCGTGATAGCAGCGCAGCCAGTCGTTGATCAGCATGGAATCCCCCCAGCCATCCAGCAAGATGTGGTGTTTGGTCCATACCAGTTGATGGCGGTTCTCATCGATTCTTATCAGACTCAACCGAATCGGAGGATTGAGAAAATCAAATTCACGTCGCAATTCTTCATCCGCATAAGCAATGATGCGTTCTTGCAGACGGTCCTGGCCTCGCCAGTCCAGATGAACGACAATCGCTTCGATATGTTTAAATATGATCTGTAGCGGACGAATAAGCCCTGCCCGCCATAAAAACCCGGTGCGCAATATCGCATGCCGGACAACCATCTGTTGCCAGGCGCAAGCCAGCCGGGTGGCGTCAAGCCCTTCAACCTCGACACTGACCTGATTGACATACAGACCGGTACCGGGCGCCTCCAGGGTATGAAATAGCATACCTTCCTGCGTCGGCGATAAGGGGAAGATATCTTCTATTTCATCATTTCCGAATGGCAGTGTAGTTATCACTTCCGCATTGAGATAATCTTCCAGACGGGCACTCATCGGTTGAGGTTCTTCAATCACGGGCTCCGATATCATTTCTGTTACCTGCGCCAGCGCGGCAACCGTTTGGCGTTCGAACAATTGCCGGGGAGTGATTTTCCAGCCTGTCCGACGCGCCTTGGTCACAATCTGCAAGCTAAGAATGGAATCACCTCCGAGCTCGAAGAAATTATCGTTGCGACCGACCTGGCTGATGCCAAGCGCCTCTGCCCAGATCTCAGCCAGTACCTGCTCTACTTCCCCCTGCGGCGCCTCGTATTGATCCGTACCAATGAATTCCGGCTCAGGCAACAGCTTACGATCCACTTTGCCGTTCGCATTCAGCGGCAGATTCTCCAGCACCACAATTGCGGACGGAATCATGTAATCCGGCAAAGTAACTGCGAGCGATTTGCGCAGTTCGGCCGTGTCTGTCTGATTGCCGGCATGACACGATACATAGGCGACCAGCCTGGCACCACTGGGTCCTTCTTTCGCCACCACCACCGCTTCTCTGATTCCCGGGTGCAGCAGTAATTGCGTTTCAATTTCGCCCAGTTCAATACGGAAGCCTCTGACCTTGACCTGATGATCCAAACGCCCGAGATATTCGATGTGCCCATCCGAGCGCCATCTTGCCAGATCGCCAGTGCGGTAAAGCCGCCCACCCTTGTCATCAAAGGGATCAGCAATAAAACGCTCGGCAGTCAGTTCCGGCCGGTTCAGATAACCCCGTGCGAGCAGTTCTCCACCAATGCAGAGTTCTCCCGGAATTCCAGGCATCACAGGCGCCAGATTGGCGTCGAGTAGGTAAATATGGCGTGCGGGTAATGGCTTTCCGATCGTCACTTGCACTGCATTTGTATCCTGAATTGCATCATTTTCGCCGCAATCCGCAACAGTGGCAGTGACAATCGCTTCTGTCGGCCCGTAAGTATTCAACAGGGTAATTCCACGCATTCCAGCCTGCCGCCAGGCTTTGATGCCTTCCGGCGACATGGCCTCACCTCCCGCATGCACTTGCCGCAATAGCCCATAATCGCGCGGCCCCAGTTTGGCAAAGTCTTGTACCAGCAAGAACCAGTAAGCGGTCGTGAGGTCGGCAACCGTGATGCGTTTATCGATCAGTTCACGATAGAAGGTTTCACTGTCCCATAACAAGGGGCCGCGTAAAACAATGGCTGCGCCTGCGCATAAGGGAGGAAATAATTGTTCGATGAAGCCATCGAAGTTAATGGTGGAAAATTGCAGCATCCGGTCTGTGCTGCGCAGTTGGAAGAACTCAATGGCAATGTGTGCATGCTCAACCAGGGCGTGGTGAGCAACCGCCACTCCTTTGGGCTTACCGGTGGAACCGGAAGTGTAAATGAGGTAGGCCAAATGCTCGCCGTGCAGGCTCACATCGGGATTGTTCTCCGGCCAACCAGATAAATCCAGCGTATCCAGCTCCAGTATTTCGCATCCGCCTGCTTGTGGAATCCGTGCCCGCAGTGGACTTTGTGTCAGCAATAGCGCAATCGCACTGTCCGCCACCATGTGATTTAATCTTTCCTGAGGATAGTCCGGGTCAAGCGGCACATACCCACCGCCCGCCTTGAGAATCGCAAGCAGGCCCACGATCATCTCAATCGAGCGTTCAACGGCAATTCCCACCCGCGTTTCCGGCTTAACGCCCAATGCAATCAACTGATGTGCCAACCGGTTTGCGCGCCGATTCAGCTCAGCATACTTAAGTTCCGTATCGCCAAAGATCAATGCAATTGCTTCAGGCTGTGCGGCCACTTGCTGTTCAATCAAACGGTGTACCGGCTCGGTCTGTGCATAACGTCGCTCATTCACGCCCCATGCCTTCAGTTGCATCAAGTCCGCTTTGCTAAGCAGATTGATGTCCCCTAGTCGGCGCGTTGCACTGCACGCAATTTCATAAAGCAGTTCTTTGACCTGGGCTGCCATGCGCTCAACCATGGCTTCTGAGAAATATTGACGGGCATAGCCGTATTGCAAGCACAGCAAGCCACTCTGCACGACCGATACCGTCATCGGATAATTGGTGGCTTCCCGGTTTTTAACTTCGGAAAAGACCAGCCCGCCCGGCATGTCTTGTTGAAGCGCATCATCGATCGGATAATTTTCAAATACCAGAATGCTGTCAAACAATCCCTGGCCGCTCTGCCCCACCCAGCGCTGGATTTCATACAAAGGCGTCTGCTCATATTCGCGCGAAGCGAGATTCTGTGCCTGCAAATCACGCAACCATGCGCCGATTTCCTGCTCTGGTTTGAGCGCGATATTCACAGGCAAGGTATTGATAAAGAGACCCAATAATTGCTCGGATTCGGGCAAATCTGCGGGCCTGCCCGCAACGGTTGCCCCAAAGGTAACGGTTTGTTGCCCGGTATAATAACTGAGCAGCAAAGCCCAAGCCGCCTGCACGATAGTATTGACGGTGGCATGTTCGCGTTTTGAGAAGCGGATTAAATCTTTGGTGAAGCTTTGATCAAGCTCGCTGCGATACTCCTGGTAGCCTGCCTGTTGCCGGGAAGTAGAAACTGCATCCGCTAATCGTGTCGGCTCGCTGATATTACGTAATCGTTCCCGCCAGTAGGTTTCTGCCGCGGTTTTATCATACTCACCCAGCCATTCAATAAAATCACGATAGCGGCTGCGCGGCAATGACAGATTGTTGCCGCCGTAATGTCGCAGAATCTCACCCAGCAATTGAGAAGTGCTCCAACCGTCCAGCAGTAAATGATGGATCGTCCAAATCAGATGATGTTTGCTATCGGTCAGCCGCACCAGCGCTAATCGCATCAGCGGCGGTTTGGC
>CBFGXU010000139.1:0-6062 GCA_965652935.1 uncultured Nitrosomonas sp.
ATTTGCTTGATTGAGAGCAGTATCCGCAGCCATGACTCCAATTGAAGCGACTGTATAAGCACCTGAGTCCAGCAATTCAACGAAGTAGGTCTCATCAGCAGTAGAAGGTGGGAATCCAACCACATTCTCGTACAGCAGATCGACAACAGCCGTATAGTTTGCGGCATTGGCACCCAATGCTGCATTGATTGCCAGCTGCATCAATGCTTCGTAGCTCATGCCGCCATCCAGCAAATTCAGCCCGATGCCAACATAAGTCTTGTTTGACACAGATTCCTGACCAAATACAGCGCCCAGTATCTTGGCAGTTATGCCTGCATTTCCATCGAGATCAAGAGCCAGTGAAAAGTCAGAAAATTTGATGCGCTCAATATTGATGAGGGTGTCCGTCCCGTCCGATCCGCGATTGTTTTGTTTTATTGTCCATGCTCCATCAATATTCTTTTTAGTTTCGTATTCAGCAGAATTATTAAGATATATAGCAGCGTCAGTCCCTTCTTTTCCGATGAGAGTGTCATCTCCTCCAAAACCCGTCAGAACATCGGCTCCTGCTCCGCCTGAAATTATTTCGGCTTTGCTATGATCAGCAACGAAAGGTGTTTGGAAGCCTTCAAACAAGGCTATGTATTCATTAGCAGTAGTTCCGTTTCCATCTTCAGAACTGAATACCGCTCCTGACTGCAAGTAACCTTTTAAACCAGCCACATCAGATGATTGGCTTCCTGTTCCCAAAAGATGTGAAACTGCCAACATTCCCGAGATTGTTATTGGATGATCATTAAGAATCTGCCCCTCATATTTATCAAGTCCCAGAAATTTTATCCTTCCCCATAAAACATCATGCCATTCATAAATAATAGTCTCTTGAACTGAACCATTATTGAGATAATCTTGCTTACTATTTATTCCATCTTTTCCCGACCAGTTACCTACCCAATCATTTTTAAATAAATTGCCGTCACTTTTATCTATGCCATAGTATCCCAAGTCAAAAAGAGCAGCCTCACCAAATTGATACTTTCCTATAAAACCAAATGCATTTTCAGTGTCATAGTTTTGAACCCCGCCGGGAATACTGGATGATTCCTTGAAACCTAGAACGTCAAAATAATCTTGATATGTTTTAGCCACAATTATCTTCCGATTGCTGGAATAGTATTGTTTCGTCAGTTTGTTCCAGATCACCATTCTTCCACTGGTATAAAGTGTATTCTTCGGCTTTGGACATACTTACGCCATTCATTAATCTGATTGCAATATTATGGTAGCCATTACCCGTTAGGTTGTTGAGTATCAGTATGTCGTCAGAACTACTACGTGCGGTTTTATACTCAAGCCTTTCATTTTCTGGGTTGAGTTGAAAAATAATGAGGTGACAACCTCCACTACCACACATACCGTGGCCGGATATATAGAGAAAAATTTCTTCTATTGCATCGTCATTAAGATCATATTTGGCAATCTTACCTGTAGGTGGTTTTGATACGAATTTTTCATTTGCTTCTTTCCAGCTTGACGCAATTATTTGTGGTACGTTTTGACTGTTAAGCAACGTACTTACCTCGTGCTTACTAATTTTCTCAAATTTTAGTTTGACAGGATATTTTTCCTCCGCAAAAGCAGTGATTGTTATAGTTGTCATGATAATCAGCAAAAATATGTTTAATACCTTAAATATATTGTAAAAATATGTGGACATGGTGAAACAATCCCCCTTTAACTATAAAGACTGAGATGTGAGATTCAATTAAGTATAACTACCGGGGCGGAGTAAATTAATGAAATGCAGCCCATTACCCTAGACGGCATCGGAGTTCCAATAGTTTTATATATCCATGGCAAAAATAGCCTGACAAGAGAATAATTTTTTGCGCTGATTTATTCTGATTGCGAGTGCAATATAAATGCAACCGCCCGGTATATGCCCCTGATAATTCAAGTCTCGAAGAATTCATTTTTACTGAAATTGAAACTTTCGAATCTTGTGAACAATTTGATATTGACCGAGAATATATTGCTAAAATGCAATAAACATAATGAACACGTGGTGCTCGTCGGATCATGTTTTTGTCGGAACAGGAAATTTTTTACCCGTTGGAGTATATACACCAGCAAGCACTGCTATCGAGGGGTGTTGAGGGGTGTTGAGGGTAGTAGTTCAGATTCGATCGGGATAATATCAAATCCGAACTACCGCATCTAGGAGACTACCAAGAAAAAGATTTTAAGACACTACAGTTTTATTGTACGACTACACCGCCAACATCAGCTTTTGCCTTATTAAATTGCCCACCCTGCTCTGATGCTGCAATTTTTCTATGCAATGCTGCTTCCTTCAGATCCTCAATCAGCTCACTCTCATATTCACGAATATTGGCCTGCAGATGTGATCTAAGATCTTGCCCTTGCCTGCCATAATAATAGGGATGAGCTTCATAATCGTTCAGTTTTTGCTGATTGCTGTTCAATTTTTCAGAAACCTCTTTGGCCAAACCTTCATAGTAATTTGCCAATGCAACGTGATCGTTCGGATTAATACTGCTCGGAGCTGCCGGAACTTCGGCAAATGCTGAGGTTGCAATAAAACAAAATGCCAATAAAGAAGCGATTGCAGTTACTTTCAGTGTGTTCATTTTAAGCTCCTACTCATAAAAATATTCAGATGTTGCTATCTTAATGATCACAACACGGAATAGATATTGGGGAAACTCTGGTTTTTTACTAAAGGAAACCATTACTTAACGTAATGGAAGAGCGTTTTTTATATGGGTGGTTGGATTACCTTCGCATCAAGAGTTGATGTGGTCCAATAGAAAATAGAGCTTGTTTAATTTGCTGGATATAGCTTACAACCAAGTCGATACAGCAACCATGGGCTTCCCGTTTAAATAGGAGATGAAAATGCTAAGGCTTTGCCAGGTATGACTCCACTGGCAGGCCTTGACAGCCTAGCTGCAATGGGTATTAGAAAATAAAACACCACTTCCAGAAAATGAATCTGTAAAATTCATGCTGCACTCGACTGGCGCAATACAAAATATTATCCCTTCTAGCGGTTGGCGTCTAAAAGGCGTCGTGCAGAAGATGGTGCTATTCTTAATCGTTTGCAGGAAACTAAAATGAAAGGCTATATGCAGCGGACCAAGCAGATATACGGCATAGCGATGCCACATTGATTATTTCATTAGAAGCTGAATTAATTGGCGGTTCTAAATTCACCAACAAATACCCAGAAGAGAATTGCAAAACCATGTTTGCATGTTCACCCAGATAGTAGATGGTATGAGCAAATCAAAGCATTTTTTTGCAACGAATTTGATACAGATATTCAATGTGGCTGGACCTCATAGTTCAATTGCACCAAATATTGAGCAATTTGTTTAATAAAGTTTTAGATGAAGCATTGGACTAACTTGGGGACATTATGAAAAAGTTTATTGTGATAACCGGTTTGATTTTATTCACGACTACAGCACAATCAGGTCCGCCTATTCTGGTAGATCCTAAAACAGGAAAATATCTGGGTACGTTAAGCAATAACCGCTATGATCCAAATTCTGTGAGTAATCCTTATGGGCAGTATGGAAGCAAATATTCTCCAGATTCTATCAACAACCCCTATGGACAATACGGGAGCAGGTATTCACCAGATTCACCCAATAATCTCTATACAATCAATCCTCCCGCTATCGTTTCACCGGGAGGTAGTTTGAATTATCCCAGCTACCATCTAAAAGAATGGTAATTAAATTACAAAGCGGTAAAGGCGTGGCGCGAGTTTGCACCTGAATAATTCCATTGCCACAAAACCCTTTTTAGGTACTTTCCGATTCCGATCATCTGAGAAACAATTTTCTAATGCCAATAGAAGTCAAAGAGAAATCCAGGCTCGCTGTCGTAGCGGCTGTTCAACTGCCGAATGTGAGCGATATTGAGTTTGAGGCATCGCTGGTCGAGCTGCGCGAACTCGCTAAGACGCTGGGTTATAAGGTTGTCAACACGTTCGTGCAAAAACGCTCCAGCTTCGACACGACAGCTTACCTTGGCGCCGGTAAGCGAGAGGAAATTCGCTGCTTCGTGAACAATGAAGCCGAATCCACCGAGTTCGAGAAAATAGCCATTCATCCTGACAACCAAGGCATTAGCACCCTTTTGGTTGATCACGAGATATCCCCATCACAGGCGCGCAACCTTGAAAATGAGGTCGGCTGCGAAGTGATGGACCGCACGATGGTCATTCTCGAAATTTTTCACCGCAATGCCCGTTCTCGTGCTGCGCGTGCTCAAGTGGAAATCGCGCGCCTGGGTTACATGGCGCCGCGCCTGCGCGAAGCGGCAAAGCTTGCAGGACCGCAAGGGCGGCAACGCAGTGGCACTGGTGGCCGGGGCGCTGGCGAATCGCACACTGAATTGGATCGGCGCAAAATCCGTGACCGTATCGCCGAACTTCAGCAGGAAATTGTCGCGATGGATGCCGAACGCAAGATACAGCGCGCACGGCGACAAGAGCGCCAAGGACTCGCTAGCGTGGCGTTGGTCGGTTACACAAACGCTGGCAAATCCACCTTGATGCGGGCACTTACGGGCAGTGAGGTACTGGTCGCAAATAAACTCTTTGCAACGCTGGATACCACCGTGCGGGCTCTCCACCCCGAGAGTGTGCCACGCGTGCTTGTCAGCGACACGGTCGGTTTCATCAAAAATCTGCCGCACGGGCTCGTCGCCTCATTCAAATCAACGCTTGACGAGGCACTGGATGCATCTTTGCTGCTCCACGTCATTGATGCCAGCGATCCCGGATTTGAGCGTCAGCTCGAGGTCACCCAACAAGTGCTTGAGGAAATCGGTGCGAATATCGTACCGCGCATCCGCGTATTCAACAAGATCGACCATGTGGGTGATGCAACGGCGCAAGCCGAATGCGAAGCCATCTTACAAACACAATATCCGGACTGCATCGTGATGAGCGCACGCCGACACGATGATGTCACGAAGCTGCGCCAGAAGATCGTCAAGTTTTTCCAGCAGAATCTGATTGAAACCGAGTTTTTTCTGCCGTGGTCGGCACAGCAGCTACGTGGAGCAATCTACACCAGTTGCCAGGTGCTGGAAGAACGTTCAGATAATGAAGGCACATTCTTTCGGGTTCGTGGTGAGCCCGACACCATCGAGCGCTTACACGAGCAATTCGGCCCGGCACGATGAATTCAGCGTCTGATACCTTCGCACGCTGATATCGTCACCCAACGAATAGTCTATGCAGTCCCTTATCGATGTGACGTAATTCGTATTCTTCACACTTATTGCTTTGGGTATAAATGTTTCCTCAAAGCAGGTTTCATAAGAGATTTTCGCTAACTCAAACAACTTTTCTGTCCATTCTTACAGAATCGTGATTTATTCGGATACTGCTTTCTTGATCAGCGCCGCCAGTGAATCCGGCAATTTAATGTATCCAGAAAAAGCGAAATGATGGGCCTGAGCGGACATCTTATTCCAAATTCTACGAATGATATCAACCCATTTCTGTTCGTCGTATTCAGGGTGCTTGCCCGCAAAGTCGAGCAGGTAGTATTCGAGAAAAACCAGTCCTGCAACATCCTCCAGTAACTGGGTATCCGGATTGGTTTTAAGCGATTTCTTGCCAACAGCCTGGGTTACGCGTGCAATGAATGCATTTTCATATCCAGCCTTAGCGAGCAAGTCGGCAACCGTATCGGCATGAAATTTGTTCAACCTGGCACGCCATTGATGGTAGCCATTTCGATCCATCGGATAATCGCTGCGCGGCAATTTCCAGCGCTGGATATGCTGGGCATTCACCGCCAGTTTCATGGCGTCATCGGCATCGGGTGCATACCGATTGAGCATGTCAGACATACGACGCGAGTAAAGCAGTTCTTTCGGCCAATCTTTCCCTTCGCTGGTTTCCCGGTTCGGGTCTTCACTATTCGCCGCATCAATCAGCTCTTTTGCTTTGTCGAAGCATTGCTTGGTCATATAGATGCTTGTCGATCTGGTATTTGTTAAGCGATACAGGATTAAAACATATTTCCTAAAAA
>CBFGXU010000140.1:0-6011 GCA_965652935.1 uncultured Nitrosomonas sp.
AAACCTTATCCTCGCTGGGGAGAAGAAAGCAGTATCACGCAATCTGGCGGTGATGGGTCACTGATTCTGCGGGCCCTTTTTCCGCCGGAGCCTGCCAAAGTGTCTGCTTGCGTGCTGCTGGTTCACGGCATGAATGAGCATATCGGGCGTTATGGCGAGGTGGCTCGTTATTTTGCGCAACAGTTTATCGTTGCAGGTTTCGATTTTTACGCGCATGGTCTTTCCAATCCGGTACTGCAACAGGCAGATCAGGCATTGGCCAGCGGTGCGGGCAAACAGGATGTCAGTGATGCTTATTTGGCGCAATCATTATTGCATGATCTGGAGCCGCTGCGCAGGGATCTGGATCAAGCGCTCAACAAGATGATTGCCCTTTGTGATGAACAGAGTGATTCAGAGCGGCCTGTATTTATTGTTTCGCATAGCCTGGGCGCTTTGGTTGCCGCTTCTTATCTGGTACAGCTCCGGAATGAGGATGAGCCGGCCCGGCGAGTGCGCGGTGTCATTTTTCTTGCCCCGGCTTTTGCTGTCAGCGAACCGCCCGGATGGCGTGGATGGCTGGCAAATCCATTGATTAAGCTGTCTTTTCACGCTGAAACACATTTTCTGCATCCCCAGAATGAGCCCCTGCCTCTGTTAATATTCAATCAGTTACTATCGTTAGTGACCGTGCCTCTGCTGGATGGCATGTTCGAAGTTGTTTCCTGGCCGGGGTTGCGAAGTTTTCTGACACCTACCGTGCCGGATTGGGTGATGAATTATCTGACCGATAGTGAAGAAGAAAAGGCGCGCCTGCGCGCTGATGGCTGGATTGTCCGCCGCAGCCTGTTGCGCTACGTAAAAGGCATTGAGCAAGAAATTGTTCACTTCCGTCGCCGGATGAATGAATTTACATTCCCCTTTTATCTGGTTTATTCGGAATATGACCCGATTACACCCTCCTGGGGTGGCAAGGATTTTGTCCGTGCCACTTTGAAACATCATTCGGATAACGAAGTTCTGGCGCTGCCGGATCTGCCTTATCACCAGCATCTATTTTTAAAAGAACCCTTGCGCACTGAACTGCTGAGAAACATTGAACAATGGATGAATCGCCGGCTTCGCTCATTGGAATAACGGTTTTCAAAGCGTGTAAATCAAAAAAATCGTGATTTTGCAAGACCCTGTCTTCTTACCATGGCATGTCTAGGATATGCCGTGACTGTTGGTATTGGTTACCGGGTTCACTTATACTTGAATTTTAATCAATAAGCGTAGCTTAAACAGGACATAAGGAAATAGCGATGATGAAAGCAACGATAGCTGATCTGATGAAACAAATACCGGGGAAGGCAAGTGCAGAATGGCCAATGGGTGAACCCTTTGTGCAGGCTTTCGTCCACGGTTCCATGTCGGTAGAAGTGTATGCGCCCAAGGAAACCGATATACAAACACCGCATGATCAAGATGAGCTGTATTTCATTCATTCCGGTCACGGTGACTTGGTCGTGGCTGGTGAACGCCATCCATTCGAACCGGGCATGGTATTTTTTGTGGCTGCTCATGTTGAACATCGTTTTGAAAATTTTTCAGCAGATTTTTCTACCTGGGTGGTGTTCTGGGGACCAAAGGGCGGGGAATAAATGGGTACTTCCCAAAATCCAAATTTCGTTACAATGCTTCGTTGTTTGCAAGAAATGTTTCCTTACATATTCAATATATGCTGCGTCATCATTTCTTGCTCGCGCCTCGCTTTGTTTAGAACTTTGAATTTTTGGAAGCGCCCAAACTATTCTTGGACATAAGCTATATAAGATGTTTCTTAAATACAAAGATGAGGAGATATGCTTAAGTTTTATGGTTATAAGCAATGCGGCACTTGCCGCAAGGCAGAACAATTTTTACAACAGGCCGGAATTGGCTACGAATTTATTGATATCACCGGAAATCCGCCCGCAGCGGAAGAACTCGTTGCCATTATTGAGTGTGCTGATGTGCCACTGAACAAACTTTTCAATACCAGCGGCATACAATACCGCGAATTAAGGATTAAAGAACGATTACCTGCGCTCTCTCAGCGGGAAGTGCTTGCTTTGCTGGCGAGCAACGGCCGGTTGATCAAAAGGCCGTTGATTACCGATGGGAAGCGAGCGACAGTGGGTTTTAATGCAGAACAGTTTGCTGCTGTCTGGCGTTGATACTGCTGTTAGCCGTTGTAATGGGTACAGCGCTTCAAATGATATTCATAGTACCGTAACGAACAAGCTTGCGCTTTCGCGTTCATACTTGTACTCTTTTCGACCATGAACAGGTCTATTCGATAACCGGATCAAGCAGGAGGCGAAATTGGGTGATAAAAGATTTTTAGTGCGCAAGGTGGCGGTACTGGGAGCTGGTGTGATGGGAGCGCAGATTGCAGCGCACCTGGTGAATGCCAATATCGAAACATTGCTGTTTGAATTGCCGGCTGATTCGGCTAATCCCAATGCCAACGTGATCAAAGCCGTCGAGAAACTCAAAAAACAAGAGCCTGCGCCGCTGTCAATTAAAGCCAAAGCCACCTGCATCCTACCGGTGAATTACGATCAGCACCTTGAATTGCTGAAAGATTGTGATCTGGTCATTGAAGCGATCGCCGAACGGATGGACTGGAAGCGCGATCTGTATGCAAAAGTCGCGCCTTATCTGGGCGAACATACTATTTTCGCCAGTAATACCTCCGGATTATCGATCAATCAATTAGCCGAGGCTTTTCCGGAAGCATTGCGCCACCGCTTTTGCGGTATCCATTTTTTCAATCCGCCACGCTATATGCATCTGGTCGAGTTGATTCCCTGCCAGGTCAGCGATGCAGCCATGCTTGATCACTTGGAAGAATTCTTGGTGACCTATCTGGGCAAGGGCGTGATTCGTGCTAAGGATACCCCAAATTTCATTGCTAATCGCATTGGCGTGTTTTCATTGCTGGCCACCATGCATCACGGCCGGGAATTCAATTTTGGCTTTGATCTGGTCGATGCGCTCACCGGTACTTTGATAGGTCGCCCAAAAAGCGCCACCTTCCGCACTGCCGATGTGGTGGGCCTGGATACCCTGGCGCATGTCATCAATACCATGCGCGATACCTTGCCAGATGATCCCTGGCATCCTTATTTTGCTGTGCCGGATTGGCTGCAAGGCCTGATTCAGGCGGGCGCGCTGGGGGAGAAAGTCAAGCGCGGGGTGTATCAGAAAATCAAGAATGAAATCCATGTATTTGACTTGGCAAAACAGGCGTACCGACCGTCTGCCGCGGAAGCGGACGAGGATCTGAAGCGTTTGCTGAAATACAGCAGCCCGGCTGAGAAGTTTGCGGCGTTACGCAATAGCCAGCAGCCGCAGATGCAGTTTTTATGGGCAATTTTCCGCGATCTGTTCCATTATTGTGCCGTGCAGCTGCCAGCGATTGCTGATAATGCGCGTGATCTGGATCTGGCTGTGCGTTGGGGGTTTGGCTGGAATCAGGGACCTTTCGAGATCTGGCAGGCAGCTGGCTGGAAACAGATTGCAACCTGGATTCAGGAGGATATCGCAGCCGGTAAAAGTATGAGTCAGACACCGTTGCCACAATGGGTAATGACCATTGTCGCAAGTGGTGCGCAAGGTGTGCATACCCCAGAAGGTTCCTTTGCGCCGGCAGCAGGGAAAATACAGTTACGCTCAAAACTTCCGGTGTACCAGCGCCAGCTGTTTCCTGACCGGTTAATCAGCGAAACAGCGAGCTACGGCGAAACCATTTTTGAGACAGACGCTGTAAGGATGTGGCATACCGGTGATCGAATCGCCATTCTCAGCTTCAAAAGCAAAATGCACACCATTGGTATCGAAGTGCTGGAAGGCGTGCAGCAGGCGATCAAGGAAGCCGAACAGAACTGGCGTGCCTTGGTGATCTGGCAAACCGAGCCACCGTTCTCAGCTGGAGCTAATTTGCAGAAAGCCACTGAACACCCTAAATCGGATGCAAAGCCAAGCAGCGAACCGCCTCCTCCACCGGCACCGCCATCGGCATTTCAGTCATTGATAAAGAAATTCAAGAAATCGGCGCAGGCCACAGTGCTCCAAGTGGCACGCGAGCTTGATCTGGCTGATGTATTGATGGCCAAGAAGCTGGCGGAAGTTAATAACATGATCAAACAGTTTCAACAGACTTCGCAGGCACTGCGTTATTCGATGATTCCAACCGTTGCCGCTGTGGATGGGCTGGCATTGGGCGGCGGATGTGAATTTGTCATGCACTGTGATCGTGCCGTGGCGACATTGGAGAGCTATATCGGCCTGGTGGAAACCGGCGTTGGATTGTTGCCAGCGGGTGGCGGATGCAAGGAATTTGCGCTCCGAGCTGCGCAAAATGCCAGGGACGGCGATCCTTTTCCACAATTGAAATATTATTTCCAGACGGTGGCGATGGCGGAACTGGCAAAAAGCGCTGAGCAGGCAAAAGAACTCGGTTATCTGCGTCTCGCCGACATCGTGGTAATGCATCGCTTTGAGCTGCTATATGTCGCCAAAGCGCAGGCGCTGGCACTGGCGGAAGCAGGCTACCGCCCGCCCTTAAGACCTCGGGAGATCCCGGTGGCGGGCGATACCGGCATTGCAACGATCCAGAGCCAGCTTGTTAACTTGCGTGAGGGAAACTTTATTTCCGAGCATGATCATCTGATTGGCAGCAAGGTGGCGCATGTGATGTGCGGCGGCGATTTAACGCCGGGCAGCCTGGTGGACGAAGACTGGTTCCTGGAACTGGAGCGCGCAGCCTTTATGGAATTGCTTGCAACTGAAAAGACACAGGCGCGTATTGAACATACGCTGAAAACCGGTAAACCATTGAGAAACTGATGTGCGGGCTGTGATTCATTTTTTAAAGTATTCCAAAATCGACGATTCACGGAGAAACCTATGACTAAGCAAACTCAAGAAGCCTATATTGTAGCGGCTGCCCGCACCCCGGTTGGTAAAGCCCCGCGCGGCATGTTCAGAAACGTGCGCCCCGATGACATGTTGGTGCATGTGTTGCAGGCGGTGATGAAGCAGTGTGAAGGACTCGACCCGGCAGCCGTCGAGGATGTGATCGTGGGTTGCGCGATGCCTGAAGCGGAGCAGGGAATTAATGTCGCCCGCGTGGCGCTGTTACTGGCTGGTTTGCCAGATCATGTTGCTGGCATGACGATTAATCGTTTCTGTTCATCTGGTCTGCAATCAGTTGCATTGGCAGCCGACCGCATCCGGCTGGGAGAAGCGGATGTGATGATAGCCGCTGGAACGGAGAGTATGAGCATGATACCGATGATGGGTAATAAGGTCGCCATGAATCCAGCCATGTTCGAGCATGAGGAAAATGTTGCCATAGCTTATGGTATGGGGATAACTGCTGAAAAGGTGGCGGAACAATGGAAAGTATCCCGTGAGGATCAGGATGAATTTGCCTTGACCAGCCACTTGCGGGCGTTAAAAGCGATAGAAACCGGAGAGTTCAGGGACGAAATCGTTCCTTATCAAGTGGATGAGAAACGCCCGGATCTTGTCACTCATCAAGTGCGTGAAGAAATTGTCATCAAAGATACTGACGAAGGGCCGCGCGCAGATACGAGTCTCGATGCGCTGGCTAAATTGAAACCGGTTTTTGCTGCCCACGGTTCGGTAACTGCAGGCAATAGCTCGCAGATGTCTGATGGTGCGGGTGCTGTGGTACTGATGAGTGAAGCGGCGATGCAACGTTTTAATTTGTCCCCGATCGGCCGCTTTATTGGATTCTCTGTCGTGGGTGTCCCCCCTGAGATCATGGGCGTGGGACCCATCAAAGCCATTCCCAAAGTGCTGGCGCAAACCGGCATCAAACAGGATGACCTGGCTTGGATTGAACTGAACGAAGCGTTTGCTGCGCAGAGTCTTGCCGTGATTCGTGAGTTGGGATTGGATCGCAATAAAGTGAATCCTCTAGGAGGTGCGATTGCACTGGGTCATCCGTTGGGAGCAACCGGTTCCATTCGGGTAGC
>CBFGXU010000141.1:0-5949 GCA_965652935.1 uncultured Nitrosomonas sp.
GCTGGAGCCCTACCTTTGGTACTTTCGTGGTTCAGATTGTTGTCTAGGATAATGCAAGGTAACGCTGTGTAATACGCATGATGGTTATGCTTGTTTCCGGCAAATTCAATCGTTATTGCGTTGCGGTAATCTCATGCACTTCTATCAATTGGAACTTGCCATCGCCGATATGCTGTAATTTTGCCTGGTAGTAGGTTCCCAAGGCTTTGACACGCTGGATTGTCAATATCCCCGTATCAGCAACGAAGACAGAATTTTCAGTAAGATCGTTTGCTGCGGCTACGGCTAGCTCAAAGCTTCCTTGCTCAAGCCCCCGATTGAAAACAATGGCAATTGGAGACGTGGCGATGGAAACAGAAGTGTCGCTATTTGCTTTAGATTCAAATAGTTTCAGTTGTATTCGGTATGCACCTGGGGTACCGCTTGGCGAATTGGCTACATCAAAAATTTTGAAACTCAGATGTTCATGTACCCTGCCATCACTACTGACTTCACCAATGACGCCAGCAGTTCCGCTGGTGCCGGTGGCACTAAACGAAATGGCATTGTTGAGTGCATCGGTGATTTCGATTCTCTCTCCATTCGGAATAGCAGTGCTCCATTGCGTGCCATTCCAGTATAAAAGTTGGCCAACGGGTTGAAAGCGCAGCCAATTACCGGGTGTGAACGCGCCTTTTTCGATATCGACATCAATCCCTGGTTCGTCGGTAGCGAATGAGCCACCGCTGGGATCACCGAAATCAGCTTCAAACAACGTACTATTCACAAAAATTTCCGCACCGATTCGCCAGGGTTGCATATCTCCGGCATGCAGTTCTTGTGCTGCGCTGGTTGGTACGTAAAGTAGGCTGAACATCAGCGTGATCAACAATCTTCTTAGCTTATTAAACATTTTTATCTCCTATGTTGTGAGTGAATGGTTAAAAAAAACTGATTAATCCAGAATGCCGGAGATTTCTTCCAAGTGCTCCACTTGAAATCCATTAACACCTAGGTTTCGTAAGGTCGCCCGGAAATATTTGCCATTAATGAATACTGAGGGAATTTCCAGGATGCCTGTGACCTCATCATACTGAGCCGGTGTTGCATAGCGGGACTTGTCCGGTTGTAGCGAAATCAACGTCAGGGTGTTGGCGGTCTGGGATTGCAACTGTGCGCGGTAGTGTTGGTCGCCGACTTGTACATCGTTCAGATTTAAAATACCGGAATGGTGATCATAAATTGTTGCCACATTCAGGGCAGTTGCGGGTGCTTCCACCGGAATATTGCATAATCTCAGCGTGCATAACGTCTTAGCCAGCAAGGCATCGTCACGAGTGATGAGGCCATCTTTATCGACGTCAAAGGCGACATTGGTTGGTCCTACCATTTCATTGTTTTGTGCAGCGAGCAGAATCAGCGCCACGTCGATGCGATCGACATCGCTATCCAGATCCACATCCCCGGGTATCGATACCGGCAGGGTAGGCGGTTGAGGAGGATCGATGCCTGTCGGTTCGCCGGTCAATGCCATCAAAGCAGCCGCAAATTGACTGGTATCCAGCCCTGCATTGAATAAAATGAGGAATGGTTCAGTCGGAAAAAAACGCGCGTTGGAAAGTAATTGCATTTCAATTAAATAAGCACCAACCGGTCCTCCTGCTTGACCATTCTGATCTTCCAGGAAGAAGCTCAGATGGGTATGCAAAATCCCATTGGTATCAGTGATGTCGACGACCAGTTCCGGATTGCCGTGGATACCGATGCCGGAAAAAACCGTGCTGCCATCAATACCGAAACTTCCTTCGCTAAAGCAAATCAATTGACCGGCGCATTTTGAGAAATCATTGAGTACTGCAGCGCTGGCTTCCAAGCCGCCAAATAATCGGATCCGCACCTCCGGCGGTGCATCGTTCCAGGAAGCCACAGCCGGATCCCAATATTTCAGCTTGCCTAGCGCGCGATAACCAAGCAGCTCATTGGGTAGCAGTGCATTTTGTATTGATTGGAACCCTGGATTTTTGGTTTTGAACTGACCACCTGATAGATCTTGAAAGTCAGCCGGGAATATCAGCTTGCCAGTCGCAGTTTCTGTTGGCAAGGTATTAACCGGTAAATGAAGCGCATCCGCCAATCCTCCCAGATCACAACCCATGATACCGGGTGTGCGGCAATATCCGGTAAACAAGGCATTGCCTTGTCCCCAGACTTCAACATCCAGATGTAGGGTACTGGCACTTGCATGCTGAGCCGAGACTAGCGCAGCCAGCAGCCAATAACAGTGTCGGGCCATGCTGCAAATTGATCGTTTCAATCGAAGGTTGTTAAGCTGCAATTTCATACATGACACTTCCTAAAAAGTTGCCCGTACCCCAAAAATGAAACTGCGGCCCGGTTCCGGGGCGAAATTTCTTAAAAAGGAGACTGAGTTGCGGATTTCTTCGTTGAGCAGGTTGTACCCTTTGGCGAATAGCCATAGATCACCCCATTTGCCCGCTTTGAGTTGATAGTCCGCTGATGCGGTCAATAAATGATAACCATCCGTGGGTGTTTCATTTTTGCCGGGATGATGTTGCGCTTCTGCACGGGTATAACGCAGCGCGCTATTCCAGGTTTGATTGCCAAATCCCAATTCAGCGCCATAACGAAGTGGCGGCATGCGAGGAACGTCATCACGGTCACCGTTGACGAAACGCCCACGCACATAATCGGAAAACAGTGTCAGCAATATATTATTACCACGCGGCAATTGATAAAGGGTTGTATCAACCCTGGCTTCGAAACCGGCGAACTCGGCATTACGCTGGTCGTAAGCAAAAATGGACACACATTCTGCGTCACTGACGCAACGCTGACGGATCACTTCATTGTCGATTTCATATACCAGTCCGGTGTTACGCAAATAAATAAAATCGTCGGTACGGTTGTAATAACCATTGATGCGCGAACTGACTCGCGCCGATTTCCAGTCGAGGCCCAGATCAATCATGTTCACGGTTTCATTTTTCAATTGCACATTCCCAATCTCAAAACTGCGCGTGGATAAATGGGGTCCGAGTGCCAGTAATTCCTGAATGTCCGGCGGACGCTTGCCGCGATTTAAGGTTAATGTTAATGCGGTATCTTGCCGTGGATTCCACTGCAAGGCTGTCGAGGCGGAAACTGCCTGATAATCTAGCGAGTTAGGTAATGGTACTGGCGGCAGTGCGCTACCGCGCAATTTCAGTTCGTTGGCGCTGGGATCGACGCGAGTATGCTCAAAACGGATGCCGCCACTTAATATCCACTTGTTCCAGGTGTAATCTTGTGTGGTATAGATGCCCAGAGATTGTTGTTGGGTTGGTGGAACGAACGTTTCGACGCCAAGCGCGGAAAAATTCCGATTGATCCACTGCGCCCCAAAGGTACCGGTCAGGTTTGGTAATGCATTGTGTCGTGCTTCAACACGGCCTTCACCGACGTCATTTTTAAACTTGGTGAATGGAGAGCCACCCTCAAGTTCAGTATGCCCATAATCAACCAAGCCATAGCGGAAACTGACGCTTTCTATTCCACGCATCGGTTCATACCATTCGGATTTAAAATCATAGCGGGTCTGACGCATGTTAAGGCGGATACTGGGAAATAACGCTTGCGGACCGAAGATATCTTCAAACCCCGTCAGGTCTTTGATTCGCGGCAAGATTGTTTCGAGGCCATCCAAATGATTGGGATCGAGATGATGACTGCCTTTCGGGATGCCATAGCGATTATCGGTATGGCTGACGGACATGCCTGCCATGAAGTTATTGCCGATCCACGAGACGCCAGTATATCCGCCAAAGCCTTTACTATCGGTATTGGGGATTTTGCCCGTGACATTTTGAATTTCAGTCAGGCCAAATTGCTGTTCCAGGAATGCTTCATCAATTGCTTTGCCAGGGATGCGGATATCGTTGCGATCGCGGAAAAAACCACCGACATTGAATGCGAACCGATCTTTTCCCATATTCAGTTTGAATGCAGAATGCGTGCCATTGCCATTCGTGTCATAGCGGCTTTCAACAGAACCGCTGACCGGTTGCTTGGCTCTTTTATCAGGTATGCGGCCATCGTTCACATCAACGATACCGCCAATGGCATTACCGCCATAGCGAACTACTTCCGGGCCGCGCATGATCTGGATGCTATCGGCAAACAAGGGATCAATCGCCACTGCGTGATCCGGGCTGAGGGTAGTTGCGTCATGAGTACCAATGCCGCTTTGTAGTATGCGCACCCGTGAGCCGGTTAAGCCGCGTATTACCGGTATGCCAACACCCGGACCAAAAGATGCATTGCTGACACCGAGTTCTTCATGCAAGGTATGGCCAAGTGTATCTCCTTGCTGCAAGCGCAGCGTGCGACCTTTCAGTGTGCTGGTACTTGGCTTAGGTAATTGATCGGGTGTAACGCCGATGATATTTATCGGTGTCAGCTGGATTGCAGAATCGGTCTCGGTGGATTTGAGTGGCGCATTCATGGACGCAGGGCCCCTGGAATTATATTCTGCTAATGTTTGTTCAGCTGATCCCATAAACCATACCAACAGAGTGCCAACTGCTATTCTCCGAGCCAGTTGGGGCATACTGAGACGATAAACGACGATTGAAAGGTGTTTTCGGGTGCCCATTTTGCCTTCATGCCGAACCTTTCAAGTTTTGTAGGTACGCGGTATTACTTCGTAGATTCATCGTTTGTAGGTATTCTGCTATTGAAAACACAACAATTAGTTAAAAAGAACACCTCGAGACCTCGTCACAATAAAGCCGGCTTATTTGTTAAACAATTGCTTGAAGATATTTTGCTAAAACCGGCTTTCTCGAGGTGCTGAAAATTCGCTGATCCCTAAATAGAGGGTAAGAATCAATATTGCATACTATAAATGATATGTTATATCATAACAAAAATCAATGGTAACTTTTTAACACATGAAATGCAAACTGATTTCCCGGTAACTGTACTTTCCGTCTTTTTGGACGAAGTAAAATAACCTATTGAGCCTTATCCTGAATACTCGGCGAAAGTTGGATGAGGACGGGGTGGATCTATCAAATATGGCGCGCATCGATACTGTGACCGATTAGTTAATTTTTAAAAGATCTAGCAGAAGCTAAATGCTTCAGGAAACCGGCGAGAGCTTAGGAGCAGATGATGAGCGCAGCATGACATATTTGCTGATTAACATGGATACGAGAAAATTCTGTTTTGAGGATGTGCGACCAGCGCCGGGCTGTTTAAAAAATGTTAGAGCCTTTTTCCACTTGAATTTAAATGCTGCTGAGAAAAGATGGACTTGCACCTGAAAGTATATTCGCGTGGTATGCTTTTATCTTTACACCCAATAATCTGACCTTTAAGACTCTGAAGATATAACAAAATGCCGGCTGATATTGAGAAACTCATTAATAAATCTCAAGAGGTTTGCGTGTCAGGAGGTACCAAGCTGACTCAGAAACGTAAGAATGTACTGATGGTATTGCTGGCATCTACTACGCCACTTTCCGCGTATGAAGTCTTTGATCGGTATAAAGCGCAATTTCAGGAATCGCTGCCGGTGATGTCGATCTATCGCATACTGGATTTTCTGATTCAGGAAAAACTGGTGCATAAGCTGGAAACTGCCGGACAATACATGTCATGCGCACATATTGCCTGTGATCATCAACATGAAACGCCACAGTTCCTGATCTGTGATCGCTGCGGCAGCGTCAAGGAAGTCGGCATCAAAAAAAGCATTATCGAAGAGCTAGAGAGTAGTATTCGAAGTACTGGCTTTACCCTGGCGCATCAACAGCTAGAATTGCATGGCGTTTGCGCACGTTGTCAAACTTCGGTATAAGCCTCATCTTCTTAAATTAATTACCCGATACTCTACGACAAAACCGTTGTTCCAGATACACTCATTGGCAATTTCCTGGTAGCGTTAAAGCTACTTTGCAGAATCATCGG
>CBFGXU010000142.1:0-5842 GCA_965652935.1 uncultured Nitrosomonas sp.
AATCATTTCAAGTTCACATCGGGAATACAATATCGTGCCAACAGATAGTGAGCTATTTATCGTCATTTTTTGCTTAAATATTTTTTGTGTACATAAAATTTTTAAGCTTATCAATATTAGATTGACATTCCCTTTAAATGTTTCATCGCTAGGTAATGGAATGGACGCTCCTCTCTTGTTTGGTGGATAATACACCACTACTTTGGCACATTAGATGCCGTTTGGGGTAGTGGGCGTCCATTCCATTACCTAGAATTGAAGCACGTCATTATTTTATGTGATATTTGTAAATCCACATTATGAGTAATGATCCTCTAGTTCCAGAAGAGACTTTATCTGCTTTCATAGCATGGAAGTGGTCTTTAACAAAAAAACATTTTCTCGCAGCCGGCTCAAGCCGCGCTCTAGAAAGCGTGGGTGCTGTGCAAGCACATCTTGCTGTGTTAATAGCCTGATTTCAGCGTGTAACTGGTACAGCGCAATGACCTCATTCACAGAAACCGAAAAGGGTGGACCCGACATTTCAGAATCTGGATAATCCAGTGTAATGAGCAAGATTTGCACTTCCGGCGGCAGGATGTGCAACAGATGATGTACATAATGTTTGCGCATTTCCGGCGGCAATGCAATGAATGCTGCGCGATCGTACACAGCACTGATCTTTGTCAAATTATTGTTATTCAGATCAAAAAAGTCACCGCACAGAATGTGCATATTATTTGCTTTGAGGTGGATGAATTTTTTGTTGATAGTGCACTGTGGCGTATGACCATTCTCTAGAAAAAATGCTTGCGCTGCAAGGTGACTTAACTCAACGCCCAGCACTTTATGACCCTGTTCATGAAGCCAAAGCATATCGCGGCTTTTCCCACATAGTGGCACAAATACTTCGCTGTTTTGAGCAAGATGTAATTTTTGCCAATGTTCACGCAAGTAGGGATTAATTATGTTTTGATGAAAACCAATATCTTCTCGTTTCCATCGATCCAGCCAATATTCTTTTTTCATTTTAAGTATCGTTAGCTTAAAAAATGTATTTAGAGACCTTTATGTTTCCCGAGTGAGTAAATTACAAATTTGGCTTTTTTGTAACAAATCACTTAAAGGCTGTAAATAGTGCAGTGCATGTATTACCATGTATAAGCATTTATTTGTAAAAGTACTGCTGGGAGAGAAAGTGAACACAAATCATGTCATCAAAAGACAAATTAAAACAGATCGGCTGGAAACATCAATTTCATTTCGACTGAGTATCAACTCAACTCAACTCAGCGGCAAATACTATGGTAAGTTCACTAAAAAACAAAATTAGCCAGATAGAAGAAGAAATTTTTAATCATGTGGATGCCTACGTTTGTACGAAGGATAGGGCGGAACGCTATCGCTATGCTGATCAAAATATTCTAGATCTGCTGGGTGCATCCATTGAATATATGATCAGCCATGAAAATAAGCAATTTTCTAACCCAGCATTATCAAATAATTTAATATTCAATGTCAGTCGCGTTAATGAATTAGAACAGACGATTAAATGCGAAGGAAGAAGTACCACCAAACCATCGAGTGAAAGTCAGATTTTTTGCGCTGTCAAGAGGCCCGTATACAATGATCAAGACCAGATCACTGGCGAATTTGGGACCCATCTCGCCGAGCTTAGGCGGGCGGAGGATATATGTGGCATTTTCATAGCGAGATGTTACAGAGTCTGCCCATCGGGGTATGCCTTATCCGCGTCAATGATAAACAAATTGTCTACCTGAATCCGCAATTTGAAACCAGCTTTGGTTATGAAGCTGACGAGTTACTGGATCAGCATATCAGTGTAGTGAATATCTCCGCTTTAGACGGCCCGCTGATAACCGCCAGCTCGGTCATGGCTGAGCTTGAGCGAGCCGGCATATGGACTGGGGAGGTCCTTAACATCAAAAAAAATGGAACGGCCTTTTGGTGTCATGCCATCATCTTTACTTTTACTCATCCGCTACTTGGAAAAACCTGGGTTTTGGCGCTCATTGATAATGCTGAGCACAAAGGGGCAGAGAATACGTTGCACTTTAGCTGGCAACGTTTGTCTCTGGCAACGCACACTGCCGGAATTGGCATCTGGGAATGGGATATTGTGCTGGATAAGCTGATTTGGGACGAGCAGATGTTTGCGTTATATGGTATTTCTCAAGATGATTTTCCAGGCAAATATAAGACTTGGCGCGCCAGCATTCATCCGGAAGACTTGCAGCAGGTGGAGAAAAGAATTCAAATGGCGCTGCGCGGAAAAAAGGATTTCAATATCGAATTCCGTGTTTGCAGACCGGATGGAACTATCCGCTGTATTCATGCGATCGCCACCATACTCTACGATGTTTCGGGGCAGCCGATGCGCATGATAGGTACCAACTGGGATATTACCAGTCTCAGGCAGACCTACGATTTCATGTTATTGGCTGACGCGATTTATCAGGCCAGTGGTGAAGCCATCATGGTAACCGATGCAAATAACCTGATAAAACACGTGAATCCTGCTTTTACCCGATTGACTGGCTATAAATTGTCAGAAGTAATCGGTAAAAATCCGCGGATTTTTAGTTCCGGGCGTCACGATAAAGCTTTCTACCAGGAAATGTGGCAGGATATCAAGAAAAAAAAGCATTGGCAGGGTGAGATCTGGGGGCTGCACCGAGATGGTACGATTCGTGCCAGATGGCTAAACATCAGTGTCATTCATCGTCCATCTGGCCATATCTATGGTTATGTCGCGCAATTTTCGGATATTACTGAAAAAAAGCAGAAAGAGGAGCTCATCTTATTTCAAGCCAATTTCGATCAGCTGACCATGTTGCCCAACCGTCTTTTATTCAAAGACCGGCTGGACCAGGAAACGCGAAAATCTCACCGCAGTGGTCAGTTGCTGTCAGTGATATTTCTCGACTTGGATCATTTCAAGGATATTAATGACACCTTGGGTCATGCTGCAGGAGACCAATTACTCAAGGAAGTCGGACAGCGCATCAAGTCATGTGTGCGCGATACCGATACCGTTGCCCGTCTTGGCGGAGACGAATTTGCCATCATTTTGCCCAACATTGACGTCAGGCGCCATGTAGAAAAGATCGCCCGGAATATTATTCATGAGCTGAATAAGCCATTCCATCTCCTCACCGATCAAGTCGATTATCATATTTCTACCAGTATCGGCATTGTTTTTTATCCAGAGGATGGCAGTGATATCGAAAGCTTAATGAAACATGCCGATCAGGCCATGTATGCAGCGAAACAGGGAGGGCGTGACCGTTTTTGTTACTTCACAGCCTCTCTGCAGCAAAAAGCCAATGAAAAAATGATTCTTACCAATGATCTCCGAAAAGCATTGGAACGTAACGAGTTGCATGTTTATTATCAACCTATTCTGGATTTAACTCGCGAGCGCATTATTAAAGCTGAAGCCCTGTTACGCTGGAAGCATCCTCACCGTGGCATGATCAGCCCGCATACTTTTATTCCTCTGGCAGAAAAAAGTGGCTTAATTGTTGAAATTGGCGAATGGGTGCTTGATCAATCGATTGCGCATATTCAGCAATGGTTTAACCGCTTTGGCTATCTCATTCAGGTGAGTATCAACAAATCACCGATTCAGTTTCAAGAGATAGACATAAAGCCAAATTGGCATGAGAGACTCGTTCAGCACGGTTTACCGGGAAATTGCATTAATGTAGAAATTACTGAAGGCTTATTATTAAGGAGCTCTTCCACAGTACAGAACTCCTTGCTGGAATTCCGCAACAAAGGAATCGAAGTTTCTATCGATGACTTTGGTACTGGTTTTTCCTCACTATCTTATTTAAAGGAGTTCGACATCGACTATATCAAAATCGACCGCTCATTTATCAGCAATCTGAGCAATAATGCAACTGACCGTGCGCTGGTTGAGGCCATTATTGTGATGGCTCATAAACTGGATATCAAGACCATCGCCGAAGGCGTGGAAACCAATGCACAACAGGATTTGTTGATTCATTTTGATTGTGACTATGTACAAGGTTTTCTTCACTCACCGCCTGTTCCTGTCGAAGAATTCGAAAGATTGATTGTTCAGCAGCAGGATCAGGAATATTTGATCTGATAGAACAACAGTTAAACATGCCTGGGCTGTACCATTCCAATAAGCCCGATCTTAAGCCTATCTTTTTGATCAGAACTCGATTCAACATTGCAGTGGGATAGAATACGGGGCATCTGTATACCTTAATCATCATTTGCCCAGGTTGAGAAAACCCTATGAACTTTATTGATTATTGCCTGCTGCGACTGTTGCTATGCATCATTCCAATCATTCTTACCGGCTGCTTATCGCCGATAGCGCTGAATCGTGCTGTTATTGCTTACGATGAAGCGGTTACCGATGCCGTATCGCAACAGTTACTGATCAATATTGTGCGTGCGCATCATCGCCAGCCTGTTCATTTCACTGGGGTTTCAAATATCGCCGCAACTTTCAATTTTCAGGCGAACGCGGGAGCGACACCTGCAGCGGGCGGACTTGCCGGGGCATCCCTGTTGCCGGTTTTTGGGGGAAGCGTTGCTGAAAACCCAACTATCAGCATTGTTCCGATCGAAGGAGAAGAATTCACCAGGCGGCTTTTGACACCATTTTCGCAAAGCAAGCTGACGCTGCTACTGCGTCAGCGTTTTGATGTTGATCTCCTGTTAAGGATGATGGCACAGGAAGTCCGGCTACTGAATTCTGATCAATACAGTGTCTATCATAACAGCCCAGCGGATAAAACTGGCTATGAGATGTTCCGCTGGGTGGTATTGCATCTTTCGGCGATTCAAGATCATAACAAACTCTATACTGAACCGCTGCCTTTCATACACACCTGGACCATTCCAGCCGGCTCCATGACGCCGGATAGCTTTCAGGCACTGCAGAAGGAATTTCTCGTACATTACAATTCTAAAGATAATGCTTATACACTGCGTAAACAGGTCGCCGGGCCGATTCTGATCACTAATTATGATCCCAATCTACTATCTGACGAAGAACGGCAAAGTCTGCGGGAGCAACTGGAAAAATGGAGTGATAGCGATATCTTTTTTGATATCCGATCCGGTCATTACGGCGGGGAGTGGCCGATGAGCGGCGTTTTCCGGCTCAGGAGCTTTCATTCGATTCTGGGTTTTCTCGGAAAAGCGCTTGGTGATGAACTGGAATACCATGTTGAGAAAGATCCAAGAACACCGCCCATACTCAGAAACGAGAATCCTACTCTGACCATGGAATTTGTCGTTTCGAATGGACTTCCTAAAGAAATTGATTTCTCCATTCGCTGGAATGGCCGGTATTACGCCGTTCATTCAACGGGGCAGCATGCGCGCTGGAATAGGGATGCCTTTCAGCTATTGTTCCTGCTTTTTCAAATGACCGTTACTGACATTCCGCGTATCGGCGTGCCGGGCATTACGATTGCTAAATAAATTTTTTGAACTACTTTTGAACTACAGTTACTACCCTTGCTTTAAAAATTTATTGCTGAAATAGCGGGCTCGGGATCTACGCGGCGCCAGTTGATGAGCTTACCAAGTCTGAAGTTGATCAAATCCAATAAGAGGGAATTACCCAAAGAGGGGAGGCTATAAAAATAAACCTAAAGATAGCTAATAAGATACTGTTTGCTAGGGTTGATGTTTTTAAACAAACATCGGTCACGTCAATTTGGTGGCTAATTATTAAGTCAATTTAATGAGTTACAAGTCTATTAGGGTGTTTAGTCCAAGATATGATGGAGAACTACTTCTATAGCATCTGAACTAAGTCCAAATCCATGCTTCGTTCTATTAACCAAAT
>CBFGXU010000143.1:0-5838 GCA_965652935.1 uncultured Nitrosomonas sp.
GATGCTAAACCGAAAGATATTGTTCAGCCAGGGCATATTTTTCCGCTGATGGCACCGGAGGCCATCAATTTTATGGCCACCCATGGCCGCGGACTGATCTGTCTGACTTTGACTGAGGAAAGATGTCATCAGTTGGATTTACCCTTAATGGTATCCGCTAATCGCGCGCACCTACGTACCAATTTCACACTTTCCATTGAAGCGGCCAGTGGGGTCACCACAGGCATTTCTGCGGCTGATCGCGCACATACCATTCAGGTAGCCGTTAAGGTCGATGCTAAACCGAAAGATATTGTTCAGCCAGGGCATATTTTTCCGCTGATGGCACAAAAGGGCGGTGTTCTAGTGCGTGCTGGTCACACAGAAGCAGGTTGTGATTTAGCCAGAATGGCAGGCTTGACAGCAGCTTCGGTAATTTGTGAAATCCTGAAAGAAGATGGCAGTATGGCGCGATTGCCTGATTTGATAGAGTTTGCACGTAAGCACCAGCTCAAAATTGGCGCCATCGCGGATCTGATTCAATACCGTAGCCAAACAGAGAGCTTGGTAAAGCGTGTGGCTAAGCGTACAATTCAAACATTGCACGGCGAATTTCTGCTGATAGCCTATCATGATGAAATAGCCAATATTACCCACCTCGCTTTGATCAAGGGCGAGATCAATCCAGCAACCGAAACATTGGTGCGTGTACATGAGCCCTTATCGGTAATTGATTTATTGGATCTGGATGATCATACGCACTCCTGGAGTATCCCTGATGCGATGAAACTGATTGCTGAAGCAGGGCAAGGTGTGATCGTCCTCCTGCATCGTAAGGAAAGTTCAGCCAAATTGATTGAACGCATTCAATTAAAGGAAGCGCACGCAAGCCCTGTCAAGACAGATTTACGCAATCATGGTATCGGTGCCCAAATACTGAAAGATCTGAACGTCGGGAAAATGCGGCTCATGGCGGCACCGCGAAAAATGCCCAGTGTGACAGGATTCGGTTTGGAAGTAACCAGTTATGTGGAAACCCCCACCAGCGATAAACTTTAAATTTTAGCAGCGCTCAATCAACTTACAGGAGCCAGATATGCCATATTATGATGATATTCTTGAATTTGAACCTAACCTGGATGGAACTGATCTGCGCGTCGGCATTGTCATGAGCCGTTTCAATATTGAGATCGGGGAAGGACTACTCAGCGCTTGTATCGCGGAACTCAAGAAGAACAGGGTGCAAGATGCCAATATCCTGCTCGTTACCGTCCCGGGTGCTCTGGAAATTCCATTGGCATTGAAAAGAATGGCGATGGCCGATCAATTTGATGCGTTGATTGCATTGGGTGCAGTCATTCGTGGCGATACTTATCATTTTGAAATAGTCGCTAATGAATCTGCGCGTGGCTTGACAATGGTGCAGATTGAAGCAGAAATTCCGATCGCCAATGGCATATTGACTACGGATAACGATGATCAGGCCATCGTCCGCATGAGCCAGAAAGGCATCGAATCTGCACAGGCCGCACTGGAAATGGCTAACCTGCAGATAAAAATTGATGAAGTCGCCTTATAAATTTGCAACAGCTGAACAGGAACTTATCGTTAATCAGAAATGGATAAACAACACAAGAGCCGCCGTCGGATTGCGCGCGAGTTTGCAATGCAAGGTATTTATCAATGGAAAGTTGCTGGAGGCACAGCAAGCTTTATTGAACAACAGCTACGCGAATCCGATGAATTCAAGCATGTGGATGAAAAGCATTTTTCACATTTGCTGCAAGGCGTCTTACAGGATGTGTCAGAACTTGATAAGCACATCCAACCCTGTTTGGATCGTCCTTTCAGTGAACTGAGCCCGGTAGAGTCTGCCATTTTATTATTGAGCACTTTTGAATTACTCCATCATCCGGAAATTCCTTACCGAGCAATCATCAATGAGGCCATAGAATTGGCCAGAACTTTTGGCGGCAGCGAAGGTTATAAATATGTGAATGGGGTATTGGATAAATTGGCCATTCAGTTACGCGCAGTTGAGATAGAAGCACAGAAATTGGCAAAAAACCAGGCGTAGCTTTAAAACAACGTGTGCTCTGAATTCGATATTATTCGCCGGTATTTCAAACGACCCACACCTCACACAGTGCTGGGAATTGGCGATGATGCCGCCCTCATCGCAGCGTCAGTCAAAACAGAATTGGCCATCTCAACGGATACCTTGGTTTGTGGTAAGCATTTCTTTGCTGATGTGGATCCTTACAAACTCGGCTATAAATCGTTGGCAGTGAATCTCTCCGATATGGCCGCAATGGGAGCAAAGCCGCGCTGGGTATTACTGGCTCTGACGCTGCCGGATGATTTGGTGAAACAGGATGCCATATGGCTAGATAAATTCAGTGAGGGTTTTTTTGCACTGGCTGATGCACAACAGGTGGAGTTGATCGGGGGCGATACCACTTCCGGGCCGCTGAATATCGGTGTGCAGATTATCGGGGAAGTTGCGGCAGGCCAAGCCCTGCGCCGTAGTGGCGCCAGAGCAGGTGATGATATCTGGATTTCCGGCCAGTTAGGCGATGCTGCATTGGCGCTCAATCACGAATTGCATCGGATCACCCTGCAACCCGATGAGATTGCGCAATGCTTGCCTGCCTTACTGACACCGACAGCCCGAGTTGAGCTCGGACAACGCCTGATCGGACTGGCGCATAGCGCAATTGATATATCCGATGGATTAATGGCAGATTTGGGACATATCCTGACTGCTTCAGAAAAAGCAGCCTGTATCCATATAACCGACCTGCCGAGCTCACCCACATTAAAGAAATATTTGCATCAATCGCTGGCAGTCACTTGCTTGCTGGCCGGCGGAGACGATTACGAGCTATGCTTCACTGCGCCTCAATTAAATCGCGAAAAAATTGAAAAACTTGCTGCTGAACTGACTATTCAGCTCAGTCGTGTCGGCGAGATTTTTGCAGGCGAAGGTTTAACCGTGAAAGATGCCCAGGAAAATACCATTACCTTGGAGACCAGAGGTTATGACCACTTCAGTACCTGAAACTGATGATTTATCCAGTCCTCAATCCACTCAGATTCAACCGGATCTAGATTTAGTTTACAGTCATCCGGCCTATATCATCGCATTCTCAGGAGGCATCGGATTGAGTCGCATCGCACCAGGCACGGTGGGATCGCTTGCCGCGTTTCCGTTATTCTGGCTATGTAATCACTATCTGAGCCCGATTTATTTTTTACTGCTGATTGACATCATGTTCATTGTCGGCATCTGGGCGTGCGGTCTCAGCGGCAAAGCATTAGGAGCTTCCGACCATAGTGGCATGGTATGGGATGAAACCGTAGCATTTCTTCTGGTTTTATACTTTACACCCGTGGATTGGATATGGCAGTTTGCCGCATTTATTTTGTTTCGTTTGTTTGATATTGCCAAACCCCAGCCTATCCGGCACTACGAGAGCCGTCTGCAAGGAGGGTTTGGCGTCATGTTTGATGATATGATCGCCGCATTTCTTACGTTGCTTTGCTTAGCCGGTTGGAAGGCCTGGGTGTTATCGGAAGGATAAGGCTCAAAGGCCCATAATACCCCCCCGCTAACAGCAACGATTCAATCTTCCCTTGCCGCCGTATCGCGCTTCCTGACGATCGCGGTAAAATTCCGCACAAGACATGATTGGCTGATCCGGATGCGCATTTTTCATGTGATCGACGTAGGTGCTGTATTCCGGTACGCCCACCATCAATCGCATACTTTGTAAAAGTTGGCGCATCGTTTGAGTAATTTTGTTATACATTGCTCGATTCTCCAAGGTTACTTTCCGGTTGCCGCATACGCGGGTAATAGCTCGAAGGGCGCTTCTTTGGCAGTCGGGTGATGAATGATGCGTGCCTGCAGCACGGTTTTAATTCCAAACAGCAACATGCTGGTGAGTACCAGCATGAACAGGCCAGCCAGTGTGGCATTTATATAATCGTTAAAAATGACCTGCTGCATTTGCTCGAGTGACTTGGCTGGCGCCAGAAGGATACCTTCCGCGATCGCATCCTGATACTGATTTGCATGCGCCAGGAAACCAATGCGCGGATTGGCATTAAAAACCTTTTGCCAGGCGGCAGTGAGTGTACAGACACTCACCCACGTCAGCGGAACCAGCGTAATCCAAGCAAAGCGATCCTGCTTCATCTTAAACAGCACACAAGTCGCCAAAATGAGTGCAATACCTGCCAACATCTGGTTAGCAATACCAAACAGCGGCCATAAGGTATTAATGCCACCCAACGGATCGATAACCCCCTGGTAAAGAAAATATCCCCAGCCAGCAACGCAAAGACCTGTTGCAATCAGGCTGGCGATCACTGAATCCGTACGTTTCATGGCCGGAATAAAACTACCCAGCAAATCCTGCAACATGAAGCGTCCCGCGCGGGTTCCGGCATCGACAGCGGTCAGGATAAAAAGCGCTTCAAAGAGAATGGCAAAGTGATACCAGAAAGCCATCATGGCAGTGCCGCCGACAATTTCCGATAAAATCTGCGCCATACCGACTGCCAGCGTGGGTGCGCCACCGGTTCTGGAAATGATGCTGTGCTCGCCGACGTTCTGCGCGGTTTGGGTAATCATCTCGGGAGTAACATAAAACCCCCACTGGGTAATCGTTTGCGCAGCCGATTCTGCGGTGGTGCCGATGATAGCTGCAGGGCTATTCATGGCAAAATATATCCCCGGTTCCAGTGTCGCTGCGGCGACCAGCGCCATAATGGCAACAAACGATTCCATCAGCATGGCGCCATAACCGATGAAACGCGCGTCGGCCTCAGATTGGATCATTTTTGGGGTGGTGCCGGAGGCGATCAGAGAATGAAAACCGGATATTGCACCGCAAGCAATGGTAATAAACAAAAAAGGAAAAAGATTGCCTGACCAAACGGGGCCAGAACCATCGATAAACTGCGTAATTGCAGGCATTTTGAGCTGCGGCGAAATAAATATCACACCGATGGCTAACCCAACGATCGTGCCAATCTTCAGGAAAGTCGATAAATAATCACGCGGTGCCAGTAACAGCCAAACCGGCAGCACAGCAGCGATAAACCCATAGGCAATCAGTAACCAGGTCAGTTGTTCGCCGGTCAACGTAAAAATAGCGGCTAATTCAGGAATTTCCTGTACGTATTGCCCACCGACGATCGACAGCATTAGCAGCACAAAACCGATCAAGGACACTTCCCCGATCGCGCATGGGCGGAAATAGCGCGAATAAATTCCCATGAACAACGCGATGGGAATCGTAGCAGCCACTGTAAAGGTGCCCCAGGGTGACTCAGCCAGCGCTTTCACAACAATTAACGACAATACCGCCAGCAAGATCAGCATGATAAAGAAGGTTCCAAACATCGCGATCATGCCGGGTAGCTGCCCGACTTCCGATTTGATCAAATCACCCAGCGAACGACCATGCCGCCGTGTGGATATGAACAGTACGATGAAGTCCTGCACTGCTCCGGCAAACACCACACCAGCCAACAGCCACAACATGCCAGGCAGGTAGCCCATCTGTGCTGCCAGAATGGGGCCCACCAATGGGCCTGCACCAGCAATGGCTGCGAAATGATGTCCAAACAAGACATATTTATTAGTCGGCACGTGATCCAGGCCATCATTGTGCTTATAAGCCGGTGTCATACGGGTGGCGTCTAATTTGAGTACGCGGTTCGCGATGAACAGGCTATAGAAACGATAAGCAATGATATAAACGCAGATTGCTGCAATCACGATCCAGATAGCGCCAATGGATTCACCGCGCTGCAATGCAATGACACCAAACGCAACCGCACCGGTGA
>CBFGXU010000144.1:0-5805 GCA_965652935.1 uncultured Nitrosomonas sp.
GAAATTGGGGAATATTTGTATGTTCCCAAGCGACCTGCTTATTTGCTGTGGTCAAGTATCAAATTGACTGATCAACAATCATCCTATCGTTCGCTTCAAGGTTACACAAGACTGTTCCGATATTTTGGTAAAGAATATCTCAAAAATGCGGATACGATATTGACCAAGCCGATAAAAGTCAGCGATGAATTTTGCACTGCACAAGCGCCAACAGAACTGGAGCCTGTTGTATTTTGCTCGACCTTTGATTCTTCGGATTTAAAAGTGTTGCGGGAGAGCAATATTCCTTTATATATTCTTAGTGTTGGAAGAGATCCAATGCCGGATATGCCCCAGTTAAAACTTAAAGTTTTATTGTTCACACCACCGTTTGTAATGTACGGAATTGCTGAATAAGAAATACCTGTTGGACTATTTGGAGGATTAAGTTGATCTAACAACATAAAATAATCTTGACTTTAATAATTCTTAAGGATTTTTTAGGAATATTGAGAAAAATTTTCTAAAACGATCTTTCCAATTTAAACCCACTGCTAGAGGAATTTTCACCTGAAAATTTGTATTGTCAGCTTTACCATCTAGATACAAATGATATTGCCCAAACTCGCTTAACTTAATGGCCTGAGCGATTACGCCTGATGGATACTGCTGGGCTGGTATCGAGAACACTTCCAGTTCTTTTTGATTTTCTTTATCATCAAGTTCTATTCTAACCAAACGAAGTGCCAGCGGCATATCACGGGCTGATTCTGGGTATAATAGATCGATTGTAATATTCAGCATACCAGGCTTGGGTATTTTGCCGCATTGCACTAGCATATGCGGTGATCTAATTGTATTCTTAGGTATTTCATATTCTTCTGGCAGATAGTAGTTTGAATAGCCGATAGTCAGTGCTTTTGTTTCTAGGGTACAGGCACCGCCGCGAAAGCCTTTCGGATAGGTCTCGGATGAGTCACCTTGTGAGCTTGCACGATACAATACTCCAAATGTTATAAAGGCTATTATCACGCCAACCAGAATCACAAATTGAAGCTTACGAAACGACAATTTTGGCTTGTCTAGCATAACAGTCCTTTATTCATTCGCGAATTCAAATTCGAAATGCAACTTTTGATGGGTGCTTGGTGTTACTTACCGTCATTCCGAAGAATACCTCATGCTGGGTTTTAAATCCAAGAACTTTGCGTGGCCTGTGATTGAGACGATCTACTGCCCATTGCATATGTTCCTCCGTAACATCAGTCAATTTCATATTTTTGGGAAATACTGCCGTAGCAATCCATTGCTGTTTCATATAATCTCCGTTCCCAGGAATAGTAGGGTATGCGAAGTAGAAAGACGGCTCTGAATAATTCTTCCAAGCTCTTATTCATAAGGTTTTCAAAGTAATTTTGGTGGTTTAGATTTGCAGCCTTTGAGATAATACAGACCCGTTGCCTCAAATTTTCCCGGTATTGCCATGGATCCCAAGGCGATTCGTCCCCAAGTCTGGCGAACTGTTTCGTCAGACACTGCGAAAACAGATCAATCTGAAACACCCGCTGGTGCGCCTAGCTGATTTAATCGAATGGAATCGCATTGATGCGGTCTGCACCAGCCTGGACAAGGCCACCCGGCTAATTTGCCCCGTTTGATTGGTGGCTTGTTGTACTTGCCTTGCAGCATGCATTTGATTTGTCCGATGAGGATGTGGTATGAGGCTGGATCGAGAACCCGTACTGGCAGGTGTTTAGAGGAGAACCGTCTTTGCAGGAGCCGCCCATTGATCCCTCGAGCCTGACGCGCTGGCGTCAACGCCTGGGCGAGGATGGCATTGAGGAATTGCTGGCCGGTAATCATTTCGGCCTGGCATCGCTCGGGCACGTGCGCAAGGGCAGCCTGAAGACGGTGATCGTAGTACCACGGTTATGCCTAAGGCAATCACATACCCACGGATTCGCGGTTGCTGGAGTGTAGTCGAAAACACTTGGTCAGGATCTCGGGTGAATGCGGTTTGAGTGACACGGCCATACACACAGCGGTTGTGGACCATGGTTACTGGGGCGTTGACGCGCCAGGCACACGCATACTGCGTTTAGGTCAGCGTCGGGATAAATAAAGGCCTGAAGGCGATGATCAAGCGACGAAGCGTCATCGAACCCACCATCGACACATGAAGGCGGACGGTAAATTGAATCGCAACTGGCTCAAGCCGTGCCTTGAAAAAACAGCGATGCAGGGCTGAGCGGGAGAGATGCGATGTCGTGGGTTGCAATGCATACAGGCAATTATTCAGAGAGAACAGTGTATGTTTGCGAAAAGGCATGACCATGGCTTCTTCTTCCTTCGTCAGAACGGTTGGCGCAGCTTCATTAGTCCATTGGGAACGAAGTTACGCATCCTTTACTTCGCTACGGTCAGGTGATCCCATACCTCTGCGTTAGAATGTTCAGGTTCTCTTGATTATATTGTATCGCTCGATGCACCGCTTCTGTCATGTGGGGCCGCTCCCTGTACCTGTCCCATAAATCATCCTCCGTTTTAATGATCGTCGTGACAATCTCTACTGTGAGATTCCCAAATTGTTACGTTTAAGTTCGCTCTAACTACCTAAAATCCTTAATTAATATTTAAAAAAATTAAAGTTTTTATGATGAAATCCGAAATTAATAAATGCTTGCTTTAAACAGAAGATCAATACAGGTGATTTGTACCGATCTTGAAGACTTAATAGTAAAAAGCTGGGTTGCCAAAGTGGAACGTTAGATATACTGTAAGTTGCTTTTAATTTTTATAGAAATAATGGCATAGAAAATTAATTCAGAGTAGTTTTTGGATAAGAATATTAACTAAATCATTCTTTGAAAAGTACCAGAAATACGAGGTTTTTAGTTGCTTATCATGCAACAAGTCAAAGCATGGCGTGTTAAAATTAGTTGTAGTAGAACTGTTTAAAGGTGAAGCTAAATGAACAACAAAGCAGGACGTGTGCTTACGAGAATTTCGCATAAAAAAGTAGGTGATACGAAAGTGCTGATTGTTGTGGATAAGTATATTTCTGGTAAGACTCTGAAAAATATGCTGGAAGAGTGGGGGTATAGTATTACTGGTGTTTGTACCTCGAACCAAGAAGCTTTAGCTAGAGTGAGAGAGGACAGGCCCGATCTGATTCTAACGGATGTGGAATTAGGTGATTGTAGTGGCATCAATTTAGTTCAGCAGTTAAATTTGCAATCTGATAATTCCAATCTTTGTATCTATTTCACAGCCTATGCGACTGATTTGGTTGTGCAACGTACTATCAATATTGCTACTACTCTAGGATACAATATCAATAAATATGGTACTGAAAAATTACATAAAAATTTTGAAGCTAGTTTCTGTCAACGCTATGGAATTGACCAAGCTACAAATTTTATAAAATCTCCAATTACACAGCCTATTCGGGTTTTATTGGTCGATGATCAACAAATAGTGCTTTGGGGTTTAAAAAAGCTTATTGATAATGAAAAACCTCGGATGGAGGTTGTTGGCATAGCAACAAATATCTCTGATGCTAAGCGTATAGCTGCAGAAAAAAATCCCGATATTATTATTCTTAATATTTATCTGGATGATAATGACTGTGTGAATTTTATTCCGGATTTCACCCTCAATGGCAATTCACGTATTGTAATTTTTGCCGAAACCAAAGATAAGGAGGTAATTGATCGTGCGGTTCTAAGCGGTGCGCGAGGTGTAGTGCATAGGAGAGAATCAATGCAAACGATACTCAGAGCCATTGAAAAGGTTCATGATGGTGAATTATGGCTAGATCGCATAACTACTGGTCGTATATTTCTCCAGAATTCACGCATGCGTGGAAAAATGTCTCATGATGCGGATACGGAGAAAATTACAACACTAACCCGGAAGGAATGTATGATTCTGAAGGCATTCTCAGACGGCGTAGGTGGGGAGCAAAATAAACAAATAGCAGCTAGATTGTGTATGAGTGAACACACTTTACGTAACCATTTAACTTCTATTTTTAGTAAATTAGGGATTAAAAATCGATTCAGCCTTTTCGCATATGCTAAACAACATTTTAAGCAATTCCCAAATTCATCAAATTCTATAGACGGGTCTTTGAAAGATCATTAGTGAGCATGAATCCGGGGATATCGTAAGTTACACTCTTCTTTATAATATGTTTAGTCCCACGATGTGAAGCAGTGAAGTGGCTCCTTGAAACTAGGCAACCTGAAAGCAAAGTTAAGCTCTGACAAGACTGGTTAATCAAGCTCAGGCAACCTGAAAAATTGTTGCGTATTGATAATAAACCTCACCTGGTGTTTGATTATCAAGGTTCTGATGAAAACGCTCCTGATTTGTAGTAGTTCAGATTTGAGCTATAGTCAAATCTGGTGTATAGACAATCAAGCGACATTCTGTTTTTGATCTGCTGTTTATTTAATACCGTTAACGACCTTAATGCCGTTGATAACGTCTGCTAACAGGTTATAGGCTCTTAAGCGGCACCATTTTCTTTGCGCTGTCTCCATGAGTTTGAACGCCATCGTCAGTGTTGGCATCCGGCTTCCACAATTTTTCGCTCTGGCAGTTCTCAGTCTGACAGTAGCAAATACGGATTCAATCGGGTTGGTGGTTCTGATGTGCTGCCAGTTTTCGCCAGGATAACCATAGAAAACCAACATGGAATCTTTGTCCTTGGCCAGGCACTTCATTGCGCGTGGATATTTCGGGTTGAATCGTTCGCTACGGTCGTCAAATGCTTTGCAAGCCTCTTTCCGGGTTTCTGCCTGCCAGAGCTATGATCATTTCTGGTGTATGGAATGAGAAGAGAGCGGTGTAATCTGTTGATAAAGGTCTGCCCAGATCGATTATCAAAATAAGGAGAACACCGCAATGCCAGATGATAATGTTTTTAAGCTGAATAAACCAGAGGATGATCCACTGCAAGCAGTGCTGCGCGAAGGTGCGCGGAAAATGCTGGCTGCGGCGATAGAGGCGGAAGTATCCTTTTTTCATTGAACGACATGGTTCTTTGGAAACCAGTGAAGGTAAAGCGGCGGTGGTCAGAAACGGCTATCTGCCTGAGCGTCTGATTCAAACGGGACTGGGAGGGATTGAGGTGAAAGTGCCTAAGGTTCGGGATCGCTCCAATTGTGGTATCAAGTTTACCAGTAGCCTGATACCGCCTTACCTGAAACGCACCAGGAGCATTGAAGAATTTCTGCCCTGGTTGTATTTGAGAGGTATTTCAACGGGAAATTTCTCAGAGACGCTGAAACATCTTTTGGGGGCGGACGCACCGGGACTGTCGGCAGCCACGATTAGCCGTTTAAAACAGGACTGGGAGCAGCATTACCCGAAATGGAGCCGACGTGATTTAAGTAAAAAACGTTACGTTTATGTTTGGGCTGATGGCGTCTACAGTAATGTCCGGATGGATGATCGTTTATGTTTATTGGTAATTATCGGCTCCGATGAAACGGGGCGCAAAGAATTACTGGCATTGTCTGACGGTTACCGTGAATCGGCGGCGAGCTGGGAGGAAGTATTAACTGACTTGAAACAGCGTGGTCTTAAGATGGCGCCTAAATTGGCTATCGGTGATGGCTCTCTTGGATTCTGGAAAGCTGTCACCAGGCTTTGGCCAGAAACTGATCGAGAGCCGCGAGCTGTGATTATTTCTGATGTATGACAAGGGAGACAGCGGTGTAACCTGCTAGTAAAGATCTCGACAGATCGAACCGCTGCACTATGAGATCCATTTGGTAGTTGATAGTTATGGTTACCGGTTGAATTTGAGATTACGGG
>CBFGXU010000145.1:0-5744 GCA_965652935.1 uncultured Nitrosomonas sp.
TGAGATTACGGCTCATTACGCTGAAGTGATCAGTTGGAAATTTTGCTGAAATAAGTGATTCATGAGATCGAGAGCAACTCACATAACATAAGAATTTTCATAATCAGGCGTGAGTACAATCACAGTAAAATCATCGCTGCCACCCGCACGGCAGGCAGCCTTCTAGACATTCACCAGTTCCGCCTCAGAATCATTGGCGAAAAGCACTGCAATCTGCGTATCAGTGTTTACTTGTTACCGGATTCAATCCAATCGCGGCAATACTCATTCCAAGCATTGCCAGCCCCGCAACGATTGGAAATGCATGCAAATAGCTGCCGGTGATATCCTTGATATTGCCGGATATCAGTGTTCCCAGGATGGCGCCTGCACCATAGGCGGTAAATACCAGCCCGTAATTTTGGGCATAATGCTTCTTTCCAAAGAATATTCCGGTGGATGTCGGTGCTACAGCAAGCCATCCACCCAGGCACATCCATAATACGCAGAATGCGAATAAATACATGACTGCGTTTTCTTGTCCAAAAAAGAACATCAATAAAGATGCAGCAAGAATCAGGGTAAATGAAAACATCGCGGTATGTTTTGGACCCCGTTTATCGGTAATGGCTCCAAATATTGGTCGCCCCAGACCATTAAATACCGCAAATAATGAAACAGCAAGCGCTGCCGCTGTTGTGTCCAGCTTCGCTATTTCTGTACCAACCGGGGATGCTATCCCAATCGCCATTAATCCAGCCAGACAGCCGATTGTGTAGGTAGCCCATAGCGCATAGAAGCTGGAAGTTTTTAACATTTCTTGCCTGTTGAGATCCAAAGTTGGCAATGCAGTAGTTGCAGCAGAAGTTGTTTTCGATCTCGCAGGCATCCATTCGATTGGTGGGAAACTCAATAACTGGGCTAGAAGCGTAATAATCACTCCAAACGCTATCCCTAAATAAAGAAACGTATTCATTATCCCTATATCCGGGCTGCCGATCATCGCTTTCATGAGTGGCGCTGTGACCAACGCCGATACGCCAAAACCCATGACCGTCAAACCAATCGCTAAACCGCTTTTTTGCGGGAACCATTTCGCGATCACCGCAATCGGGCAGCCGTACACGATGCCGACGCCTGCTCCGCCGATTACCCCATATAAAATGGTCAGAACTGTGATATCCGGAGAAAAACTTGCAGCAGTCCATCCTATCGCTACCAGCATGCCACCTAGCATGGTTATATTTTTGGGTCCCCATCGTGCGATTAAATTTCCCGCGAGTGGCATCACAATGGCAAATACCGCCAGAAAAACCATAAACGGATAGCCGCTTTGGCTTGAAGTAATTCCCCACAATGTCTCCAATGGTTTTCTGAAGACACTGAATGCATAAATGGATCCCAAGCAAACATTGATCAATAATCCAATTGCAACGAGTAACCATCTCCCTTTTTCTGCGTCTATGCCCAATATTTTCAATTGTTGTTCTGCCATTTCGGTTTTTCTATCCTTTTGTTTTTTTACTAGTACTTTTATTGCCGTGAAATGCTTTGCCATGATCTTACCGTTTCTTTTCTATTGTAGGGATTTAATCTGCGTATGGTTGCTTCGATGATTGCAACAGGACCGGTTATGCCTGAGTGCACTTTAGGACGCGAACTCGCCTGATGAATCCAGATGCGTTATGATCAAATGAAGTAGATGTTGGGAAAAGTCGCTCTTGGCGGCTTTTCTGCCCATGGCGCTGTTTTTATGAACAGGGTTAATTCATTCGGGTTTATTTTTTAGAATTCTTTGACTGATGGCGGTACATAAAGGTTACGGACAAACGTGGTGGGGCACACAATGGCTTAATTCACTGTCGCAAATCGACTATGACAATCGTTTGCCGCGGGGACGAAGTTATGCCAATAAAGGCTCGGTGGCGAAAATTGAGATCCAGCACGGAAACATTCATGCCAAGGTGAGAGGCTCCCGCCCGCAGCCTTACACAGTGAAAATAGAAGTTCCGGCCATGCCGGAATCACAGGTCAAGGCTTTACTCGATGCATTGGCACTCGATCCGGTGGTGATCTCGAAAATGCTCAATCGCGAGCTGGATCCCGCTGTTCTGGAACGCGCCAAGATGCTGAAGATCGATATCTTCCCTGCGCGCTGGTTGGATCTTTCCATGCATTGTTCCTGTCCGGATTGGGCGGTGCCGTGCAAACACCTGGCTGCGGTGATTTATCTGATCAGCCGGGAAATCGATGGCAATCCTTTTATGGTGTTTTCGTTAAAGGGAGTCGATCTTGTTCAGGAATTGAAAGCCCGCCGAATTTCGATTGAAAGCGAAGCCAGAGCGGTGCTGCCGGCAGTCGGCGACTTGCTGGATCAACCGCATCAAAACACGACACCGGCACAGGATGTTGCGGATAAAACAGACTACAGCGTGCTGGATTATTCCACTTTGCCTGATCTTGCGGCTGCTCTGGTGAGCGTGTTGCCAGCAAACCCAGCTTTCTTTCAGCAGGGTGATTTCCGAGTGACTTATGAAAAAGTGTTGAAACGAGTGATCAAGCAGGCCCGCCTCATACTCAATGCTACCGTAGAAACGGAACAGGCAGAATCTGTAATTGCGGCTGCCGACAAACCACACCTGGTTATTAACGCGCAATATCAACCCGCATTGACGGGATTGGCGGCGTCACGGCACTGGCCTGATTGGGTATCCGGTCTGCGGCAGATTGCCGAAGCCGATTTGCCCGATCTGCAACCTGAAGTGGCGGCAATGTTTCATGCGCGCATGATCAGTTTGCATTTGCTGGCAAAAGGCGCAATCTTGCCGCAGGTGTTCAATGCAGGTGAATCAGGCATGGGGTTGCGCTGGCTGCCCGCGATGCTGGACGAGACAGTGAACACTTTGATCGGCCAATTGGCAGAACGCCTGCCATTCGGATTACTGACTTTTCATGGTGACAAAAAGACGGCTAATCTTGCGGGAGAAGTGCAAGCCATAGCGTTATGCAGTTTGTTTTTGAACGAATTTGTGCGTCGTTGGAGTGATTTCCGCGCGGAAAAACCGCAAGGCAGCAAACTGATTGATCTGTTTTTTGGTCACGGATACGCGCAATTTAATGGGCCTGGAGAAGGCGAAGTGGGTAATGGGATACAGTTATGGCTGGCACGCTTCCATATCGGCCATCAAGCCCATGTGCCGGTGTTGCGGTTAGAGGAAGAAATTACCGGATTTAGCTTGTCGCTGGGCGTGGCCGCACGTAATGACTTGCTGCAGGAACCGGTCTCGTTCGTCAGTTTGCTGACCGATGCGGCATGGCAGGAAAATCGTTATAGCGTGCTGAAAACAGTGGCGTTGCTGGCAGAATTTTTTCCGGACTTTAACGGTTACATCAATACCGGCGCAACAACGTCAATATTCCTTAGCCCTGAAGCACTGCCGGGATTTTTGTTTGAGGTGCTGCCGGTTATTCGGCTGCTTGGAATACGCGCGTTGCTACCCAAAGCACTGGATCGCATACTGCGGCCACGTTTGTCGATGAAACTATCCGGCAAGGACACCGGCAGTTCCGGTTATCTCAATGCTGATGATATTTTCAGTTTCGATTGGACGGTGGCGATTGGGCATAACCACCTTACGCGAGCCGAGTTTGAGGAGTTGGTCAAAACTGCCCACGGGGTTGTGCGTTTCAGGGGAGAATATGTTTATCTGGATCCTGCCGACATAGAGCAGCTGCGCCTACAACTGGAAAAGCCGCCGCGTACTACGCAGGCAGAACTGCTGCGTATTGCTTTGACTGAAGAATATATGGGGGCGCCAATAATACTGGATGCTCAGGCGCGCGACATTATTCGTGAATTGACCGAAATAGGCAGCGTGCCGCTGCCGGTTGAGCTTAACGCAACTTTGCGGCCTTACCAGGAGCGCGGCTATGCCTGGTTGTATCGCAATATCCGCATCGGGTATGGCAGCGTGATCGCGGATGACATGGGTCTGGGCAAAACCCTCCAGGTGATTGTGACTCTGTTGAAACTCAAACAGGAAGGAAAACTGAAAGAAACAAAAGCGCTTGTGATCGTACCGACCAGCTTGCTAACCAATTGGACAAAAGAAATTGCACGCTTTGCGCCGACGCTGAAGGTGGGGATTTTTCATGGCACGGAACGTCTGTTGGAAAAACAGCGCCCGGATGTACTGCTGACGACCTACGGCGTTGTGCGATCGGATCTATCTAAGCTTAAAAAATTGTCTTGGTGCATCGTCGTCGTGGATGAAGCACAAAACATCAAAAACCCGGCTGCCGAGCAGACCAAAGCTGTCAAGGCCATTGCGGCGGAGAGCTTTGTCGCCTTAACCGGCACACCGGTGGAAAACAGGTTATCCGAATACTGGAGCATCATGGATTTTGCCAATCGTGGTTTTCTGGATAATCTTACCCGTTTTACCAAAGAGTTTGCGGTGCCGATACAAAGCCATCATGATCAACACGTGGCGAATCGTTTTAAGCGCATCACCAGCCCGTTTTTGCTGCGGCGGCTCAAGTCGGACAAAAACATTATCAGCGACTTGCCCGATAAGATTGAACAAAACCAATACTGCGATCTGACGAAGAAACAAGCGGCATTGTATGAATCGGTTGTGCGTGAGGCTTTGCGGGTGATCAGCGGTGAGTCCGACACATTCAAACGCCAAGGATTGGTGCTGCAAATGATCATGGCTTTGAAACAAATCTGTAATCATCCGGCGCAATACCTTAAAAAGGGGGATACCGGTGCCAATTTGTCGGGCAAGGCCGAATTGTTTCTTGATTTGCTGGAACCTATATGCGCTGCACATGAGAAAGTGCTGGTGTTTACGCAATTTCGCGAGGCAGGTGAATTGCTGACGGCTTGGATCAGGAACCGGTTTGGACGGGAACCGCAATTTTTGCACGGCGGCGTTGCACGCAAAATACGCGATAGCATGGTAGAGCGCTTTCAGAACGATCGTACCGAGCGCGTATTTCTGCTGTCGTTAAAAGCAGGCGGCACCGGCCTTAATCTGACAGCCGCCACCAATGTGATCCACTTCGATCTGTGGTGGAATCCGGCCGTCGAAGCGCAGGCAACCGACCGGGCGTATCGTATCGGCCAGCAGCATAACGTACAGGTGCATCGCTTGATTACCCGCGCCACCTTCGAAGAGCACATTAACGACATGATTCAATCCAAGCGTAATCTGGCTGATATGACTGTAGGTAGCGGCGAAAAATGGATTGGGAATCTGAGTAATAGCGAACTGAAAGATGTGTTTAGTTTGAGATGATCTTCGTTTCATTATTTGTGTTGCCGTGGATACGGCGCGATTAGCAAAATAAAGTTTGAAGGCGCGCGCCTGGCGCAGCGGCGCATTGCGCAGTTGTTATCGCAAGCAGCGCTGGCAGCGGAAGCCGGGGTTTCGAAGCGCACGGTGGAGCGGATTGAGGCCGGGCAGTCCGTGCACTTGGTTACGTTAATCCGTCTGTGCCGTGTTATTGGGTTTGATGGATGGATTGGATCAGTGTTTGCCGGAAACAGAGCCAACTCCGATGGCGTTATTAAAGGAAAAACGGGCAAGTCAGGGCAGACAACGGGCAAGAAGCCATGCCGCACCGGCTATGAAACCTGGTGGAAAACCTTGGACATGGGGTGATTCATCATCCTAAGAGGCTGTTCGAGATCATGAGCACGGTTGCTGAAGCGCAACGCAGCCGCGCCCCGATTCAAAGACTGGCCGATACCGTCTCTG
>CBFGXU010000146.1:0-5723 GCA_965652935.1 uncultured Nitrosomonas sp.
TATTTAAATATTAATTATATTCATAGACTTGGTTTAAAAAAATAATTCAATACTTTTGCATCGTAATACAATTAATCGTTGGGGGATTTTTAGGCGCGTTATTTTTTGCCATCAAACCGCGTTAAAGGCAAATTGGTTGGCAAGGTAGAGATAGACGAAAGCTACTTTGGAGCGAGACGGCAAACGCGGGTATCACGGCAAACTTAAACGTGGTCGTGGCGCCTTCTAGCAGCCTGTTTTTGGTGTGTTTGAGCGGGAAGGCAGATATACACTGAAATTGTGCCAGACTTGTTAGCAACTGGCCTTATAAGCGGTTATATTAGATAAAATCTCGATAATCTCCTGCTAGTCTAGAGCCTAATTAGTTTTCAGAGCAGAGTCTTTGATCATTTGGTAATTGCATCTCGTTGGGCTAGCAGCGGCTGGAGAAATGGCGGTATTACTGGTGATTTTCATACCTTTGCTGTGCAGTAGTGTCGCTGGTGGGCGTAAAGGTGACGGCGGATTTTGTGTAAGAGAATATTGAACAAATTGATTACGTTTTGAAGTTCGACAAACTTACTTGAGTGTAATCACCGTCTCGTGTTAATGGCCGTAGGCAATCTATCAGATTTTTTTAGGGGAGAAAAGGCACCCAAAGATGTTTCACTTCCTATACTAACTTATCGGAATTTAATTTATGATTTTACTCAAATTATTGAGTTATGGCTCAGATAGTGAGAATATTTGCGCGGCAGGAGCGAGGGAAAAAGGATGGCGATACTCAATAGTTAGTTTATTTCCGAATTTTATTTATAAGGAGTGCTAGTCATGTCAGTTATTGGCAATTTCAGCTTACTCAACTTGAATGGTAGTAACGGTTTCCGTCTGGATGGAGGGGCAGCGGGAGATCAATCAGGCTTTTCAGTGAGTGGGGCTGGGGATATTAATGGTGATGGGTTTGATGATGTGATTGTCGGCGCCTACCTGGCTGATCCGAATGGAAATGAGTCTGGGGCCAGCTATGTGGTGTTTGGTAAAGCTACGGGTTATGCTGCTGCGCTGGATTTATCCAGCCTCGATGGCACTAACGGTTTTCGGCTGGCTGGCGCGTCGACGTATGACCGATTGGGCAGATCGGTGAGCAATGCCGGAGACGTCAACGGAGATGGTTTTGATGATTTGATTGTAGGTGCCCGCCTTACAGATCCGAGCGGCTACAATTACAGTTACAGCTACAGTAGTGGTTCCGGTGCCAGTTACATTGTGTTTGGCAAGGCTTCCGGTTTTGGTGCCATACTGGATTTATCCAGTATGGATGACAGGAACGGTTTTCGTCTGGAAGGAAAATTGGCATATAGTGCTTCGGGCCATTCGGTCAGCAGTGCGGGGGATGTCAACGGGGATGGTTTTGATGATTTAATTATTGGCGCTCCTGATCCATTTGCCTTGACACCGGAGGACGAATACAGCAGATCTGGTAATAGCTATATCGTATTTGGCAAGGCTTCCGGTTTTGGTGCTGCAATGGATTTATCCAGCCTCGACGGCAGCAACGGCTTTCGACTGGATGGGGAATTAGGTGATCATTTAGGTTATTCAGTGAGCAACGCAGGGGACGTTAACGGCGATGGTTTTGGCGATTTGATTGTAGGTGCTCGCCAGATAAATCCGTACGACTACAGTAGCGGCTTCGGTGCCAGTTATGTGGTATTTGGCAAGGCTTCCGGTTTTGGTGCTGCAATGGATTTATCCAGCCTTGATGGCAGCAATGGATTTCGCCTGGATGGAGAATTACTCGCGTATGGTGCTGCCGGCCATTCGGTCAGTAGTGCCGGGGATGTCAACGGCGACGGTTTTGACGATATGATTGTAGGCGCTTCGAGTGCCAGCTTGAACGGGATCAGTTATATAGTATTCGGCCAGGCTTCCGGTTTTAGTGCCGCGTTCGACTTATCTAGCCTGGATGGCAGCAATGGCTTCCGTTTGGATGGTGAATTGGCGTATAGCGCCTGGAGCCATTCGGTGAGTAGTGCGGGGGATGTCAACGGCGACGGTTTTGACGATGTGATTGTGGGTGCTTCCGGCGTCGATTCGAATGGCATAAACTCGGGAGCCAGTTACATCCTATTTGGCAAGGCTTCCGGTTTTGGTGCTGCAATGGATTTATCCAGTTTAGATAGTAGCGCCGGTTTTCGACTGGATGGGGTGGCGGAGCATGATAATTTAGGTGATTCGATCAGCAGCGCGGGGGATGTCAACGGCGATGGTTTTGATGATTTGATTGTTGGTGCCCCTGGTGCTGATGTTAATGGCAGCAACTCGGGTGCTAGTTACGTGATATTTGGCAGTAGTAATTTTACAGGTGAGGTGACTTATCAAGGTACACCCGAAGATGATAGTTTCAGAGGTACGTCGGCAGCAGAGCATTTTGAAACGGGTGATGGCAATGACACAATGATCGGCCGCGGTGGTGCAGATGTGTTTGATGGCGGCGCTGGTAGTGACAATATCTGGGTATTTGACTTTGATTTCCAATTTGCGGATGGGGGAGCTGGTAACGACGTGCTGCACTTAACGGGAAAGGGTTTGGATCTGAATCTGGCAAGCTATGGTGATAAAATCAGTGGCATTGAAACTATTTGCCTATCCGGTACTGGGGATAACACCTTGACCTTAACGACAGCAGACTTGCTCAACCTGTCGGATACCACGAACGTCTTGAAAGTGCATGGCAATGCCGGCGATCGTATTGTAGGACTTAGTAGCGGCTGGACAGACGAAGGTATTGATTCCAATGGATATTTTCACATTTACTCCCAGGGGGATGCGGTTTTGTTGGTCGGAGCGAATGTGACGACAGATTTTGTTTTTGGTTAGGAAAGACTTCATCGTTTAAAGAGCAAAAACTTAATGGATAACCATGAGACTGCCGCACCGACCTTGGAAATCACGACTTCACGCCAAATGCTGTCCTGGTTGGCCGAGCAGCGTCTTGCTATTGCGTTGACAACCTACCAGATTGGCAAGCTGTACTTTATCGGTCTTAAACCTGACAATGGGCTTTCGGTGTTCGAGCGCAGTTTTAATCGCTGTATGGGTTTGTGTTCGACACAGAATGGCCTGTATATGAGCAGCCTGTATCAAGTTTGGCGCTTCGAAAACGTATTAGAAGCCGGGCAACAGCAAGACGGTTACGATCGGTTGTATGTGCCACAAGTAGGTTATACCACCGGAGATCTGGATATTCACGATATGGCAGTGGATAGCGATGGCCGGTTGGTGTTCGTCAATACTTTGTTTGGCTGTCTGGCGACATTGAGCGAAACGCACAGCTTTAAGCCGCTATGGCAACCCTTTTTTATCAGCAAACTGGCGGCCGAAGACCGTTGTCACCTGAATGGTTTGGCGATGAAGGATGGTCAGCCGGCTTATGTCACCGCTGTGAGTCAATCTGATGTGGCTGATGGTTGGCGTGAGCATCGTACCAATGGTGGTATAGTCATCGATGTGAAGCGCAATGAGATTGTTTGCACCGGCCTATCCATGCCGCATTCGCCGCGTTGGTATAACGGCCGGTTGTGGCTGCTTAATTCCGGTACAGGGGATTTCGGTTATGTCGATCTTGAGACAGGGCGTTTTGAATCGCTGTGTTTTTGTCCAGGCTATATGCGCGGCTTAAGCTTTCATGGTGATTTCGCTCTGGTAGGCTTGTCCAAACCTCGTCACAATAAAACGTTTAGTGGTTTGGCCTTGGATGTCAACCTAAAATCCCGCAATGCTGAGGCACGCTGTGGTGTGCAGGTAATTGATTTGCGCACCGGCGATGCGGTGCATTGGCTGCGTATGGAAGGGGTGGTTGAGGAACTGTATGACGTAGTGGCTTTGCCTCATGTGCGCCGCCCGATGGCGCTGGGCTTTAAGACTGATGAAATTCGCCGGGTGCTGAGTATTGAAACGTAGTGCTTCCACTAACGCTGGGCAATTTGATATTTTTCGCCAATTGACGAGTTTAAAGCGTTTGTGTAATGTAGTCCTGTTCTCGAGCGGCTTCGGTGAGGTAACAAGTGTTATATGATTGGTTGTGAGAGTTTAAATATGCAACCTTATGATAATCCAGAAAAATATCGTATCGATAAATGGTTGTTCGCAGCGCGTTTTTTTAAAACGCGCTCGTTGGCGGCTGAAGCGGTCGAGCGTGGGCGAGTTACTTTGAATGATCAGCGAATAAAACCTGCCAAGGTAGTTGCAGTAGGAGACATGCTAACGATCCGTATCGGCAATTATCAATACGGAATTAAGGTATTAGCATTATCCAACAAGCGGGGTTCTGCAACGCAGGCGCAGCAGCTTTATAGTGAAACGGATGAAAGCCGGGAGCAGCGGGAAATACTGGCTGCCCGCTTAAAAGCGCAACCACAGCCATTTTTTACCAAAGGTCGACCTACCAAACGTAACCGGCGCGAGATAGAACGATTTGTCTCCAGCCAGGATGAGTTTTGAATTTGAGAAGGAAGTGTTGCTGTTCACCTTTTATGAAGTTCACCCAGCGAGAGAGCAATGAACAATAAAACTTTTAATCTGGATAAAGACCAGTTGATTAAACAATCCTTCGTCCAGATGGATAGGCACCTGCAAGGTACCCATTACACACAGGCACAGAAACTGGCGCTGACTTGCCGGATTCTGTTTGATAATGGGCATGATTCTGGATTGGCAGGGCAGATCACGACGCGTGGTGAGAAACCAGGAACTTATTTGACGCAAAGACTGGGTCTGGGTTTTGACGAAATTTGCGCGAGCAATCTCTTGCTTGTTAATGAAGATTTGGAAGTTCTCCAGGGCGACGGCATGGCAAACCCGGCCAATCGTTTTCATTCCTGGCTGTATCGCGCCAGACCGGATGTTCAGTGCATTATTCATACCCATGCTGTGCACACTGCAGCACTCAGTATGTTGGAGATACCGCTGGAAATATCACATATGGATAATTGTGTGCTGTATGACGATGTGGCTTTCTTGCCTAAGTGGCCGGGTGTACCGGTAGGTAACGAAGAAGGTGAGCTGATTTCGAAGGCGATTGGTAGCAAACGCGCCTTGCTGTTAGCACATCATGGATTGCTGGTTGCCTGCCCGAGCATTGAAGAAGCCTGTATTTTATCCATTGCTTTTGAGAGAGCGGCACGCATGCATTTACTCGCAGCCGCTGCAGGCAAGATTCAGCCTATTGATCCTGATTTGGGGCGGGAAGCACATGATTGGATTCTTCGGGAACAACGCAGTGTGGTGGGTTTCTCCTACTATGCACGGCGTGCTCTGAGAAAGAATGCTGACTGTTTGCAGTAAGTTTCGATTGAACAATACACCGCATCAATCACTATTTTATCTGTCTAGCGCATCTATCAATTGTACCGGCTGGCTGTTTCGGTTAAAATCCGTTCTTCCCAGGCGCGTAGCTCAGTTGGTTAGAGCACCACCTTGACATGGTGGGGGTCGTTGGTTCGAATCCAATCGCGCCTACCACAAAAGATCCGCAGCAATCCAAGTTCATCCAAAAGCCCTTGTAAATACGGCCGTAACGCGCCCGAATATGCGCTTTGTCCCGCTCAACAAGTGTTTCAGCTAAGCCAGATCAAAAAAATCTCACAAAAAGCAGAGAGTCGATATACGTCATATCGTGGTTGATACGCTAGGCGATCTGATCAAGGTCGTTGTTCATACTGCGAATATCCATGACACACATT
>CBFGXU010000147.1:0-5713 GCA_965652935.1 uncultured Nitrosomonas sp.
GGCGGAACATGATGAAAAATTAAGAGCTTACTAATTACCACTGTTTGTGATCGTGAAATCATCACGCAATATCCATGTCATGCTCTCTAGAATTCGTGGCTGCCAGCATTTGATTGACTCAGACCGCACACTGGCAAAGGTTTTGTTCACATCACACGCATGGGTTTTAATACCAAAGCCAAGAATATCAGGTAAGTCTGCGACAATAGGGGTTGCTCAATGAACATTTTGCAGTTGACAAACCTCCCCTTGCATCCAAAATATATATACTTGTAGTTCTAGAATATGGGTTATTGTCTGTTTTTTAACATTTCATCATATTATAAAGGTGTTCTTTGGAAGACATGCCGCTGCACATCATGCTGATTGCATTGGTGTTCTTGTTAATTCTATCCGGTTTCTTCTCCCTATCTGAGACCAGCATGATGGCGATTAACCGTTATCGCTTGCGGCATCTCGCGAAGCAAGGCCATCGTGGCGCCCGCTGGACTGTGAAGTTGCTCGAAAACACAGATCGATTACTCGGGGTCATTTTACTAGGCAATAATTTACTTAACACAGCCTCTGCAACGCTGGTAGCTGTCATTATTGCTAAGTTTTTTGCTCATGATGATTTTGCACTGTTCATTGGCACGATAGCCGTTACTTTTGCCATCCTGGTGTTCAGTGAAATTACTCCAAAAGTCATCGCCGCTGCCTATCCAGAGCGTATTGCGTTGACAGCCAGTTATGTGCTGACTCCCTTATTAATCCTTTGTTACCCCGTCGTATGGTTCATTAATTTGTTTGTCCGGGGACTGCTGATCCTGTTCCGATTGCAGCCCGAAAAAGGTGAACTCGAACAAAAAATAAGTACGGAAGAACTTAAAACCTTAGTATTGGAAGGCGGGCATTTTATACAGCATAAGCATCAAAGTATGCTGCTGAATTTGTTTGATCTAGAAACCATCACGGTGGATGATGTCATTGTGCCGCGCAGTCAGATTGAAGCAATTGATATGGATGCGGATGATGAGGTGATCCATGCGCAGTTATTGACTTGTCATCACACGCGCTTACCCATCTATCGTGAGCGCATGGATAATATTGTAGGCATTGTTCATGTGCGCAAGGTATTGAATCAAATGCAAAATGGCAAAATAACAGCAGAAACGCTTGAAGCTGTGATGCGTGAGCCCTATTTTATCCCATCCGGTACACCCTTATTTTCTCAATTGCAGCTATTTCAGGAAAATCAGCAGAGAGTTGGCTTGGTGGTTGATGAATATGGTGAATGGATGGGCTTGGTTACGCTGGAAGATATTATCGAAGAAATTATTGGAGAGTTTACGACCCACGCACCCACGCAAACCAGCACGTTTCTGAAGCAGGAAGATGGCAGCGTGATTGTCGAAGGTAGCACATTGTTGCGTGAATTAAATCGCAAGCTCGATTTCCAGTTTCCATTGGATGGACCAAAAACCTTGAATGGCCTGATACTGGAACATTTTCAGGATATCCCGGAAGCAGGAATAGGGCTCAATATTGCTGGTTATCCCATGGAAATCATTCAAACCAAAAACCGGGTGGTAAAAACTGTTAAAATTTTTCCCGCCTTGTCAGAAGCTGAAACAAAACCACCGGAGTAGTTTAAAAATTTCCTATTGAATTGTAAGGTTATCTGGCCAGTATAAAGTTTGCCAATCATATTCCCAAATCGATCTAAGTTGGACGAAAACTTTAAAAGCAGATATCCTGTCAGCCGATAAACGGCATCAAATCTTCATCAAAGCGCCCATAGCTCAGCTGGATAGAGTACCGCCCTCCGAAGGCGGGGGTCGCACGTTCGAATCGTGTTGGGCGCGCCCATATATCATCTAATGTATAGATAGAGCTGCAAAAAAGCTTGGAGAGGATTTTCTTGACATTCAAGACAACCGGTCGTATTATAAACAAATGCCTAAATCAACCCAAAAAGAACTGAATAGAGAAAACCTGCTGAACCAAGGGGTTGCCTTGTTTATAACCCAAGGCTATCACGGTACCGGACTACAGGAGATTCTGGATGCAGTCAACGTTCCCAAAGGTTCTTTTTATAATTACTTTGCGAGTAAAGACGATTTCTGCGCCGAAGTCATTCAGCATTATATCCATCCGTTTATTACGCAATTATCTGTACACTTAAACACATCCGACACGGATGCGCTGGGTGCAATCAGGCGTTATTTTGACGAGCTCATTGAAGAGCTTGAAAAGAACGCGTTTAATGGAGGTTGTCTGCTCGGCAATCTGATGGGGGAAATCGGCAATAACAGCCATGCTTGTCATGAATCCCTTCAATCGGCAGTTAGAACCTATCGGAATTTATTGCAATCTGGATTAGCCAGGGCCCAGCAGCAAGGTACGGTAAGAAAAGACAAGACAGCTGAGGAAATGGCTGATTTGCTGGTAAATACCTGGCAAGGGGCTTTATTGCGAATGAAAATAGAAAAATCAGCCGCCCCGATTAAACAATGTTGCCATACTTTGCTGGAAGATTATTTTAAAGCTTAATTTTTGCTTTCATAAAATAGACGACCGGTCATGTTTTAGTCAATACTACAGGAGAAATGAAATGCCAAAATATATTATCGAACGCGAAATTCCCGGCGCAGGTTCACTTAGCCAGCAAGATCTGCAAGCCATTTCACAGAAATCATGCAACATCCTGAACCGCATGGGTCCACGCATCCAGTGGCTGGAAAGTTATGTAACGGACGATAAAGTCTATTGCCTCTACATTGCACCCGACGAAGCCTCTATCCGGACGCATGCTGAACAAGGCGAATTTCCAGCCCATCGTATTTCTCAAATCAGATCCGTCATTGATCCAACCACAGCCGAATAGAAGAGAAAGGGAAAGTTTCTATTGCTCAAGAAATTTCAGAGGTAACGCTTATGCAATCTCAAGCTATTCATTCCAGAATATTCATTCTGATCCTGGTCGTTACAGGCATTTCCGGATCATTCGCTGCGACTGAAACATTAACCGCGACCAGAAAACCTGAGACTTCAGCAGAATCAAAAGAGAGTCATCAGCATTTTGTGCAATCCGAGGCAGCACGTAAACCGGTATCGGACGGTCAGCTCGCCCCCAAACTGCATAACCTGGGTATGCATACATTTCCAGTCAGTACTCAAAATCCATTAGCACAACAATACATTAACCAGGGTCTTAATCTTGCGTACGCATTCAACCATGCCGAAGCGCGGCGTGCGTTCCGTGAGGCAGCACGACTCGATCCCGGGCTCGCGATGGCTTACTGGGGCCAGGCGATCGTGCTCGGTCCTAATATCAACGCGATGATGGAGCCGAACGAAGAGCCACAGGCTCTAGAATTGGTACAAAAAGCCAAGTCACTGATGATGAACGCTTCACCAAGAGAACAAGCGCTTATCAATGCGCTTGAAACGCGCTACTCGGGAAAAGCCGAGCACCGGACAACGAATGATAAGGCTTATGCGCAGGCAATGCGAGAAGTGCATCAGCGTTTTCCGGACGATCCGGATATTGCCATGCTGTACGTCGAATCCATGATGGATCTGCGGCCCTGGGGTTATTGGATGCTGGATGGCACGCCCTATGAGGGCACGGCTGAAATCGTCGCGCTCACCGAAGAAGTATTGAGGCGTCATCCGACGCACCCCGGTGCGTTACATATGTATATTCACCTGATAGAACCGACCAGTATACCCGAGCGGGCAGAGCAAGCAGCCGATACGCTGCTGAAATTAATGCCGGCAGCAGGCCACATGATCCATATGGCATCACATATTTATCAGCGGGTCGGCCGTTATGCCGATTCCATGAAGAGCAATCAACTGGCAATCGCGGCAGACGAAAATTATATTACGCAGTGCCATGCGCAAGGCTTATATCCGATGGTGTACTACCCGCACAACATTCATTTTCTCTGGTTCGCGGCCACGATGGATGGCCAAAGCAAGATTGCCATCAAATCTGCAAGAGAGGCTGCCAGCAAAATTGACGATGAAGTGCTCAAAGCACTTCCACTGACAGCAATTTTCCGTGTGACACCTTATTGGGCCCTCGCCCGGTTCGGGCACTGGAAGGAAATTCTTGCAGAGCCGGCGCCGCCGTTGACCAGTCCATTTTTAACTGGAAGCTGGCATTATGTGCGCGGTCTTGCATTCGTTGCAACACAGCAATTGCAACAAGCTGAGCAGGAATTGTCAGCATTGCGTAAGATCATGAAAGACCCATCACTAAACCATCCTCTTCTTTCGAAAAATACCTCCAGCACGGTGCTGAACGCCGCACCGGAGGTACTTTCCGGCGAAATCGCTGCAGCACGCGGCCAGTTCGATCAGGCCATTGCACACCTTGAAAAAGCAGTTCGCCTGGAAGATTCCCTGATATATACAGAACCCTCAGAGTTTCACCTACCGCCGCGGCTGGCGCTGGGCGCTATCCTGCTGGAATCAGGACAGCCTGCCGAAGCGGAAACGGTTTACTGGGAAGATCTGCGGCGCAATCGCAACAACGGATGGGCACTGTATGGATTGATGCAAGCCTTGCGTGCACAACAGAAGGATGATCAGGCAGCGCTCATTGAGGCACGCTTCAAAAAAGCCTGGGCGCGTGCCGACATATCACTTAATTCATCACGCTTCGGACGTCCGATTGGCACTGATAAATAAGCATATCTAGGAGCAGTCAGTGGCTAAAAGACTGGCAGATACTTAGAATTCCAGGATATTTATTGATTGGGGATACATCGGAGTATACTTGCCGGAACACGATATTTTATTTTCAATACATTTCAATATCTAGCAGATCGTCCTAAATTGGCTGTTGAAAGCATTCTTGATTCCCGGCTATGCCTGCAATATTATCCCTGTCATAAAAAGCCATAGGAAATGGTGTAATGTTTACTGGAATCATAGAAGCCATTGGGGAAATCAGGCAAATTCGTCCGATAGAAAATAATAAGAATTGTGGGCTGTGTTTAAGTATTTTTCCGGGCAATTTGGACTTGAGCGATGTTAAACCAGGCGATAGTATTGCTGTGAATGGAGCTTGTTTGACAGTCACTACATTAGTAAATGGCCTCTTTACGGTGAATGTTTCGCAGGAAACCTTAAACTGTACGCAGGGACTGGATCAAATCGGTGCACGTGTTAATCTGGAAAAGGCGATGCGATTGTCCGACCGATTGGGCGGACATCTGGTGAGCGGGCATGTGGATGCCAGTGGAACGGTGGTTAAATTTGAACCGGCAGGCGAGAGTTTTTTACTGACCATTAAAGCACCGGCATCATTACTGCGATACCTTACCTACAAAGGTTCAATTACAGTCAATGGCGTGAGTCTGACGGTTAATCAGATTGACGGTGATGAGTTTTCCATCAATCTGATTCCGCATACACTGGCAATGACGACTTTGAACGAACTTGCGCCGGGTATGCGTGTGAATCTCGAAACAGACATGTTGGCGCGTTATGTGGCACGATTATTAAATTTAAATGCTTAAATTTATCAATGGGATTAAACAGTCATGACGATCAGCGCCATCCAGGACATTATTGCCGACCTTAAATGCGGCAAAATGGTCATTCTTGTCGATGAAGAAGATCGGGAAAATGAAGGGGATCTGGTCCTAGCCGCTGATTTTGTGACACCGGAGGCCATCAATTTTATGGCCACCCATGGCCGCGGACTGATCTGTCTGAC
>CBFGXU010000148.1:0-5684 GCA_965652935.1 uncultured Nitrosomonas sp.
CAACATAACAAAATAGATCACGCAATTTATCGTCACACCATCTTGAACCAGTCTTCCTCAGTTTTCTGTGGATTTCTCAAAATCATATCCTCAATCAACTTGAGAGAATTTCACAAATAAAATTTCTTTGGGCAGTGAAATTAATACTACAGGCAAGAACCAAAATTTATTCACTTGGGCAATTTTTATCGTGATATGCGAGGTTTATATATGACTGCGCAGACAGACTAGCCATTATTAAGATGTGGAATATTTATCGGTTGTGTTCTTGCAAAATATTGCAATAACATATCCACACCAAGAATTAACATTAATGCACTGATGAATAAAACCATTCCTGCAAATCCATGTAAAAAACCCTGCCCCGCAGCATCGCCATAATGATAGGTAATCAGTGTAAGCACGATAACGCGAATAACGTTGGCAGTAAAAGAAATCGGTACTATGAGAATGGCCAATGTCACATTTCTAAAAACTGAAGTGTGATGAACCAGATTCAGATAAAATAATCCTAGCGCTTCTAATGTTAGCAATGTCTGTAACCCAGCACAGGCATCTGCCACCAGAAGCTGATACGGTCCAATCTGAAGGATAACTCCGTTCCGTGCTATTGGATAATTCGCCCAAAATAAAATATGCTCTGCTACATATGAAACAGCCATCTTCATGGGCATTGTTAGTAAACTAACTAACTGACCAGGTAGCGGAATCATAAACAGTAAGAAAAAAATTGGGAACCACATAGCCTTCAGCGCACTACTACTCCGTTTAATAAGTAATATTGCTACTAATGCTATGATAAAAGAACCCATTTCGAATACTAGTATCTGCTGAGAACGACCAATAATATAAAGTAGAAGAGCTATAAAAAAGAATATCCATCCCCAAACTGAAGTGGGTTTACTTTCGCTTTTTTTTATCATTTCTGGCCATTGCCGATAGATGAGCCAGAGTGAAAGAAATAAAATAATTGGCCCATGTGCCTGCTCTTCGGTAGCCCACAAACCATTAAAAAGATCATAGAAAGTAGGTATGTATAAAGCAAATAACCCCAGTAGAACAGGCCATTCTGATATCACTGAACTTGAAATGTATGGTCTGGATAATAAAGACATGGCCAAATAATTTTAAAAATCAATTAGAACAGAGCCCACTACTTCACTGCCACTATATTTAAGTTGCTCATTCATAGCATTGATATCACTCAAACGAGTATTGTTCTTATGTGCAACTATTAATACGCCATCTGTACGAGCAGCAATGGCTAATGCGTCAACACCACTTGAGAAAGCCAGGGTATCATAAAGAATAACGTCAAACTGGCTTGCAAGCTGATCATTTAGCTCGTCAAATGAATTACGGTTAAGAAGCTCTAAGGGGTTAGGTGGAAGAGTTCCTGCTGGTAAAACAGATAAATCAACAAAAGATTCTATCTTGGAAATTACCTCAAAAATATTAGCTCGATCGGCAAGAACATCAGATAAACCATGCTTATTTTTTAAATTAAAAATTTCATGTTGTTGCGGACAACGTAAATTCGCATCAACTAGCAATGTTCTTTCTCCAAGCTGTGAAAATACTACTGCGAGATTAGCCGTAAAAAGGCTTAACCCATCATCAGGATTATAACTAACAACTGCCAATGCTTTATGCCCCGAAGTAAACCAGCGTAACATTAATTGGCTGCGCACAGCACGGAAAACTTCAACTTGAGTACCGAATGGCTGATAAGCAACCACTAGCTCTGGCGGATGATTTCCCTGCCCCGGTAATAAATAAGGATAATCAAACTGCTGTGCCAATACTAACTGAATATCTGCCTCAGTGATCAGGCCCAATTTTAGTGCAGCATCACCAAAACGCAGACCGGTCTCTTTTTGCAAATGCAATATACGCTCTGCTTCAATTGGGGTAATTTTCCCCATATCGAGGAGAATATGACCTATACTAAACTTGCGAATAGCAGATGTATTCGTGCTAATAGAGGCAGAATCGCTAAGTTTCTTATTTTCTGAGGAGCCAGGGGTATTCATTTTCTTTTCCTATTTTAGACTTAGGCTGATTCTTCTCATCAAACGTGGCCAAGGCAGTGGTAAACCCTTTTGTTCTGGTGCTCCCCACTTTACTACACCAAGAACAGGTGCCTGGAGTACATCGACTAAATCTTCTGCCGAGCGCACGCGCTGATCAATCATTTCTGCAAGTAAACCAACTCCCAGCCCCAACAAGGTTCCTAGAAATAATGATAAGACCATATTCAGCCAAATCTTAGGGCTATCTGGTTGATCTGGCGTCTTTGCCGTATCAAGGATAGAAACACTAGATAAATTAGACTGACCTTCAAGAGTAGTCTGATTTAAACGCTGCATGGCATTGTTATAGGCTTGTTGAGCACCTTCAACTTCTCTAACGAGGAGATGAAGTTCGTCTCTCGCACGGTTAAGAGAAAGCACCTTAGCTTTTTGCTCTTCAAGTGCTGCACGAATCTCAGCTTCCTGACTAATCGCGTCTTGTGTAGTGTTTTTGATATGCTTATTAAGCTCGGATCGCAGCTTTTCCACTTCAGCTCTTGCTGCGGCGTAGCTGGGGTGATTGCGACCCAGCTTTTGAGAAATTTCAGAAAACTTAGATTCAGCTTGGGATAAACTAATTTTAAGATTGTTAATCGTTGTATTGCTAGCAATACTTTGAGTTTCATTACCACGAGGATTGTTACCTTTTTCTGATGCTGCTCCTATTAATTCCGCTTGAGTAACTACTAATTGACTAGAGAGATCATTTAATCGTCTTGTTTCAACATCGAGACGAAAATCTGCATCAATAATTCCTTTTTCATGCTGGTACGATGTTAATTTTTTCTGGGCCGTTTCCAGTCTCTCACGCAGCACGTTTAACTGATCGGTAAAGTACACCGCAGCCTTTTGCGAAGGCTCCACTGTGAGACGAATACTTACCTCCTGATAAGCATTTGCAAAGGCATTAGCAATGATTGAAGCAAATTCAGGATCTGTACTCTTGAAATTTATCCTGATCACACTGCTATCACGTGAGGTTTCGACACTCAAATTTCTAAGAAGAAAAGCAGCCAACCAGTCACGTAATTCCATATTAGTACTGCTGTCCTCATAATTCCGTTTTACAATTTCACTCTGATCAAGTTTGAGCTGATCTATCACCATTAATGCAGTTTTGGAGCTCTTAATGACATCTAACTGAGTAGCCATATGGCCTGTGATCTGTTGTGCAGACAGCATAACTCCTGTCACTGGATCGGGCCCTTTATGAGTCAATACTAACGTTGCAGTTGATTTGTAACTTTTCGGTAATAACAAACTGACAACCAGAGTGGTCAATACGGTCACAAAAAGTGTAAGTAGAATAATCTTGCGACGAGCCAGTATGATCAGAAGAAATCGAGAGTAATTCATGTTTAAAATCTCATCTTACTTGGTTTAGTGACAGTATTTAGTAACAGCAATTTCTTCGCAAAAAAAAGAACAAAGAGTTTTTGAGGAAAATATCAAAATAAGCTTTCCTTGATATATATCACATCATCAGGCTGAACCAAATCACTCGAATTGACAGTCAGTACTTGTAAATTGCCTTCCGCATCGCGACGCTGAATCCGCAATCCACGCTCAGTGCCTCGCTGAGTTAATCCTCCCCCTACTGACAATGCCTGTATCACCGTCATGTTTCGTTCAAGCCTGTAAGCCCCGGCACGCTGCACTTCACCATAGATATAAAACCGCGGAGCTCGTTCGACATAAATAAGATCATCGCTACGCACCGCCAAATTTCGGCTGAGATCACTAGAACGAATCATTTCCAAAACGTCAATCACTTCCTTGATAGGCTTATTCCCATCAGAGCGAATTAAAGTAACTACCTCTCCTCCCTCAGGAATGACGCCACCTGCCATAGCAAGAATATCAGTTAAGCTACGCTGACCCTCGATGGGATAACGCCCTTGATTACGAACATAACCGAGTACCGATACCATTTGGCTTTGCAGCGAGGCAGCAAAGATATTTACTTGGGGTTTACGGATGAAATCTCGGCTTTCCAATAGATTTACTATCTTTCTTTCAGCAGCAGAAGGAGTTAATCCACTCACTGACACTTCACCCAACAACGGAAATGTTATATTCCCTGTTTCACTTACTTTCGTTTCAGTAGTAAGATCAGGATGTCCATAAACAAATATTTTTAGTGTATCTCCTGGTCCTATTACACTTTCCTTAGGCTTTGCAGCAACTGCACTACCAATACAAGCCATCCACAGGACTGTAAAAATCAATATCAACAATAGCTTTGCTTTATTCATAACAAACACCCATTTACATAATTCATTAAATTCGCATCACATCATATTGGTTTGATAAAAATAACCCTTACAAATCTGCTTTTATTTTAAACCCATGATACCACGTTCAATAGAACCTTCTGAAACTGACTCGGGTAAACTTAAGTTACTTGTTACATCAGGAATAATCATTGTTGATTGGGAAGTTGATCTTTCTGTGTTTGATACTGGTGCTTTAGCGTTAAGATATTCTATTTTTGCTGCTGAGCGCAAGCGATCAATTTCTGCATCAGTCGCTTGTTTGTACTTCTGATTAGTCAAGTATCTTTCAATCTGTGGTGCAGCTGCAACCGCTGTGATCGGATTATCTTTTATTGTATTGATGGAGATCAAGAGACTATTCTCTTGCTCATTGATGATAAAAATATGATTCTTACCTTTCTCTAACATCATAGCCATCATTTCAGAGGGCAAATCCGTAGTATTACGCGATGTCAGATTACGGAAATATTGGACATTACGTTTATCAAGCCAGGCTGTAACTTCATCAAGAGACTTAGCGCTATCGATGATTGTTTTTAGTTCCTTGCTAAAATCCTTAGAAGCAATGCGCACTACCGTCAAATCAAATTGCTTGCGTTGCGCGAAATACTCTGGGTGCTTTTGGTAATACTCATCAACCTCGGCTTGCGTTGGTTTAGCCACTTTATTTACTATACCTTGCAAGTATGCTTGCGCAATAATTTGTGCATTAGCTCGCTCACGGGCCTGCATGACCTCAGGGGTCCGATCAAGTTTGTTACGTATAGCTTCATCTACTATTAATTGGCGAGCAATCAGCGACTCCAACAATTTTTTGCTGGCATCTTCATACTGATCAGCACGAACACCAGCACGCCTTATTTCATCATTAAGTTGGAGTGTAGTAATTTCCTGGCCATTAACACTAGCTAATGCTTGTCCAGGCTTTTTCTCTATGGGTTTATTATCACAGGCAGAAAAAGCCCAAATGGAAATAAGCGCCAGCCCCATCAATTTTATCCGTTTATTATATGCTAATGCCATAAGCCTTTTCCTTTATAATTATAAACATAATAAAACAACTCAATGCACTCTTACTTTCCATTGCTTTAAATACAATAAGACAATTCATTAAGAATCATATAATCATTTTGCAGCGATACGACAATTAAATAAGAAGCTTTTGAAACCTGTAATTTTTGAAATCTGTAATAATAATTATTAAATAGAATATAAAATCACATACATATTGATTACCTATAATAAATTATAAGCTTTTTGCACTTCATCAGAATACTGAATAGATAGACAATATTCGCTTTAATTCTTTCAAAATATTTTCTAGAAATTAATACTT
>CBFGXU010000149.1:0-5561 GCA_965652935.1 uncultured Nitrosomonas sp.
TCTAACACTACTTGGAATGTAATCCCATGTGGCTACGGCTTGCGGTCTACCCTCAGCATCTTTGATGCTGACTTTCTCGCGTAAGGTGTAAACATTGTGCCTACCCGATTTACTTTTAGTTATATATTCTGTCTTCTCCAAGTTCTTTAAACAGCGCATGACTTGTATCTTGCTTAATCCAGATTTTTCAGCGATTAGCTCGATTGCTGGAAATGCTCTACCTGTTGAAAAATTGGTATAAGATTTAATCACTAGATAGACTTTGATTGCGCTCCCATCAAGTCTTGCCATATCGCCACTGTCTATCATGTCCTTAAAAACATGAAACCAAGTAGTTTCAGCTCGGAATAACTCTGCCTGTTCTTTTTCTTTCATCCTGCCCTCTACCATCTTTGGTTATTGGCCTGATATGTATGCGATTATGCACGATCAATATTGCATACATACATATGTATCTTAATTAAACTACTCTTAATTGTATTTAGTATTACCTGGTGCTATGCACCATATATGGTGCATAGCATAGACTATGTTTCCTTTTTTATCAACTGCAATTAATGCATAACAAACTGATTTTGTTCATATACGGTCGCTTGATTTGCTTTCAAAGTTATGGTAATCTTTATGGCATATATGCCATAAAGATGATTATACACTTTACTGTGGGATTACACATTGGCTAGGCTAAGTCGACTCCAAATTTCCAAGGCCGATATTGAGGATACGTTCGCCAATAAGCAGCGTGTTTTGCGTGCGATGGATATTGCAATCGTGTTCAAGCAGAATCGGCAATCCTGGCGTCTGGCGCAAAACACCACGCTGCGCGAGTTCATTGCTTTCCTGATCAGCAAAACAGAATTGCTGTCCGTTCGTTTTCCATTTCCGCAACGTGAGCTCATCGGCTACACCTGGGGCAAGGTGCCTTTGCTCGAAACGCTTGTCGGCCTAGTGGATCGCGGTTTTTACAGCCACTACACGGCGCTGCGTATTCATGGCCTCACAGAGCAGACTCCCAAGACTATTTACCTCAATCAGGAAAAGCTGCGCAGTTTAGGGTTTGGTCATGATAAAGATGCTGTGTACGAGCAAGATGCTATCGACCAGGCTTTCAAAAAGCCTCCTCGTGTCTCCAAGAACGAGATTGATCTGCCTGCAGATCAATGCCGCGTCGTGATGCTGCAAAGTGCCTATCACAAAGGACTGGGCATTATTGACGGCACTTTTAATGACGGTAATGAACGAAATTTGCCAATCCGTTATACCGATCTAGAGCGGACCATGATCGATATCGTGACCCGTCCCTTCTATGCGGGGGGGGTGGCAGAAGTGGCTAAGGCATTTGAAAATGCAAAGGACAAGCTGGCAGTGAACAAGATGTCCGCGATGCTCAATAAAATGCGCTTCGGCTATCCCTACCACCAGGCCATTGGTTACTACCTGGAGCGAGCGGGGTACAAGGCGTCGTTGCTCGACATCTTCCGTAGGAAGCCGATGGTACGCGATTTCTACCTCACGCACGGACTCGACAAAACCACCTACTACCGCGAGTGGCGGCTACACGTTCCAGAGAGTTTTTAGTTTCTGGAGATGCGTGTTAACGAAATCGAAGTAGTAATCAAACGAATGTACTTCGATACCGGGTTTCATTGCGGCGCGGACTTCTGGGTAGCTGAGCGCATGAAAATCCCGTGTTTCCGGAATCTTGCTCAACAGGGCGAGCGGCACTCTCTTGATTGAGAACATTTGCTCGACCAGATGCTTGAGCCTGGCGTTGCTCAAATCGATGTTGAATTTATCGACCAGAACTTCGATGTCGATGAAGTCGCGCGCCCGCGACTTACCCAACCCCTTGCGCTTGATGATTCCGGCGTATTCCGGCATTTGCTGGCAAATGGCGCGCAGCTTCTCGCAGACGATCATTTCAGGTGAGTAGACATAGATGGTGTAGCCATCGAGATCATGCGACTGCTTGCCCTCGGTGTATTCATGGGAGCTAATGTCAATGGTGAACTTGGATCCTTGGCCAAGCATGATGGCTTCCCGGCGCATCGTTTCCAGGTGATGCTTGATTTCTGCGGCGCGTGCGAGCGAAATCAGCTTGAATTCGACCAAGTATCCACCCCAAAACGAGGCCAGTTCGTGGGGCATTTTTCCGGGCTTGATGGTCATCTTAATATCGAAAGCCAGATAGCCTTTTGCGGCAAATCCATCATGGATGGCTTTTTCTAGCTTTCGCGATACTGAGTCGTAGTTAAAGTTATGGTCTACCGAAAGATCGATATCAACCGACGCGCGTGAGCTGACCTTGTGGACAATATCCATGGCATTGCCGCCCTTCAGGACAAGCAGATCGAAAAGATCATCGTCCGAGAAAAGCGAAATGATGGTTGTCTTCTTGATGCTTTCGAGCAGATCCGGGGTGGGGTCTTCGGCTTTTTTTCTGGTTTTCTTGGTGGATGTGTTCATTACTTGCCAATGTTAGTGAGGTACTCTTGAAGTCAAATGATACCCCACAAATTGCACAAAACTTGCAACTTTGAAAAGTTATTTTAATTGGTAAGGTTTTGTTTAAAATTTAGTTTGTGATAAACAGATGTGATTATCCTTTACTCTAGCAGCTAATCTCAAAAGGAGGCTTCGAGGCTTTACGAAGTAAAACGTAGGAGTTCTTGAGTTAGCGTCGCGGGTCTTTTTGGCTAGCTTCTTTTCTTTCCTTCCATTGTTAACCACCCTGCCATTCTGCTAAACAATACCGCGCTTCGTTCAACGCTTTCCTTTTTTGTTTAGCAGGGAAAGGTCTTGTTTGACAGTTCCTAACCTTGTTTGATAGTCGATAAGGTAATACCGGCTATCGAATGCGTGTGTGTTGGTGTTGGTGTTTATGTGTTTAATTGTGTATGTATTTTTACACGTATTTCTGTTCATGAGCGCGTGTGCTGCAAAGGGCGCGGGCGAAGCTGCGACCGGCAGCGCGGAGCGCCTTGGTACTTCCTGCGAAAAGTCAAAGCGGTTTTATAGAAGAAATAGATCATGAAATTTGGGAAATTCAAAGACTTACAGTACAAAAAAGAACAAATGAATTTATTCCGGTTTTCGATGAATCTGAGAGCTTAGTAAATCGCTACATTCTCCAGCTAGAAGCTAGAAATATTTCAAACTTTTTTCTTTAAAAGTGGGGGGGTGCCCCTTAACAATCCCATGAGCACAATGAGCACACCGAGCACAACAGAGAACAGCGAGCACAGTGAGCACCACAGCTTATCAATAACCAATTGTTTTCAATAACATAATTTGTTTAAATTGTAATTTAAATTACAACTCAATATTTGAGTTTTGATTAAAAAATACAACTCAATGCTATAATAGTATCTAAATTATTTATCTTGTGAATGTTAAGTAAACTATTAAGTCATTGATTTATAATAAAAAATATCACATAATCTCGTTTAAGTTAGCTGGTTATCTCATACTGAGTTGCAGCGTCCAACCCTGCTTTGAAATTGGATGAGTGACTTGGAAAAACCTCCAAATTTTTCCTTTAAGCTGACCTTATTTTTAATTCCTTACCGCTTGCGGCGGGGTACTTTATTATTTTTAGGAATTCGATATGCTAAATTTGAATAAAAAACAAACTGAAAGTAGTGCAAAAAGAATACATTCAAAGAAAATGGCTTTACGTACACAACTCTGGGGAGAATTAGATCCTAGCGTTCTATGGAGTAGAAAAATAAATGATGGATATACAACGCTTCCTAGAACAATGCCTCTTATATTCCAAATCATGGATAACCTGGCTGAGAAATCAAAACCAGTCTCTATGGTGTACTTTAGCTTGTGGTGTCGGGTATTTGATGAATCAATTATAGAAATTAAAAGCCAGGATGAAATGGCAGCTGAGTCTGGTTTCACAGGACAAAGAGCGGTGTCTACTTGGAAAAGTAGAATGAAGAATCTTGTAAGTTTAGGATTTATTGAGGTTAGAGAAGGAGCAGCTGGGGAATATAGCTTCGTACTATTGTTGAACCCATACACTGTAATAAAAAAATATCAGCAAAAAGGTGAAATTCAGGGTGGAAAGTTTAACATTCTCTTTGTAAGAGCACAGGAAGTCGGTGCAAAGGATTTAGAATGAATGAAATGACAGGTGAAATTCTATTATCAAAGATGCTCTTCTACTAAATGTTCGATAATTTCTCCTACTGTTATTCCTTTCTCGATCGCAACAATTTTTAACTTCTTGTGCAAATCTTTTCTGAGATTAATAGTGAGTCTTTTATCACCTTTCGGAGCAAAGAAAACTCTATTCTGAACGACCTCTTTAATCGCTTCAGGAGAAGCGATCCTTTCTTTACCTATAATATCCTCTGTATTTTCTGTTTTAATCGCTTCTGTAGCGAATTTAAGCGCTTGAGCGGTATTTAAAACAGGTTTTGTAATCGTTCTTTCTTTCATTAAATTAATCCTTCATGAATTTGATTTTTAATAATTCCTGAAGCTCCTTTCCTAGAGATAGCATTTCAGCTTTTGCTGCTTTGTCATTCCACTCAATTACAGTCATCCCTCTAGCCAATGCTTCAGAGTAAGCTACTCGATAACCCAATTTTGTATTGAGTTCTTTTAAGCGTAGTTCTTCATATACTACTTTTGATAATTCCTGTGCTGAACGGGTAGAGGCTCTAAACTTGTTCCAAATAATCCTTACATCAATTTCTGGTTTATGTGCTTTTGCAGCATTTATGATTTTAAGTAGATCTGATGTGGCCCATATTTCAGCTGCACTAGCACCTAGAGGTACTAAACATAAATCACTTAGTATTAAAGATACTTTTGTAATCTCTGCGATCCTAGGAGGTGCATCTATTAATATAAAATCGTATTCCTCATTAAACCTTTTTATTAAATCTACTAGCTGTAGGTGATCGACTGCTATTTCTGCTGTTGTCTTTCCTTCTCTGATTGCTGACCAAGCTGCCGCAGTGGTTTGAGGGATATCACAATCAATGAGCGCAACTTTCTTGTTGCTTTCCATTAAACCCACTAGGTTAGTTGTGATAGTTGATTTTCCAACACCTCCTTTAATTTGAATGAGGCTTATTATTTTTGTCATAAATGACTCATCCAGATATTTAAATTTTTATTTAAAAATGGTTTTAAATTCCACTCTGTTTTTAATATATAAAAAATCTAGTTAGGGTCTCATGGAAGATACCTATTTCTACCAAATAGGTATCTTGGATGATAGATATGGAATATGAATAAGTATCATGAATGATAGGTATCATGGATGATATGTGTATAACTATTTTATTTTTTTATTAAGAGCCTCTCTTATCGCAAGAAGCTTTTCTTGTAGATCAGCCGGCATTTTCTCCAAATCCATACCATTAATGTTAATTTGCGTGCTGTCACCAGTTGCTACATTTAGCACTAGGCTTTCTATATGAATAACTTTGCCTCCTATCATTTCTCCACTTACTACTGCATGTTTTAGTTCAGCCATAGCATCTCTAACACTACTTGGAATGTAATCCCATGTGGCTACGGCTTGCGGTCTACCCTCA
>CBFGXU010000150.1:0-5532 GCA_965652935.1 uncultured Nitrosomonas sp.
TATGACATCACATTTTCAACAGAAGGGTTACAATAGCTTGGTTCCTATAAGTTTATATATTAACAAAAATTTTTTCGATACCCTGGCGCTGAGGAGTTTTTCAGGATGGGCATTTTTACATTCTGGAATCGAATTATTTTGCAGTTTTACCCAAAGACGGCTTGCTAAGCTCAACAGCGTATCGGTAAACTTTGGGCTTTATTTGTTTGAAAAATCAAAAGAACTGCTGGAAGGAACAGCTTGACGAACTTGCCTTGCTAATAAATTAGGCGTCTCGTCGGATATTTTTTAATCTCTATTCATCTGGATTCATCTAGTTCCTTGTTAATTAATGGGATAATTATTGCAGCTTATTATTGGCGTATACATATGAACTACGAATCATGGAAATAAATATACCAAATGCTTACCTGATTGTGAGTTAGCAGAAAATTACCATGAAGATGTTTTATATTGTAGAGGATCGTTTTCCGCCATTTCGGACAGACGTAGTGGAGTTATTTGCCAAGCAGATGTCGATGCGAGCTCATCAGATCGATTGGTTAATGCAACGAGGGCCAGAAGCGCTTAGCTTATCTTCCCCAACAAATTGGCTTGGTAATACCGTGTATCTTTCATCACGTAGCAGATATAAGGGATTGTTGGGTCGAATGCTGAATAATCTATTAGATATGTGGGGAGATTTTATGATTCTGTCGATTGCCATCAAAGGTCAATACGATGTAATTCAGGTACGCGACAAATTTTTTGCTAGTTTGATTGCTTGGGTGGCGGCCCGCTTGACAAATGCTCGTTTTATTTATTGGATGTCCTATCCATTTGCAGAATCCAAATTATATCAAGCCTGTAATCGGCTCGTGCCTCATCATTACTTAGTTAGGCTGAAAGGGCAAATTATCCGGATTTTACTCTACAAAATTATCTTGCCGCGGGCGGATCATATTTTTGTGCAGAGCGAATGGATGAAGAAGGATGTAGCGCAACATGGTATTCCACTCTCTAAGATGACGGCGGTTCCGATGGGTATTCGAACTGACCAGGTAGGGAAATCTGAAGATGCTGTTGCACCGAATACAAAAGCGCCTGTATTACTCCATCTTGGGACTATTATGCAGTTACGTCAATCAGAGATGCTGGTGCGCGTACTTCAGCGGGTACGTTCGCGCTATCCCGATGCTCGTCTATTATATGTGGGCGATGGCCAACTATCCAGCGACCGCCAGGCAGTGGAAAGAGAAGCCTCTCGATTGGGGTTGTCAGCTGCCGTTACCGTGACAGGCTTTCTACCTCGGGAACAAGCCTGGGAGCTAGTGAAACGCGCCGATATCTGCTTGTCTGCAATAGCTCCCATTTCCATTTTTCAGGTTTCATCTCCGACCAAACTAATAGAATATATGGCTATGGCCAAGAGCATTGTTGCAAATGAGCTTCCTGAGCAATGCCAAGTGATGGAAGCGAGCGGTGTTGGAAAATGTATTCCATGGAGTGAACAAGCTTTTGCTGATGAAATCTGTCATTTACTAGATGATCCTGAGCGTGCGCGAATGATGGCAGCAAAAGGACCAGCGTGGGTACGAGCACACCGTACATATGATGCGATTGCCGACCTGGTGGAGTCAAAATATCAAGAATTACTTGGGTAAATGATTTGAAAAATTCCAATCTCTATTCAGGTAAACGTTTTCGCAAGGCGGTTCAGTATTTTTTGCTGGGACGAACTGCGCAGGCGGTAGCTTCTTTCATTTTAACCCTTTGGCTTGTGCGTTTATTAGTACCAGCAGACTATGGCATCTACATGGTTCTGTGGGGAATGGTAGAGATGATGGTGCCGCTGAGCTCGTTTGGTATGCTGGAAGCAGTGCGACGCTTTTTGCCTGAATTGGCAGAGCGAGGAGCTCCGGGTGTTTTGATATGGTTTGTTCGTTGGATGACTCTAATTCGACTTTCCATTATCGTATTTTGGGCAATGCTAATTGCCATCTTCTGGCCTGATATTGCTGCCTGGATGGGCTTCAGTATGCAGCAGCAGGAGGCCACCTTGCTCGCAGTGGGGCTTATCATCACCGTTATCGGTTTTCGCTATGCTTCGGAAATGCTGGAATGTCTCCTGGAACAGCGCTGGTCTCAATTAATTAGCGCCTTTATGCCATTAGGTCGCTTGGCTGGTGTAGCCATTCTCCTAATTGCTGGCAATCTGACTTTGGAACAGCTGCTTTGGGTAGATCTGGCTGTTTCCCTGATGTGTTTTTTATTAGCCGAGTTTTTTTTGATGCGAAAATTGCGCACTTTGCCTGGTACAGGAGATTTTAGAGTAAGTACGCACGAAATATTCAATTTTGCCTGGAACATGATAGGTGTTAATCTGCTTCGGGCTATTGCCAGCTTTGGTGCATTGCGCATTCTTGTGGCACGTACTCTGGGGCTAGAAGCAGCAGGCATGTTTGCTTTTCTACAACAATTACTAATGATTATCGGTCGCTATTTACCAGCCAAGCTACTGGCGAATGTTATTCGTCCCATGCTAATTTCTCGCTACGCAGCTGGAGAAATTGATGTGGTTAAGAAAGGTTTGGCGCTGCTGTGGAAGAGCAATCTGCTTATTATTGCTGCCTGTATGGTAACGATAAGTGTTGCGGGTGATTTGCTTATTATGGTGGCTAGCAGTGGACGTTTTGCGGATGCAGGGATGGTTATGTTAATCATGTTATTGGGTTTGGGAGCTACCAGCCAAGGCCAGCTGGTTAGCATGGTCATGCAAATATTTCCGTATACTCGCCAGCTAAGGCACTTTAGCTTGCTTTCTATAATGACACCGCTTGCGGTTTTTGTTGGTTCGAAATGGGGGTTGATCGGGGTCGCTAGCGGGACCGTGCTGAGTGTATGGTTGTTGAATAGCCTGACTTTACTCTGGCTTAATCGTCAGGCTGGGTATATGGAGTTAGACTGGGTGGGCATCTCCCGCGGCCTGGGTTTGGCGCTACTACTAGCATTTGTTGGCTGGGCGATTGAATTTGAATTTGGCCCATGGTGGGCACTGGCTTTAGTTCTGCTTATTTATGGAGGTGGGCTGATGCTTGTTAAGCCGCTGAACCAATTTGATATGGCGTTACTAGACAAAGGACTGGGTCGCCGCGCCCGTTTCTTTGCAGTTTTTGCGCGCAGAAGCTGATAGCGATGCAGATAAAGCATGAAAACCTTCAATTTCAGGTATTTTAAATTTCTGGATTAATAAAAAAAGCAACATTGAAGTGATAAAGTACAAAGCATTTTATGTATGTGTTTGATACTTGTGAAATAGGTAACTGGTTTCATATTAATTCTATTAGCAGGCCAATGGAAAACGTATTCGAGGCAGCCGATGCAAGGCAAAAACGGGTGAAAAAGCGCAGTTTATGCTTAATAAATGAGCATTATGAGCCTGTTTTTAACGCCGAAGCGGCAACGCAGATAGGTTTAGGGTGATACTGCTTATTTTAGGATAGGTAACATGAATATCAGCAAAGAAAAAATAAAGGTTATGCATGTTATCAACGGAGAATTTTTCTCAGGTGCCGAACGAGTGCAGGATGTTCTGGCTCTGCGTTTGCCAGATTATGGTTATGAGGTGGGTTTTGCCTGCGTGAAGCCAGCCAAGTTTTCCGCATGCCGGAATTCCACCGTGCCATTGTTTGGGGTGCCCATGCAATCCAAGTTTGATTTGGCGCCAGCCTGGAAAATCGCGCGCATCGTGAAACAGCAGGGTTATGCTTTGCTGCATACACATACGCCACGTGCCGCCTTGGTGGGGCGGATAGCGGCTTGGCTGGCTGGTGTGCCGATGATCCATCATGTGCATAGCCCTACTACACGTGATACAGAAAGTTCTTGGCGCAACTGGATGAATGCAATGATGGAGCGGTTGAGTCTCATCGGTGTTGCACAATTGATTCCGGTATCGCAAAGCCTTGAAGCCTATCTGAAGAAACAGGGATGGGCGCAGAATAAAATTACGATTGTAGCCAATGGCGTAGTAACGCCTGGTCCTTTGTCGGATCGTGGTGCGCCTGCTTCAGAGTGGGTGATTGGCAGTGTAGCACTGTTCCGCCCACGTAAAGGCATGGAAGTGCTGATTCAGGCTTTGGCAAATCTATGCCAACAGGGACAGGCTGTACGTCTGCGAGCAGTGGGCCCCTTTGAAACTGTCGAATATGAAAGAACTATCAAAGAGATGGCTGTACGCTTAGGTATAGCAGATGCTATTGACTGGGTTGGTTTTGCTCAGGATGTGAATGCTGAGTTTGCAAAAATGGATGTCTTGGTTTTACCCAGTCTTTTTGGTGAAGGTATGCCCATGGTAATCCTGGAGGCAATGGCGACAGGGGTGCCAGTCGTGGCATCCGTTGTGGAGGGTATTCCCGAAGTATTAGAACATGGACACACAGGATTAATGACAGCGCCGGGAGATGCGGAACAATTGGCTGTTGTACTGGCAGATCTGATGAATAATAAGCATGATTGGCGCGCCCTACGTGAAGATGCTTATCGATTACAGGTGGCGAATTTCTCGGATCACAGTATGGCGCAGGGGGTGGCTCGTGTTTACGATGCGATTCTTAGTAAGTGACAATTATGAAACATTATGCAACTATGAACGGCGCCTTTGTCGAGGTGATGAATAACCATGGGTCATATTTCTTTATTCGGACTGAATATAGAAGATACAACGCTAACCAATGCGAGTGTGAATATTATTCACGATGTCAACTCAGGTATACGGCGTCAGATTTATTTCGTCAACGCTCATTGTATTAATATAGCCGCTGTAAATGCGAACTATCTACGCGTATTACAGGATGAAGATGTTTTATTATTTGCAGATGGCAGTGGTATGCGACTGACTTCCAGATTGGCTGGCTGCTTGTTGAAGGACAATGTCAATGGTACCGATCTGTTTCCATTAATCTGCCGTGATGCTGCAGCATCGGGAATTAGATTAGCACTGCTCGGTGCCCGTCCTGGCATTGCGCAACGTTGTGCAGAAAATATGAAGCGTCAATTTCCTGATTTAAACATTGTTTGGACTCATGATGGTTACTTTAACGTAGACAATGAGGCGGAAATAATCAAGGCCATCAACGAGAGTGGGGCGCAAATCCTTTTTGTGGCGCTGGGAGTACCTATGCAGGAATTTTGGATTGCTCGTAATGCGCACAAATTACAGGCTTCCGCTTTGCTTGGTGTAGGGGCATTGTTTGACTTTTATTCCGGCATAATGCCACGTGCACCACAACGAATGCGTGAACTAGGCCTGGAATGGTTATTTCGATTCGTGATGGAACCGAGAAGGATGTTTGTGCGCTACATACTGGGTAATCCGGTATTCATCATTAGAGTATTGTGGCGACGTTTACGAGGACGAAGTTTTTTACAAGAAGCGCCGCTGATTAGCAATCTGGAGCCAGGATCGCGTCCAGATTAATTGAGTTGAATAATTTCAGATCAGGTAATAACAGCTGAAATAAACGATAATATTGATGAGTCATAGTATCTGTT
>CBFGXU010000151.1:0-5482 GCA_965652935.1 uncultured Nitrosomonas sp.
CCGGCAACGCCACCATGCCATGTAAGCGCATATCGGCTGATTGCTCGTCAACCAGTGCAGCGGTTTGACCAAATTCTTCCCCCAATATTGAAATAATTCTTTGCGCTGGATTTGCAGCACGTAACTGGCGGCGCATTTTACCGTTATGTTGCAAAACAAATTCAATGCCGGATTGAGACAGCGCAATACGTTTGAGTATTTCATCGCAGTGCGCAAACTCGGTAGTTTCTGATTTCAGAAACTTACGCCTGGCGGGAATATTGAAATATAAGTCGTTAACGTCCAGCATTGTTCCTGTTGGCAATGAAGAAGGGATAAGTTGCAGGATAGATTTTCCGTCCATTTGGATCTGCCAGGCATGATCTTGACCGGATTGACGGCTGGCCAAAGTCAACCTTGATACCGCCGCGATACTGGCCAGCGCCTCGCCACGAAAACCCAGACTGGTGATTTTTTGCAGATCTTCCAGTCTGCTAATTTTACTGGTGCTATGGCGTGTCAGCGCCAACAGCAACTCATCCTTGGCGATTCCCAGGCCATTATCGATGACGCGAATCTGTTTGACGCCGCCTTGCAGGAGCTGCACGGTAATCTTTTTTGCACCCGCATCAACACTATTTTCCAGAATTTCCTTGAGCGCTGAGGCGGGACGCTCGATCACCTCACCGGCAGCGATCTGATTGATCAATAACTCGGGAAGCGGTTTAATCGTGGCCATAGAAAATTGGGAATTTAAAAATTGTTATTATATTATTGAAATTCATGCTTCAATTATTTTGGCAAGATATTTCACTGCGTCAAATCATTGGAGGAACTATGATGTCATCAATTGATAAATTGAAAACCCATATTCCGGATACCGTACTCGATCAAATTCGCGATTGTGGAGAGAAGTTTAATATTAATACTCCATTGCGCCTGGCGCATTTTCTGGCGCAATGTGCGCATGAAAGCGCAGAGTTTACAGCTTTGGAAGAAAAATTAAATTATTCCGCTGATCGATTGAAGCAAGTGTTTCCCAAATATTTTCCTGACGACCTGGCGGATAGTTATGCGCGCCAACCTGAGAAAATCGCGTCACGAATTTATGGCAACAGAATGGGCAATGGCGATGAAGCCAGCAAAGAAGGCTATCAGTATCGCGGCAGAGGTTATATTCAATTGACGGGTAAAGATAATTACCGCGCATTTGCACAAAGCATCGATGATGATATTGTCAGTCATCCTGATTTGGTCGCCACTAAATATCCGCTACTGTCAGCCGCTTGGTTCTGGTATATGCGTTCGCTCAATGTATTGGCTGATGAAGGATCAAGCGATGAAGTGGTAGCAAAAATAACCAAAAAAGTGAACGGTGGCCTCCATGGGCTCGATGATCGTATCAAGCATTTCAAACATTATTATGCGTTGTTAACTTGAAAACTGTCACCTGCATCATCGTCCTGATAGGTCTGGTTTCTGTACCAGCCAGGGCAGCCGGGACAGCGGAGTCGCATTGCCAGCAGCAGGAGCAGATTGTATTTTCCTGCTCACTGGGCAAGAAGATGGTTTCGGTGTGTGCATCCCATGATTTCTCCTCCAGCAATGGTTATCTGCAGTACCGGTTTGGAGAAAAAGACGCGCTCGAACTGGCATTTCCGCCTTTGACAGCATCAATCCAATCATCGCCATATATCCAAGCACGCACCCTGATATTTGCCGGCGGTGGCGGCGCTTATCTGCGCTTTATCAAGGAACAATACCATTATGTTGTGTATACCGCGATTGGTAAGGGCTGGGGCGCAAAAGACGGTGTTGCAGTTGAGAAAAATAGCCAATTAATTACCCATCTGGAATGCCAGGATATTCCCGTTTCAAAATTGAATGAAGAATTCTTTAGTCGTGCCGGACTATCCGTTGATCAGGATGAATTCCAGATTCCCGGTCTTGATTAATCGAGATTCTGCTAAGGTGGCGGCGTCATAAAAAACTCGCGTATCAGAAAATCTTCAAGTCCCGCTGTATCCTTTTCCCGCGCCGACAAAACGACAACACGGTGCAAACGATGAGATTCCCAATTGAAATCTTCCTTGTAATACTGACGAATCAACTGGATCATGCGGCGAACGATGGCGCGCTCAATATCGCCATCCGGCCCCGCATCGACTTGGATCGTTTGCAAACGTGGATTGCTTTGACCGGTAGTCCAGGCACGAAATGAAAATTCCGCCGTGCGCGGACCGATGCGGAGGATCTGAAATATGCCGCTGGTACCGGGCATTTGCAAATTTCTTCTGACATTCGCCATGCGGATTTCATCGGCAGAGGGTTGTGGTGGTGTAGCACTGGCCACGCTTTCTTGACTATCAAAAATTCCTTCTGCCGCACGGCGGCGCGCTTTGGCCTGATTGATATAATCTGAGAGATCCATTGGCGCATCTGGAGCCGTTTTAGGTGGCGCTTTGGTGATGGCTTTTTCTTTAGCAGGTTGGGTTGGCGCAGGCTTGCTGGGCTTCTCAGCCGCTTTAGGTTTGGGCTGTGAGCGCGATGGCGGACTTTGAGCGGGAAGCGGTGGCAATTTGGGCGCCGGCTTCGGCTCTGCTTCTACGGCTATGGGCTTCTCCTGAGGTGGCGTTGGCGCAGTTGGTGGAGAAGCAGGTAGTGAGTTCTTGGCATCCTCCGTTTCGCTTAAATCGATAAAGCTGGCAGCGATTGGAGGAGGTGGAGGCTCGACCTCCGGTAAAGACAAAAAGAATCCTACGCCCCAAACAATCAGCAACCAGACAAGCGTAGCCAGTGGCAATGGCCACCATAGGCGAATCTCTGTCGATCTGGGGCTTGCCATTGCTCCGTTCGCTATTTATGTTTGACCGCAATCAGAAAATGCTGAGCACCGGCGGATCGGGCGCGCAGCATTGCCTGCACGACAATACCTTGCGGCGCTTCATTATCTGCGGACACGATCAATTTCTGCTTGGAATCCGGAAGTAACGGCTTGAGGGTCGCTGCCAGCGTATCCAGCGTAACTGACGTTTGATTGATATAGATTTTACTGTCCTTGGTCAACGTCAGCGTCACAGGTTTCTCAGCACTGAGCTTCTCAGCTTCTCCTTCAGGCAGGTTGACCTGTAACGAATCCAGATTCTGCATCGATAAAGAAGCCAGCATGAATGTGGCTAGCAAGAAAAACATCACGTCAATCATCGGAATGATTTCGATTTTGCCTTTCTGGATAGAGCGAGATTTACGAAGCTTCATGGGAATTGTCCTGTTGATCCAGCCGGATATGATCGATCAATCGTGTGCCCAGTCGTTCCATTTCATCCATGGTTAGCGACTGTAGGCGGGAGAAATAATTAAATCCAAATAAGGCTACCAACGCAATCGCCAGACCCACCACCGTTGCGATCAACGCTTCTGCAACACCACCCGTGACGGCAGTCGGATTAACCAAACCTTCGCTGCCAATGACCTGGAAGGCGCGCATCATACCAATCACCGTTCCTACCAAGCCAAGCAGGGGTGCGGCGGTTACAATGGTTTCCAAGGCCCAGAGCCGTCGCCCCAGTGATTCTTCAATGATTTGCGCTTCATCGGCAGCGCGGGACTCTGTCCACCATGCCGGTTTATGCCGGTTGGAAATCACCACTTCAAAGAAACGCTTGTAATAATGGCGTTTATCCAACCCGGAAAGTATTTTCTCCAAGTCATCCCATTTAAAGCCATATGTTTCCACCAGATTTAGCAAATCGCTGGACAGACGTGCATAGCGCCAATAAATAAACGCTTTTTCAAGCATAATTGCCAGAGCAATTACTGCCAGTAAAGACAGCGGCACAATGATAATTCCGCCGAGCTTTAACATGATCCAGGCTTGATTTAATTCTTCCATATATTCACTCCAGATTAAGGATATTCACAAAGCTATAAATAATAGTATCAATTAGAAAATTTATTGAACGCAAGAGTCCTTGCAGTCAATCAAAGTGTGAGGAATGTCTGTATAAAATCTGCTGGTATTCCAATATAATCAAAATTACAAGCACATTATTTATGTGATTTCATTGAACAACTGAAGTGAACCTTTGCAATAGATCGGATAGATGCTAAGAATAGTTGAAAACACGAGCAGTTGGAACTATTTCAGATTAAATGGTTGCTACTTTCATCACACTCTGCAGCAAAACCATGAAATTTGTACTGATTACCTAGCGGTTTGAAGAATTCTGAACAAGTGATATCGGCGTAGCAAATTACTTAAAAGGGAGTGAGTGATGAGAAGGTGTTTACAGTTAATTTTCCTGCTCATGGTAATCAAACCTGTGCACGCCCAATGGACTGCTATAGATTCCGCTGCCAAGCAAGGTGAAACCCACTATTTTGATCCACAAACCACGCAAAAAAATGGTCAATTCAGGAAGATCTGGATATTGTCCAGCTACGATGAGAAGCAAAAAGGCGGCTATCTTGCGGTTAAGTCATTGTATGAATTTGATTGTTCACTTGGTAAAGCACGATCGCTCACCCTGCTGTTGTATCCGGACAAAAAAGCTTTCAATGCTGTGATTGGTGCTCATCATGCAGAATCTCAGGATTGGTTCGGTTTTACACCCAACTCTATTTTCCAGCATCTATCAAAAACCATTTGCACTGATTGAGGGCTTATAAACCGTATTGGATTTGGCAATTTATATTTAATTATTTGTCAAAGATTGTATTTTAATTTACAGTTTATCTCGTTCTCATTCGGCACCGGGAGATATGTCATGAGTAAAATCGTAGCACTCATCCTCTTGTATGCAATCTCATTTCACGTTGCCGCAGCCAATGATTTTTTTGGGCACCCGCAACGGCTCTGCTCAGCTTTAGTTTCAGAGGGATTACGTACGCAAGGCTGGAAACCCAATAAGTCGGTACCGGGAGCATGGTCGTGTACGACTACACTCATCCCTTTTGGTACAGCCGGTTCTAATGGGATGGAAAACAACATTGCATTTTATGTTCATGGCACGAATCCAAGTCAAGCCAACGACATTCGCCTCAAGATCAACATCAATAATGCAAAGGAACGCACTCAAGCATTCTCACGCCTTAATTCAGCAGCGGTATCTTTATTTAAAGCCATGGCAAAACCTATTCCTTCAGAACTGGTAAATGCGATATCGCAGCAGAAGCCCGTCTCGCTCAACACATCATTTGGAAAAGTAGAACTGATTCTTAAGCCCGGTCATGAAATTGACAGCCTCAAGGTTGTCCTTACTATTTCCTCTCTTCCCAAGAAACAAACTCGCAATAATTCGCTGGAGAATCTGATTTAAGCAGAATCATCCTCGAAAGAGCCGTAACTTATCCAACTTCGCTTCTATTTGAATCTGATGAACAGTAACAAAAATTCGATTATAAGAGTTTTTTAACTGAAGAATCAGGGAAGAGTCGAGGAGTCAAATCCGCCAAATCCATTACTTAATGGTTAATCTTAAGTGCTTTCTCTTAATCAAAGAGA
>CBFGXU010000152.1:0-5428 GCA_965652935.1 uncultured Nitrosomonas sp.
GATAGCGCGGCATTGAACGCCGGGAATTCGGCAGTAGGCAACATCGGCGCCGGAAACCAGATGAACAACGCGAATCAACTGGCCGCGCAACAGTGGTTCGGCGGGGCCACGAACGCGAATGCATCTGCGGCTAACATTGGCTTGGGTCTCTATCAGGGTCAATTGCAAGGCGCACAAATGCAAGGCGAAGCATCTGCCGGGATCGGCCAGCTTGTCGGTACATTGGGCATGGCCGGGGCGATGTTCTGATGCGCGTTCTCGCGCTATCCGGGGGCAAAGACTCAATGGCTTGCCTGCACCTGATGCGAGACACCCTTGACTGTGCAATCTATGTTGACGCCGGAAAGACTTTTCCCGAAACACTGGAAATGATCAAGTACGCGGAAACCATTGTCCCGGTAGTCGTTTTAAGAACCGACCGAGACGGTCAGAACGCGCGTGAGGGCATGCCGGCCGATGTCGTTCCGGTCAACTGGACTCGGGCCGGACAAATGATCACCGGACCTAAGCCGGTCATGGTGCAGAGTTACATGGCGTGCTGTTTCGAGAACCTTGCCTTGCCACTTCTCCAAATAGCAAAAGAGCTTAGGGCCGATGAGATTGTTTACGGTCAGCGTAATAACGACATACACCGGGCAACGTCTCGCAACGGCGATGTAATCGAAGGCATGGTGAGACTGCATCCAATCGAGGACTGGACGAGGGATCAGGTATTGGAATACCTCGAAACAAAGATGAGTGTCCCTCCCCATTTTTATTTGATCCAGCATTCATCATTGGACTGCTACGACTGCACCGCGTATGCAGATGAAACACGGGATTTGGTTTCATTCACGCGGCGCAGATACCCGGAGTTTTACAAGGCTTACTTGCAACGCAAGAACGCCTTGAACAATGCGCTTGTAGAGGCGCTTAACGGAGAGAACAAATGACTAGGGGATTCGCGGGAGGGTTGGCGGAGGGGTTGAATCAGGGCATGCAGATGTACGCCCTTCACAAATCCATCAAATCAAGAGACGCGGCCGATGAGCGGGCCGCTGCTGCTGATGCGCGGGAACAGGAATCGCATGCACTGAAAATGCGCGAAGCGGGCGAAGTCAGAAATATGACTGAGCAATGGGCAAAGGAATTGGGCTGGAACCCGCCAGCCGCGCGGGGCGGTTCGCCTACGAATCCTAATGCTCCCGGTTTTGGTGCGCCAACCGGCGCGGACACGCCTTCGGCTGCCGGTCTTGGCGGGGCTATGCCAATCTCCGGTACGCCGTCCAATGTTGCGGGCTCATTGCGTTCCGCCATACCCCAACCGCAACAATCGGATATGTCACCGGGCGAATACATCCAAAAGCAGGTATTAAGCGGCGATGCTTTTTCCAACCCCGAGAAACTTAACCGCATGGCGGCGATTGCCTTTGCCAACAACCAGGGCGGCATGGGCATCCAATTTTTGAATCAAGTCCACACCGCAACAAAAACGGGCTGGACCAAGGCACTCGGCATGCTCGCAAGCGGCGACGGCGATGCGGCGGCCGATGTTCTCAGGCAGAACGGTATGGATGTGCGCGGCGGAATGACGCCGGTTGAAGGCAAGGAACACACATGGAAGGTCAATATCGGCGGCAAAGAGCGAGAGATAAGCGCCAGCGATCTGTTCATGAGCGCCAACCCGGAAAAAGCCTATGAAATGCTTCAGGCAAAACAAATCGCCCAGCGCAAGGCCGATCTGGACGAGCGGGAATTCAAACTGAAAGAACGCAAGCAAGATAACGACGATTTAACAACTAAGGCCGAAGTAGGAACACTTGGGGCAAGGGCCGAAGCATACCGGGCGACCGCCAGGGCGAAAGATCGTGCGCCGGCTGGTGGTCTTAAAGCCTCTCGCTCATCTGACAAATCCATTGAGCAAGCCATATCCCGGCGCGATAAGCGTTTCGATATGAAGGCGACAAGGGACGGCGAAATAGACCCGGAATTGCGGGGCGCATACGACGACGCGACCGCGCGGATTCAATCGATGATCGAGGATGAAACCGGAGAGGAACTTGATCACCGCGATCATCACAAGCTTACCGATGAAATGCTGCGATTCCCTATCGATGGCACGCCGCAAGAAAAGGCGGCGGCGACCGCCAGCCTGTTACGCCGTTTCAAACTCGATGTGCCCACAGAAAATAATGCGTCTTCGCAATTGACAAATAATGCGTCCACGCATAATAATGCACCTGCAAAACCTAACCCCGCTGCATTAGCAGCAAAGAAAGAACCAACCCGAGAAGAGAAGGAAATTGATGCCGTAAGGTTCGACGCTGAGGCCGTACGTGACTTGAAAAAGCTGCACAAAGAGAGGTATGCAGTAAACCATACCGATAAAGACAAAGAAGAACTCGAACGAAAAATACGCGCCATTGTGGAAAAACATTCGTCCAAGGGCGCACTAAAAGGCTAATACATGGACAGTCTCATACCCGAAGACGACGACGAGGACGAAGCGCGCACGCTGATACCGGAAGAAGAATCTCCCCGGTCTACCCCGGCCAAAACCGGCCAGCGTAAGCGGGTATCCGATGCAACGCTCAAGCGTATTCAGGAGTTCGTCAATACGCCGTCGCGGGCAAAGGCTGAATCAAAGCAGCAAGCGACCAAGCCGCTAGGAGCGCTGGGCACAATCAAGGAGGGCGCTAAGAGCACCATGCGGGCGCTCGGGGCCGCTGCCGACACGTACCAGGGCGATGAAGCGGAAGTCGTTGCCGCATCCAAAGCCCAACGCGAAGCACCCAAAGACCCACGGCTTGAAGCCTTCCTTGCCACCGTTGAAGACCACAAGAAACGGCTGGGCGATGATCCCAGCCTTTGGGAATCGATCAAGGCGGTAGGCTCTGCCGCGATAGACAATCCCGCTGGTGCCGCCCTTATGGTGGCCGAACAAATCCCGAACTCTGCGGCGGCATTAGGCGCGGCGGGAGCCGGGGCGCTGGCCGGTTCTGTCGCCGGTCCTGTTGGTTCAGTCGTGGGCGGGCTCGCGGGGCTGGCCGGGGCAAACATCGGACTGGAAACCGGACACAAGGCAATGGAAGCCGCAAGCGGCGGTTCATTCAGTCCTGAAGAACAATCCCGCGTAAAGGGTGAAGGCGCGATCAAGGGCACGGCGGTATCCACAGTTGACGCGCTGACGCTCGGCGCAACCAAGTTCATAACTGGCGCATCACGCCGTGCGGTTGAAACCGCCACCATGAAGACGCTGGCCGACAAGGGCGTAGACGTGGCGGACGCTGCCGCCGTGAAAGCGGCGATGGCCGATCCTGCGGTAATGGCTTCGGTCAACAGTGCCCGGAAGCTGGCGGCGGAAGCATCCGACAAGCTGGGCAAAAAGATTGCCCGCACGGGCGGCGCTATCGCTCTCGAAACCATAGGGGAGGGCGTGGGCGAATACGTGGGTGAGTTCGCCGCCACGGGTAAGGCCAATGCTGTTGACGCCGTGGTTGAATCGCTGGCTGGCCTGTCACAGTCCATGGGCGAAGTGATGTTCACTTCGGAACTGAACAAGCGGGCGATGAGTCGCCTATTCGATAGCAAGGCGGCGGCAGAAACAGCGGCGAAAACCGATACCGATAATACCGGCGTGGAGTACGAGGTAAAACCTCACCCGGTAGAGCCTAAAAAGTTCATAGCTGTTCCAAAAACCAGAACGGCTCAAGGCGTGGAACTGGAACGGGACGCGGCGGGGAACATCCAGCCAAAGGCGCCTCAAGAAGGCGATGCAAGCGAAATCCAGATTCAAAGGGCCGAACTCAAGCCCGGATTTGAACGTACGGCAGAAGAAAGAATTCTTCTGGACAAGAAGCGCCGGGAGAATGCCGAAGCCTACGCCAGAAATCCAATCATTCTCCCCGGCATTGACAATGTACCCGCCTCAAAGGATACCCCGACCATCGGCGGCAATCCTGTCACCGGAATGTCTAACGGCGCCCTGGAATACTCGCTAAAGCACGGCGGCGCCAGTGCCAAACAAGCCGCGCAGAAGGAATTGACCCGACGCAAACGTGAAGGAATTGACCCGGCCATAGCCAATGCGACTCAAAACCCTATTGAAACCATCGATCAAATCATATCCACCGGCGCTGAGAAGGCTAAGGAGACGCGCAAGGGATCAAGTGTACTCACGCCTACCCCAACGCCTGTGCGCCCAGCCACGCCCCAAAAACCCGCAAGTCCGGGCCAAAAAACGCGGGACGTTCAGGTTGTTCTACCTGATAACTCATCGTTGCCCGCGCAATGGGACATTGTTGATGCAGATTCGGTCAACGCCACCATCAAGGAAGGCAAGAATCAGCCGCGCGACCGTTCGCGTGCGGCAAGTGACGTTCAGATTCAGGGGATAGCCAACGCGCCTGACTATCGCCGGTTGGCAGACTCCCCGGTGATGGACGTTGGCGCCCCAACACTGTCGCATGACGGCCTGATCGTAGGCGGCAATGGCCGCTTCGAGGGCGTAAGCCGTGCGTATGACCAAGGCACGGCCAACGACTACCTGACACAACTTAAGGCCGATGCGGTGGGGAAGGGGATAGACCCGGCCAAGATCGACGGCATGAAAAAGCCCATTCTTGTCCGGAGAATCACTGAGCCGTTCGATGTTCGGAAACTGGCGATAGCCTCGAACTCCGGGACCGGCTTGCAGTATTCCGGGCTGGAACTCGCCAAGATCGATTCTGAGCGCATGCAGAATCTTGAGAATCTGGACATCACGGATTCGGGCGATATCGCCTTGACCGGCAGCAATATGCAAAACATCCGCCATTCGCTCAGCGGGTATAGCGCGGCCGAGCTGGGTTCCCTGGTGGACAAGGATGGGGCCCTGTCTCAGGAAGGCGTACGGCGCATTCGTAATGCAATGCTCTATGCCGCCTATGGCAGCAATCCCACACTGGAACGGCTGGTTGAATCCACGGATAACGACCTGCGCAATATTTCCGGGGCACTGGTCAAGGCTGCGGGGTCCGCCGCAAAAGCGCGGGCTGACATTAAATCAGGGCGCCTGCCGGCCGAACTCGACATAAGCGCAAACCTTGTTTCGGCGGTCGAAACGCTGTCGAAAATCCGCGCGGCGGGCATGACGGTAGACGAACACCTTGCGCAAGTTTCGATGTTTGGCGATCCTCTCACCGAGGACTCAAAAGAAATTTTGCGCGTTCTGGACGCGAACATCCGTTCGCAACGGAAAATAGCCGATTTCATCAAGAGCTACTACGATACGATTTCCAACATTGATACCGCATCCGGCGACATGTTCGGGAACACCGTACCAACCAAACCGGAGATATTGAAAAATGCAAAAGAAAAAATTACCGACCGGACCCCGCAACCTCAAGACCTCTTCTCAAGCGCAAATAAACCTCAAGCCCCTGCACAGTCTGATGCAAAAAGCCCAGCG